>CALHZX010000101.1 GCA_938040725.1 uncultured Actinomyces sp. | reverse complement strand
CGTCTCGGTGTCAAAACCCATCCACGGGTCGTCGATCCAGCTCATGATTGCTCCTAGTCTTGCCGGTGACTCCAGTGTGGCAGAGGGTGGGCACATCTGCGTCTCGGAGTCGCATTGGTGATGATTCCTATCCTTTAGATTGTCTCAGTATGTAATTCACTAATCGGCGATTTGATTTGGTAATTAATGTGCATACCGCAATGCAATAGTGTAAAGGTACTGCAATAAGAATAATTCCAGATGCTAGCTTGAGTGTAGAGTAGTTGCTTCCCGCTATCATGATGGATATGAAGCTTGTTAGTAGTGTGGCTTGAGTTCCGTAATGTTCGATAAGGGTTGTGAGTTGTTTGATAGGGGTTGTGAGTCCGTGTTTGTCTGTGAGGGGTTTTATCCTTCCCTTCTTGTACATGTATTTTCCTTGGATGCTCAGGATGGGATTTTTGTGACTCTTTGACGATGGTGAATTTGATATATCCTTATTTGGAAATAGTGATTTGATGTTTTGTTTGATTCCTATATCTATTTTTCGCTGAATGTGCTGCTTCCTTATCAAAATGGATATGAAAGTGAAAGTTGTGGCCGCTATGGTTTCGGAATAGTAATAGGTGAATGATGGTGGGAATTCTGAAAATAGTCCATCTTTGAGGGAGATGAGTGCACAGATCGCAAGTAGGTATGTGCATAAATTATTTAGTGCTTCAGTTTGTGTTTTTAGTGATTTGAGCGCTTCTTTGGCGACTTCACTATTCGAGTGAAACTCGTGGTTCTTTGGGTGGGGCGGTGTGGTTCCCTGGTTGTGTCCCATGCTGAAAACGTCTCCAATGTGTGCGCGAAAGTGTGTGAAACTTGTCCATAGAGGCAGAGCTTCCTGCCTTGTTATTGCCTGATATGCAGCCTACGCTTGGGCTCTGGTTTGTCGCTAAGGCGCGCCGATTCTGATGTGACAGGCATGCGTGTCTCTCGGTTCGTCGAAGTTAGGTGCGCCCTTTGCTGCGCTAGGTGAGATTGACAAGATGGTTTATGGCAGAGGGCGGGCACATCTGCGTCCCGGAGGCAGTGGAAGCGTCCTCGAGGCAGTAGAATCGGGTCATGAGCGACGAAGTGGAAATCGGTCGTGGCAAGCGCGGGCGCCGCGCCTACACGCTGGACGATATCGCCCTCGTGCCCGCGCGGCGCACCCGGGATCCCGAGGACGTCAACGTGGGCTGGCAGATCGACGCCTACCACGTCGATATTCCCGTGATGGCGGCCCCGATGGACTCGGTGATGAGCCCGGAGACGGCGATCGCCTTCGGTCGCCTCGGTGGTATCGGCGTGCTCGACCTGGATGGCCTGTGGACCCGCTACGAGGACCCGACGCCGATCCTCGACCACATCGCTCACCTGGGCGAGGAGGAGTCGATCGCGTCCCTCCAGCGCATCTACTCCGAGCCGATCAAGCCGTCGCTGATCACCGCGCGCCTCAAGCAGCTGCGCGAAGCCGGCGTGGTCGTGGCCGGCAAGCTCTCGCCTCAGCGCGTGCAGAAGTACTGGCGCGCGGTTGTGGATGCGGGCGTCGACCTGTTCATCATTCGCGGCTCGACGGTGTCCGCCGAGCACGTGTCCTCGCGCAGCGAGCCTCTCAACCTTAAGCGTTTCATCTACGAGTTGGATGTCCCCGTCATCGTTGGTGGCGTGTGCACGGACGCGGCGGCCCTGCACCTGATGCGTACGGGCGCGGCGGGCGTCCTCGTCGGTTTTGGCGGGGGTGCGGCGCACTCGACGCGCCGGTCCTTGGGCGTGCATGCGCCCATGGCGACAGCGATCGCGGATGTGGCGGCAGCCCGGCGCGACTATATGGACGAGTCCGGCGGCCGCTACGTGCACGTCATCGCGGACGGCGGCATTGGCCGCTCCGGTGACCTGTCGCGCGCGATTGCGTGCGGCGCGGACGCCGTCATGCTCGGCGCCGCGATCGCCCGCGCGGAGGAGGCTCCCGGGCGCGGCTGGCACTGGGGGTCGGAGGCGACGCACCCGGATATGCCGCGCGGCCAGCGCGTCCACGTGGGTACGACGGGCACGCTCGAGCAGATCCTCTATGGTCCGTCGACGCGCGCGGATGGTTCGCTGAACTTCATCGGAGCGCTCAAGCGGACCATGGCCTCGACGGGATACTCGGAGGTAAAGGATCTGCAGCGCGCCCAGGTGGTCGTCTCCCCGTACTCGGCGTCCTGACTCGCGATCTTCTCGGTACGAGGCCGGGGTGCGCCGCGCGTGGGCCTTCTCTCTCGCACGTTAACCCGATGATATGCACGTGGGGTTGATAACCCGCACGTTAACCCGATGATATGCGTGTGGGCGACGCCGCCCACACGCATATGAAGGGGTTTGGGTGCGCATCAAAGGGCCCATATGCATATCGAAGGATTTGCGCGCATGCTAACGGGTTAACGTGCGCGGGACCTGGCTAAGTTTGACGAGGTCGGGGTCGCTTTTCGCTGTCCGGTGCACCCTCACCCGGCAATGCCTTGTATTTTCGGGAGTATTCTCAATGTCTTCCGCACACGTGTGCACGCGCTTACACTTGTCATAACTCGTGTTGCCGTTGGTAAAGACGCCTGCGGTACGGGGCTCGTCGGCCCCTTACGGTGAGGTGAGGTTGAGAGGACATCCCGATGAAGTGCGGGACACGATCACTAGCTGTACTCGGCGCGCTCGCGCTGTCCGCGATGGGGCTTGTGCCCGGCGCTTGAGCGGTCGATGGGGACCGGTCGGATTCCGCCCAGTCCGCCCACGTGGATGCCGCGCAGTCGGGCGAGGAGCGCCCAGGCCTCGCCGATATGCCGATCCCGGATATTCAGGCCGTGGGCGCGGGGGATGATTCCGCGATGGTGGGGGCCACCGTGACGACGCTTGGCGTTGTGACCGCCGCGTACCCGGCTGCCGAGTCCTCTTTGGGTGCGACGTTGGACGGCTACACGATCCAGACCCCCGGGTCGGGCGGCGTGTGGGATGAGGGACGCGCTAGTTCGGACGCTCTGTTTGTCTACGCGGGGAAGAACGGCCAGGTTCCAGCGGTCGGAACGTGCGTGCGTGTCACCGGAAATGTCGGCGAGTTCCCGGCGACGACCGCGAAGGGAAATCCCCAGAGCCTCACCCAGCTGGCGGCGACCTCCGTGAATAACGTAGAGGGCTGCCAGGCTGTGACCCCTACGCCGGTCACCGGCGTCCCCACCCCCGATCAGGCGGAGCCCTACGAGTCGATGCTCCTCGCTCCCCAGGGCACGTGGACCATCACCGACAACTAACAGACGAACCAATACGGCACCCTCGCCCTCACCCCAGGTGAGAACCCGTTGCGCTCGGCCACCGACGTGGTCGCTCCCGGGCAGGCGGCCCGCGACTACGAGGCGGCCAATGCCGCGCGCGTCATCGCCCTCGATGATGGCACGAACACGAACCTGCTGAAGGGGGCCGCCACTGAGGGTGCCTACGCCTACCTGGCGAACGGCTCGCCCGCACGCGTTGGCTACCACGTGTCCTTCGCGGGGCCGGTTGTCCTCGAACCCAGGCACGGGTCCTTCGTTTTCCAACCCACGTTGATGGTCGCCGGGCATCCGGACCGCTCGCCCGTCACCATTACGGGGCAGCGTCCGAGCGTCCCCACGGTCGGAGGCGACACGCGCGTGGCGACCTTCAATGTCCTCAACTACTTCTCCGACCTGGGCGTCGACGAGGCCGGATGCAAGGGCTACCCCGACCGTACGGGTGCCTTCGTGACGGCGAAGAAGTGCAAGGTGCGCGGCGCATTCTCGCGCGAGGCCTTCGGGAACCAGGAGGCCAAGATGGTCTCGGCGATCAACGCCTTGGGGGCCGACGTGGTCGCCCTGGAGGAGATTGAAAACCCGGTGGCGGTGGGCGTGGGTACGGACCGCGACGCGTCCCTTGCGCGCCTCGTCGAGGCCCTCGAAACCGCGGGTTGGGCGCACGTGTCCGGCGCGGGGGAGGCTTCCTACGTCTACTCGGGGCGCTCGGGATCGCTCGACCACGTCTTCGCGAATGCCGCTGCCAAGCCCCTTCTCGCGGGGGTGACCAGCTGGGCTGTCAACGCCCAAGAATCCATCGCCTTCGAATACTCGCGGGCCGGCATGAACGCTCACTTGGCCGTCGAGGCCAACAACCCCTACCGCTCCTCGGATCACAACCCCGAGCTCATCGGGCTCACCCCGAGCGGTGGAGAGGACCCAGCTCCGGCGCCGCCCCGGTGAAAGGAACACACCCATGTACAGACCATGGACTCGACTCGCGCTCGCCTCGGCGGCCGCCCTCTCCCTGGCGTCCCTGCCAGCCGCAGCGCTCGCGGCCGGGCAGGACGAGGCCTCACAGGACGCGGCCGCGCCGATCACCCTGGACATCTATACCCTCACGGACGTGCACGGACACATCCAGCAGGTCGCTAAGAAGGGCGTCGTGCGCGAGGCCGGGCTGCCCGCGATGAACTGCTATCTGAAGAAGGCGCGAGCGACGAACCCCAACTCCTCGTTCACGCTGCTGGGCGACAATATCGGCGCGTCCCCCTACATTTCTGGGGCGCTCAAGGACAACCCGACCATCGCGGCGCTCAACACGATGGATCCCCTGGCCTCGACGATCGGCAACCACGAGCTGGACATGGGACAGGCCGTCTTCAAGCAGCGTGTCGACGGATCCAACCCGAGTGAGTTCGTGCAGGCGACCTTCCCCTACCTGGGGGCCAACATCGAGGGCATGGGCACCTACGGTGACGGCACCCCCTACCTGGGGGACTACAAGGTGTGGACCTCGCCCTCGGGCATGAAGGTGGCGGTCATCGGGGCAATCGCGCAGGACGTGCCCTACAAGCTCAGCCCCGGAACGACGGCGGGCCTGACCTTCACGGACCCGATTGCGCGCATTAACTCCCTGGTAGCCGAGCTGAAGACGAGCGGCAGGGCCGACGTCGTCATCGCCATGCTGGACGACGACGTGAAGAACAACTACACGAAGGTCGGCAAGGACGTCGACGGTCTCATGGGTGGGGACACGCACGTGCCCTACGAGTTCGACCACGTCAACTCGGTCGAGGCCTTCAACTCCGCGAACCCGCGCCTGGCGGGCATTGCATCGGGTTCCTACACGGACAACCTGGGCCTCATCCGTCTGACGATCGACCCTGCGACGCGCCAGGTCACCAGCGCCGACTCGATCCTCATCCCGGCCGCCGAGGTCGCCCAGTGCGGCGCGGACCCGGGCACCCAGGCGATTGTCGATAAGGCCGAGGCCGACTCGAAGGAAGTCGGCAAGCGCGTCGTCGTCACCGGGTACACGGAGCCCTTCAGGCGCGGAGTCTTCACGACGCCCGAGGGGGCCACGGATCCCGGATCGAACCGAGGCATCGAATCCTCCCTGGGCGACCTGGTCGCCGACTCCCTGCGTGAAACCATCCTCACCCCGGACGGAAAGAGCGTCGACATCGGCATGATTAACGCGGGCGGCCTGCGCGCCGACCTGGTGCTGAACGAGGATGGGACGATCATCTACGCGCAGACCTACGAGGTCGAGCCCTTCTCCAACGAGCTGGGGTACGTGACGCTCAAGGGATCGGACGTCAAGGACGCACTCGAGCAGCAGTGGAAGACGGACCTGAACTCGCAGAACTCTCGGCCCATGCTCAAGCTAAGCCTGTCCTCGAACGTACGCTACACCTACGATCCGGCAAAGCCCTACGGGGAGCGCATTACGTCGGTGACGATCAACGGTGAGCCGCTGAAGGCCGACGCGACGTACACGGTCGGGTCCGTGACCTTCCTGCTCGCCGGTGGTGACTCCTTCGAGGCCCTCACCCGCGGGGGAGCGGCCACGACGAACGGAAACCTGGACCGCGACTCCTTCAACGCCTACCTGGGCGCGCACTCGGGGACGGCGGCCGGCGAGGTCGTGAACGTGCCCGTCACGGTTGCCACCGATTTCGCGACGGTCGTCGAGGCCGGGGATGGCCTGACGCTCCCCGTGACCTGTGCTGGTACATCGGCGCCCGCCCCGAGCCCCTCGGCCGATGCTGCGAATGGTTCCCAGTCCGGCAGCCAGGCGCCAGCTCCGACGCAGCACAAGAACACGAAGGCTCCCAAGAGCTCCCTGGCCCGCACGGGCGCGGATGCAGAGGGCCTGGTCGGAGTCTTGTTTGTCGGTGCGATCGGTGTTGCCGGGCTGGTCGCCCGTCGCCGCGCCAATCGTTACCAAAGCGAGAACAAGTAGCCCTTGACAGGCGCGGAGGCGGCGCGAGACACTCGGATCAGACGTAAAAGTCGATCATGACAAATGTTCGCACAATGGCTGCGCGGACACGATCCGCGGCTCGCGCCGCCACCGGTTCAAGGAAGAATCCACATTAACGGAGGAAAACACTCATGAAGCACCTCACGAAGCTCCTCGCTGCGGCGGGAGTCGCAACCCTCGCCTTGGCTGGCTGTGGTGGCGGCGGAGGGGCCACCACCAGCCAGTCCACGGGGACGAAGGACGCCAGCTCGTTCAAGGCCTGCGCGGTCTCGGACGCCGGCGGCTGGGACGATAAGTCATTCAACGAGTCCGCCTATGACGGCCTCAAGAGCTCCCAGTCCAGCCTCGGTATCCAGATCAACACGGCCGAGTCCAACTCGGACGCCGACTTTAACCCGAACGTGGAGTCCATGGTCTCTGACGGCTGCAACCTGATCATCGGCGTCGGTTTCAACCTGGAGAAAGCCATCCACGCCTCTGCGGACGAGAACAAGGACCTGCACTACGCCCTCGTCGACTCCAGCTTCAACGACGGCAACAACAACACGGTGACGGTGGAGAACGCGCGCCCACTGCTCTTCAACACGGCCGAGGCCGCCTACCTGGCGGGCTACGTAGCCGCCGGCATGACCAAGACCGGCAAGGTCGCGACCTTCGGTGGCATCCAGATCCCCTCGGTGACGGTGTTCATGGACGGCTTCGCCGACGGTGTTGCGGCCTACAACAAGGCCAAGGGGACGAGCGTCCAGCTGCTCGGCTGGGACAAGGCTTCGCAGAACGGTTCCTTCACGCAGTCCTTCGACGATCAGACGCTGGGCAAGGAGCAGGCGCAGCAGTTCATCTCCCAGGGCGCGGACATCATCATGCCCGTCGCGGGCCCGGTCGGCTTGGGTGCTGCTGCAGCCGCCAAGGCGGATGGAAACACATGGATCATCGGCGTTGACTCCGACTGGTACGAGGCGAACCCCGACTACTCCTCGATCATGCTGACCTCGGTCATGAAGGAGATCGGCGCCTCGGTCGAGCAGGCGATTCAGGATTCCGTGAACGGTAAGTTCAGCGCGACCCCGTACGTGGGCACCCTGGCTAACGGTGGTGTCTCGATCGCTCCGTTCCACGATTTCGATGACAAGGTGTCCGCCGAGCTGAAGGCGGATCTGAGCAAGCTCACGGACGACATCAAGTCCGGCAAGCTCGTCATCGAATCGCAGAACGCCCCGAAGTGATGCGATGCGTGTGGGGCTGGCGGCGGTGACGCTGTCGGCCCCACACGGGCATCGGGGCGGGGTGCGCCCACCAGATGGGGAAGGTCGAAGGAATGAAATTAGAGCTGCGGGGGATCACGAAGAGGTTTGGTCCCCTCATCGCCAATGACTCGATTGATTTAACGATCGAGGAGGGGCATATTCACGCCCTGCTCGGAGAGAATGGCGCGGGCAAGTCCACGCTCATGAACGTCTTGTACGGCATGCACGCACCCGATGAGGGTGAGATTCTCATCGACGGCGAGCCCGTGACGTTCAAGGGGCCGGGCGACGCGGTCGCGGCGGGTATCGGCATGGTGCACCAGCACTTCATGCTGATCCCTGTTTTCACGGTCGCGGAGTCGATTGCCCTGGGTTTCGAGCCGACCGGCCCGGCGGGGATTATCAGCCGAGAGCGCGCCCGGCGCACGGTGCGCGAGGTGTCGGCGCGTTTCGGCTTCGACCTGGACCCCGATGCTCTCATCGAGGATCTGCCGGTGGGTGCGCAGCAGCGGGTGGAGATCGTCAAAGCCCTGTCGCGTCAGGCGAAGGTTCTCATCCTCGATGAGCCGACGGCCGTGCTGACCCCTCAGGAGACGGATGAACTGATGACGATCATGCGTCAGCTCGCCGATGCGGGGACCTCGATCGTGTTCATCACGCACAAGCTGCGCGAGGTGCGCGCCGTGGCCGACGAGATCACGGTCATTCGCCGCGGCCGTGTCGTGGGGCACGCGTCCCCGAGCGATTCCGAGGCCTCGTTGGCCACGCAGATGGTGGGGCGCGAGGTGCTCATGCGCGTGGTGAAGGATCCCGCGCGTCCCGCGGGCGGTGGCCTAGCCTTCGAGGACGTGTCCCTGATCGGTGCGGGCGGTGTGCCGCTTCTTGACCACGTGTCCTTCGACGTTCCGCGCGGTGAGATCCTGGCGGTCGCCGGCGTGCAGGGTAACGGGCAGACGGAGCTGGCGGAGGTGATCCTGGGCCTGCGCAGCCCCGACAGCGGCGTGATCCGCCTCGAGAATGCGGACATTACGCGTGCGAAGCCACGTCAGTCCCTGGACGCGGGAGTCGGTTTTATCCCCGAGGATCGCTCGACGGATGGCATCATCGCTTCGTTTTCGATCGCGGATAACCTGGTGCTGGACCAGTTCCGCTCATCGTCCTTCTCGGCTGCGGGCTCCCTCAAGCGCGGCGCGATTGCGCGCAACGCCCGCGACAAGGAAGCGGAGTACGACATCCGCCTGACCTCGATTGAGGACCCCGTGTCCTCCCTGTCGGGAGGCAATCAACAAAAAGTGGTCGTCGCCCGCGAGATGTCGCGCGACCTGACGCTGCTCGTCGCCAACCAGCCAACGCGCGGCGTGGATGTCGGTTCGATTGAGTTCATTCACCGCCGGATCGTGGACGTACGGGACCAGGGCTGCGCGGTCCTGCTTATTTCGTCGGAGCTCGACGAGGTTGTCTCTCTGGCGGACCGTATCGCCGTCATGTATCGCGGCCGCATCGTGGGCATCGTCCCGGCTGACACGGGCCGTGACGTCCTCGGCCTGATGATGGCGGGTGTCCCCTTGGACGAGGCCGTGGCCGCCTCCTCGGGTTCCGCGCAGGAAACCGAGGCGCAGAGGAAGGAGGAACAATGAGCGCGCGCACGAGTAACGGGCCGGGCATTGTCACCCGGGTTTTCGGCTCGCAGTGGTTTGTCTCGGTCCTGGCCGTCCTTATTGCGTTTGTGATCGGTGCGGTCCTCATCGCGTTGTCGGGGGCGTCCGTGGTGGACGCCTACTACGCGATGTTCCGCGGGTCAATCATCGACCCCAACGCGGCGACCTTCGTCCGCCAGATCAAGCCTCTGACGGACTCCCTGTTCTATTCGATCCCGCTGATTGTTTCGGGCTTGGGCCTGGCGCTTGGCTTCAGGGCGGGGCTGTTCAACATCGGCGGTAAGGGCCAGATCATCGTCGGAGCGCTCGCGGCCGTGTGGGTGGGCTTCGCGGTGAACCTGCCGCCGGTCCTCCACACGCTGGTGGCGCTCCTCGTCGCGGTCGTCGCGGGCGGACTTTACGGTGGCATCGCGGGCGTGCTGAAGGCGAAGACGGGCGCGAACGAGGTGATCGTGACGATCATGCTCAACTCGATCGCGACGCTGGGTCTGGGGTACACGCTCACGCAGAAGGCGTGGCAGGTGCCCGGTTCGAACCAGCCGGTGACGCCGAAAGTCGCGGACAGTGCGGCTCTCACGCGCCTGCTCCCCGCGCCCTTCAAGCTGCATGTCGGTTTCATCGTCGCCCTGGTCGCGCTCGCGTTCTTCTGGTGGCTGATCGAGCGCTCGACGCTGGGATTCCAGATTCGCGCGGTCGGCGCGAACGCTGCTGCCGCCCGCACGGCCGGCATCTCGGTCGAGCGCATCACGGCGATCACGATGGTTCTCTCGGGCGCGTTCCTCGGCTTGGCTGGCGCGAACGAGGCCTTGGGAACCATCGGGTACGTCTCGCGCGATGTGGCCGGTTCGATCGGCTTCGACGCGATCACGGTGGCCCTGCTGGGGCGCAACAAGACGTGGGGAACATTCGGTGCGGGCCTCCTCTTTGGTGCTTTCAAAGCGGGCGGTTACACGATGCAGGCCAAGGGCGTGCCGATCGACATGATCCTTATTCTGCAGTCGGTGATCGTCCTCCTGATTGCAGCGCCGGCGCTCGTGCGCTGGCTGTTCCGTCTGCCTGATGTGCGCGTGCTGGCCGCGCAGACGCGAAAGGGGAACACTGATGAGCACAAGTGAGTCCACCATGGTCACGCAGGTTGAGGCGAAGCGCTCCTGGAAGCTGCCTGGCATCTACGTGGCGGCCTGCGTGCTGCTCGTCGTTTTCGCGGCGGCTGCCCGAGGCGACATGACGCTGCGCCTGTACGACAAGTCGCAGTCCTATGCGATTCCCGACATCGTCACCGCGGGTGCTCCCATCGTGTGGGTGCTCGCCGTCATGACGATCACGATTACCGCATGGACGATTGCCGCAACCGTGCGGCGCGAGGCCCAGCCCGCGTGGGCGCGCGTTGGCGGGATGGCCGTCGTCGGGTTGTCGACGATCCTGGGATTCCTGTTCTATGCGGGCTCCGGATCGACGGGCGTCGTCACCCTGACCTCGACCCTCGTGTCCACCGTGGCGATTTCGACGCCGCTCATCTTCGGTTCCCTCTCGGGTGTCGTTTCGGAGCGCGTCGGCGTCGTTAATATCGCGATTGAGGGAGATCTGCTCGTCGGCGCGTTTGCGGGCGTGATGGCGGCCTCGTATTTCCAGACCCCATACGCGGGCCTCGTTGCTGCTCCCCTTGCGGGCGCGGCCCTGGGGTCCCTGCTGGCGCTCTTCTCCGTCAAGTACGGGGTCGACCAGATCATCGTCGGCGTCGTCCTGAACGTCCTGGCGCTGGGCCTGACGACGTTCTTCTACGGGACGATCATGAAGAACGCCCCGGAGAGCCTGAACACCAACCAGTTCTCGCTGTCCGACATCAAGATCCCCGTGCTTTCGGAGATCCCGGTCGTCGGCCCGGTCCTATTCAACCAGTCGATCCTCGTGTACCTGATGTACGCGGCCGTCATCGCCCTGGCGTTTTTCCTGTTCCGTTCGCGCTGGGGTCTGCGTCTGCGGGCCTGTGGTGAGCACCCACGCGCCGCCGATACTGTCGGCATCAACGTGGGGCGCACGCGCACCCTCAACACGATCCTCGGCTCGTCGTTCGCGGGCTTGGGCGGCGCGTTCTTCACGATCGGTTCCGGCTTGGCGTTCACGGATAACATTTCCGCGGGCAACGGCTACATCGCCCTGGCCGCGATGATCCTGGGCAAGTGGAACCCGCTGGGTGCCATGGGTGCGGCCGTCATGTTCGGTTTCGCGCAGGCCCTGGCGCGCATGCTGCCTAACATTGAGCCCGCGATCCCCGCAGACCTCGTGTCGATGATCCCCTACGTGGTCACGATCGTGGCCGTCGCGGGATTCGTCGGCAAGTCGCGCGCACCGGCTGCTGAAAACATTCCCTACGTGAAGTGAGAACCCGCATGGAACCAACAGAAATTGACTGGGATGCCCTGCTGGCCGAGGCCATCGACGCGATGAAGCACGCGTATTGCCCCTACTCGAACTTCCCCGTTGGCGCCGCCGGCCTGACGGCCGACGGCTGGCTCGTCAGTGGCTGTAACGTCGAAAACGCCGGATACGGCGTGACCCTGTGCGCCGAGTGTGGCATGGTCTCAGACCTTATCCGTTCCGGCGGTAACAGGCTCGTCGCGGTCGTCGCCGTTAACGGCAACGAGGAGCCGGTGGCCCCATGCGGGCGCTGTCGACAGCTCATCTACGAGCACGGCGGGCCCTCCTGCCTGGTCCTCATGCCTGACGGCGTCGCCCCCATGAACGAGGTGCTGCCCGGCGCGTTCGGACCCCATGACTTGTCGTCCGTCGCCGGGGCCACCCCGGCCTCGTCGGACGAGAAAGAAGGACACGATGGCTCTCTTTGATGCCGTTGACATCATCCGCGTCAAGCGCGATGGGGGAGTGCTGAGCCCCGACCAGATCGACTGGACGATCGACGCCTATACGAAGGGCGTCATCAAGGACGAGCAGATGGCAGCCCTGGCGATGGCGATCTTCCTGCGCGGTATGGACCGGGGCGAGATCGCCCGCTGGACGGACGCGATGATCCGCTCGGGCGCGCGCATGGATTTTTCCGGCATCGGTAAGCCGACGGCCGACAAGCATTCCACGGGCGGCGTGGGCGATAAGATCACGCTGCCCCTGGCGCCGCTGGTCGCGTGCTTCGGCGTGGCTGTCCCGCAGCTGTCGGGCCGAGGCCTGGGGCACACGGGCGGCACCCTCGATAAGCTCGAGGCGATCCCCGGGTGGCGCGCGCAGCTGAGCAACGACGAAATCATGACCCAGCTGGGGCAGGGCTGCGGCGCGGTCATCTGCGCAGCGGGCTCGGGCCTGGCACCCGCAGACAAGAAGCTCTACGCTCTGCGTGATATCACCTCGACCGTCGAGTCGGTCGCGCTGATCGCCAGCTCCATCATGAGCAAGAAGATCGCCGAAGGCACGGGAGCCCTCGTCTTGGATGTCAAGGTCGGGTCGGGAGCCTTCATGAAGGACCTGGACGCCGCGCGCGAACTCGCCCGCACGATGGTCGACCTTGGACGCGACGCGGGAGTGGCCACGCGCGCCCTCCTCACCGACATGTCCGTGCCGCTGGGACGAAAGATCGGCAACGCCCTCGAGGTGGAGGAATCCGTCGAGGTCCTGGCTGGCGGTGGCCCCTCCGACGTCGTCGAGCTGACGTGCGAGCTCGCGCGCAACATGCTCGACCTCGCGGGGGTGCGCGACGCCGACGTGGAGGCCGCCCTGGCGGACGGGCGCGCGATGGACCGCTGGCGCGCGATGATTCGCGAGCAGGGCGGAGACCCGGACGCGCCGCTGCCTCGCGCCGCGCACACCCACCAGGTCCTCGCCGAGGTAGGGGGAACCGTGGTCGGCATGGACGCCCTGTCCGTGGGCGTGGCCTCGTGGAGGCTGGGCGCTGGTCGCGCCGTCAAGGAGGATCCCGTGCAGGCGGGCGCCGGTGTTGAGATCCACGCCAAGCCGGGCGAACGCGTCGTGGCAGGCCAGCCCCTGCTCACGCTCCACACCGACGACGAGTGGCGCATCGAGCGTGCGCTGGAGTCCCTCTCCGGCGCCATCGAGATCGCTGATGGGGTCACCCTCGAGCCGCGCAGCGTCGTCCTGGAGACGGTGTCCTAAAGGCAACCAGCCGGGAGCGCACGGGGAGGAGGAATCGTGGAGAGGCGCGACGAACAGTCGATCGAGGCGGTCAAGCTCTACTACCAGCAGGGCCTCAGCCAGGCCGAGGTCGCCACCCGCATGGGCCTGTCGCGCCCCACGGTCGCCAAGCTCCTCGCCCGCGGCCGCGAGCGCGGCTTCGTGACCATCGAGATCCACGATCCGCGCGAGGACGCTTCGGAGATCGCCCTGCGCTTGGAGCAGCGCTTCGGCCTTGCGAGCGTGCGCGTCGCCCACGGCCGCGATATGACCGAGGGGGAGGCTATCGAGCAGGTCGGCCGCGTTGGTGCGGATGTGGTGACTCAGCTCGTGCGCGACGGCATGAGCGTGGGGATTTCCTGGGGGCGCACGATGAGTGCGCTCGCGGCCCACCTGCCCCGCGCCCCGCGCGTGGGTGTGCGCGTTGTGCAGCTCAAGGGTGGGACGTCGTTTTCTGAGCGGGCGACGCACGATTTTGAGATCATGCGTTCTTTTTGCGAGGCCTTTGATGCGCAGCCGCGCTACCTGCCGCTGCCGGTGATTTTCCAGGACACGGCGATGGCGTCGATCGTGCGCCGCGACCGGGCGATTGAGCGCGTCTTGCAAGAGGGGCGCGGAGTGGACGTGGCGGTCTTTACGGTGGGGGCGCTGGGGCGCGAAGCTCTCTCGCTCAACCTCGGCCAGCTCGATGAAGCGGAAGTGGACGCCCTGATGCGCGACGCGGTCGGGGATGCCTGCTCGCGGTTTTTTACGCGTGAGGGCGACGTTGCCCTGGCCTCGGTCGACCGCAGGACGGTCGGTATCACGCTCGAGGAGCTGCGCGCTCGCCCCGTGCGGGTACTGGTTGCCGGCGGGCGAGTCAAAGCGGAGGCGCTGGGCACGGCGCTGCACATGGGGTTGGCCACGCACCTCGTGGTCGACCAGGACCTGGCCCTTGCTCTGCTGGTGAGGCAGGGCGGGGCAACCCCACGTGGGGCGTTCGAGGACGCCCCGGCGGATGAGAACATTTGTCAAAGCATTCATTGACACATTTCAATTGCACGGCATAGCCTTGCGACAAGGGTAAAGAAGCCTCGACGGAGCCCCGGCTCCTCGACACCATAGGAGGACACATGCGCTCGACACCGCATATCAATCCCACCGCCCCCATCGCGCCGACGATCCTCCTGCCCGGAGACCCGCTGCGCGCGAAGTTCATCGCCGAGACCTACCTGGAGGACGCGCGCCAGTTCAACGCGGTGCGTAACATGCTGGGATACACCGGCACCTATCGTGGCACCCCGGTGTCCGTCATGGGGTCGGGTATGGGTATTCCGTCGATCTCGCTGTACGCCCACGAGCTGATCCACGAGTTCGGCTGCACGCGCCTCGTGCGCGTGGGTACGTGCGGTGCCCTACAGCCCGGCGTCAACGTCTACGACGTCGTGGTCGCCCAGGCCGCCTGCTCGAACTCGGCCTTCTTGGACCAGTACCAGATCCCCGGCTCCTACGCGCCGATCGGCTCCTTCCGTCTCATCGAGGACGTGGTGCGCCGCGCCCGCGAGGCCGACGTGCCGATCCACGTGGGCAACATCCTCTCCTCCGACACGTTCTACAACGCGAACCCGTGCTTCAACGAGGCCTGGCAGCGCATGGGCGTGCTCGCGATCGAGATGGAGTCCGCCGGCCTGTACGCGACGGCCGCCCACGCGGGTGTCGAGGCCGTGGGTATTTTCACGGTCTCGGATTCCCTGGTGACGGGCGAGGCCACGGACGCCCAGGCGCGTCAGACCTCCTTTACCACCATGATGGAGCTGGCCCTGCCCCTGGCCCAGCTGTGATGTGACAAGAAAGTAGTTTTATGAACAAGCGTGACGTGGCCGCACTCATCGACCACACGATCCTCAAGCCCGAGGCCACCAAGGCGGACGTGGCGCGCATCGTCGAGGAGGGGGCCGCCGCCGGTACCTTCTCGGTGTGCGTGTCCCCCTCGATGCTGCCCCTGGACGTTCCCGAGGGCCTGAAGGTCGCCTGCGTGGTTGGCTTCCCCTCGGGCGCGGTCAAGCCCCAGGTCAAGGCCTTCGAGGCCGCCCAGGCGGTCGCCGACGGCGCGGATGAGATCGATATGGTCATCAACATCGAGCTGGTGAAGGATGCGCGCCTCCATGAGCTCGAGGAGGAGATCGCGGCCGTGCGTCGCGTCGTCCCCGCCCCGCGCATCCTCAAGGTCATCATCGAGTCCGCCGCTCTGACGGACGACGAGATCGTCGCCGCCTGCACCGCTTCGATGGCCGCGGGCGCGGACTTCGTCAAGACGTCCACGGGCTTCCACCCCGCGGGCGGTGCCTCGACCCACGCGGTCGCGCTCATGCGCGCCACAGTCGGTGACGCCCTGGGGGTCAAGGCCTCGGGCGGTATCCGTGACGCCGAGACGGCTGTGGCCATGATCGAGGCCGGAGCCTCTCGCCTGGGAGTGTCCGCGACGACGGCCATCCTGGCAGGACTGGAGGACTAAAGACGATGGAGCTGCTCGAGCGCGCCCGCCAGTGGGCGAGCCACGACCCTGACCCCGCGACGGCCTGCGCCCTGAGCGCCGACATCGAGGCCGCACAGCGCGGCGACGAGGAGGCAGCGGCCCGCGTGGGTGCGGCCATGAATGGCCCCCTCCAGTTCGGCACCGCCGGCCTGCGAGGCGTCGTGGGGCCGGGCGAGTCCCGCATGAACCTCGCGGTCGTCATCCGAGCGACCGTCGGCCTGTGCGAGGTCGTCAAGCGCCACGCGACGGGCATTCCCACGCTGGTGGTCGGCTGCGACGCCCGCTACGGGTCCTCCGAGTTTGCCACGGCCGCGTGCCGCGTCGCTTCGGCTGCCGGCGTGCGCGTCCTCGCGCTGCCCCAGGCTAACCCGACCCCGCTGACCTCCTTCTCGATGCTGCACTTCGACGCGGATGCGGGCGTCATGGTGACCGCCTCCCACAACCCCGCCCCGGACAACGGCTACAAGGTCTACCTGGGCGGCACCGTCGCGCAGGGCGACGGGCGTGGCGTCCAGATCGTCCCGCCCTTCGACGCGGAGATCGCGGCGGCCATCGAGGCCGCGCCGCCCGCGGACGAGGTCCCGATGAACGACGACCTTATCGAGGCCGTGGATCCGCGCGAGGAATACGTGGCCTGCGCGTGCGCCCTGGCCTCGGGCGAGGCATCGGCGCGCGAGGACCTGCGCATCGTCTTGACCGCCATGCACGGCGTGGGCGCTGCGATCACCTCGCACGTCCTGTCTGAGGCCGGTTTCTCTCACGTCTCCCTCGTGGCGGCGCAGGCCGATCCCGACCCGGACTTCCCGACCGTGCCCTTCCCTAACCCCGAAGAGGCCGGCGCCCTCGACATGGCGATCGAGCAGGCGCGCGAGCAGGGGGCCGACCTCATCATCGCGGTCGACCCCGACGCGGACCGCTGCGCGCTTGCGGTGCCTGACCCCACCTCGGAGACGGGGTGGAGTCCGCTCAGTGGCGATCAGATCGGCTCGCTGCTGGGCGAGTTCTTGGCCTCGCGCGGCCTGACGGGCTCGCTCGCGAACTCGATCGTGTCCTCGCGGCTGCTCGCGCGTATCGCCCAGGCGCACGGCCTCGAGCATCACACGACGCTGACGGGCTTTAAATGGATTGCCCGCGCCCCCGGGCTCGGATTCGGCTACGAGGAGGCCATCGGCTTTTGTCCCGATCCCGCCCACGTGCGCGACAAGGACGGCATTGCGACGTCGGTTGTCGCCGCCTCCCTGGTGGCCGCGCTCAAGGCGCAGGGGCGCAGCGTGTGGGATGAGCTGGAGCGCCTGGCGCGACTGCACGGCTTGCACGTGAGCTCGCCGCTGACCTTCCGCGTCGAGGAGATCGAGCAGATCGCCAGCGGCATGGGGCGCCTGCGTGCCCAGCCGCCGAGCGTCCTGGCGGGTTCTCCCGTTGTCGAGGTTTCGGACCTGTCGCAGGGATACCGCGGCCTGCCGCCCACGGACGGCGTCCTCGTGCTCACCGAGGCGGGGGACCGTGTCATCGCGCGCCCCTCGGGCACCGAGCCCAAGCTCAAGTGCTACCTCGAGGTGATTCTGCCGGTCGCAGGCGGGGAGCCGCTGCCCTGGGAGCGGGCGCGCGAGCGTCTTGACGCGATTAAGCGAGCTTTCGCCGAGATTATCGGCCTGTAGAGGCGAATCGGGACTCCGTCGGCGTATTTTCTGTGGGTATAGCCCTGCATGAAGAAATAGATAACGCTATACTTGCGTATATGGCAACTCGCAGTGAATCGCTGGCGGAGGCCCTTCCCTTCGCCGATCGGCCCGTCGAGAAGGCGCCCGGCCACTGGGTGCTCGCACGCGCCGGAAAGACAGTGCTGCGCCCCGGCGGTCTTGCCCTGACTACCTGGGCGCTCAAGCGTGCCGTGCTGCCCGGCTCGGACGTCGTGGAGTTCGCGCCCGGCCTGGGCGTCACGGCCTCGGCGATTATTGGGGTGGGCCCCGCCTCCTACGTCGGCGTGGAGCGCGATCCGAACGCCTCCGCGCGCGTGGACGCCATCGCCTCGGGCGTGGGGCGCTGCGTGAACGCTGATGCTGCGCAGACTGGCCTGCCGGATGAGAGCGCGGACGTCGTCGTCGGCGAAGCCATGCTCTCCATGCAGGGAGAGAAAGCCAAGCGAGCCATCATGAGCGAGGCCGCACGCATCCTGCGCCCCGGCGGCCGCTACGTCATCCACGAGCTGGCGATGCGCCCCGATGCGATCACGGAAGAACCCGCCACCCAGATCCGCCACGCGCTGGCCCGCGCCATCAACGTCAATGCCCGCCCCCTCACGGTCGCCGACTGGAGGCGAGCGCTCGAAGAGGTCGGCCTCGTCGTGGAAGAGACCCGCACGGCCCCCATGGCCCTGCTCAAGCCCGGCCGCATGATCGCGGACGAGGGCGTTCGCGGAGCCTTGCGCATCATGCGCAACGTCGCGCGGGACAAAGACCTGCGTGAACGCGTCACGACGATGGCGCGCACGTTTAAGAAATATGATCGACACCTGTGCGGCGTCGCCATCGTCGCGCGCAAACCCAAGGAGAATCAATGAGCCTGTCGCCCGAATCGAACACCGAGGTCCCCACGCCCATCATGACGGACCTGCAGGACATCGCCTCGATGATCCAGATCAACGAGGAGGCTACGGTCTCGCGCACCGTCATGCGCGCTGAGGGCGTGCGCCTGGTGCTCTTCAGCTTCGACAAGGGCGAGATCCTCAGCGAGCACACCGCCGCGATGCCCGTCATCCTCCACACTCTCGAGGGCGCCCTCGAGATCGAGGCCGACGGTCGCACCGTTGTCCTCAAGCCCGGCGACGTCATCCACTTCGGCACGCGTCTGCCGCACGCCGTGCGCGCGCTCGAGCCCTCGAAGCTGGCCCTGTACATGCTGGATCGCCGCTAGCGCCCCAAGGCCTGAGGCTCCGACACTGTGCGGCGGGCCCCGTCCTCGTGAGGTGATGCACGAGGCCGGGGCCCGTTTGTCGTATCCGCGCGGGCGGGGGGCGTCGGCGCCCCGCGAAGGGTTATGTCAGCGACGCCTTGCCGGCGCCCTTTGCGACCAGCCAGAGGCCGGCCTCGACGATGAACCCAGAGATGATGAAGACGATGGGCACGGAGATACGCGCGTCCATGAGGGTGGTGGCGGCCAGTGCGATGCCGTGGGCGGTGCCCAGGACGCCTCCGCCGAAGAGGATGGGCCAGGCGGCGCGGTGGGCGCGCTCCCACTCCTGTGAGCCGGGCTCGATGCCCGCCAGGCGCAGCCCCAGGGGAGGGCGGCACACGCCGGCGCGCGCGGTCAGGCCTGACGCGAACAGGTAGAGGCCGCCCGCGATGAGAGCGACGGCGAGAATCAGGAAGGCGGCGATCAGTCCGACGTGCACGGGAACCCCTCGAAGATAAACGTTTCACGGCCGTTTCACGAAGGGCCGCGCGCCCATTCTACCCGGCCCGGGCCTCGTCGCCGCGAACGCAGCGGCGAGCGGCGGCCAAGCCGCGCGCCCGAGCCAGCCCCGCTTAGAAGTAGCAGGCGAGCGGGCCGTTGGGGCCCGGTACGACGGTGACGCGGGTGTCGAAGATGTCGGTGAGGACCTCGTCGCGCATGATCTCCTCCGGGGTGCCCATGAAGGCGACCCTCCCGTCCTTGAGCGCGCAGATTTGCGAGGCGTAACGCGCCGCGAAGTTGATGTCGTGCAGGACGATGACGATCGTGCGCGAAAACTCGCGCGCCGCGCGTTCCAGCATCCGCATCATCTCGACGCTGCGCGCGATGTCCAGGTTGTTGAGGGGCTCGTCCAGCAGGACGTACTCCGTCTCCTGGGCGAGCACCATGGCGACGTAGGCGCGCTGACGCTGACCACCCGAGAGCTGGTCCAGGTAGCGCCCTTCGAGCTCCTCCAGGTCGAGGAAACCGATGTAGCGGTCGATGATCGCCTCATCCTGCGCGCTCAGGCGTCCCTTCGAGTGGGGGAAGCGTCCGAAACCCACCAGCTGGCGCACCGTGAGGCGCGAAATGAAGTGGTTCTCCTGGCGCAGGATCGACAGGGTGCGTGCCAGCTCGGAGGACTTCGTTGTGGCCACGTTGAGGCCGCCGACCTCGATCGTGCCCTCGTCGATGCCGAGGAGGCGCCCGATCATGGTGAGGATCGTGGACTTGCCTGCGCCGTTGGGGCCCACGAGCGCCGTGATGCCGCCCGTGGGGATGTCGAGGGAGACCTCGCCGATGCGCACTGACGGCGAGTACTGCTTGACGACGGAATCGATGGAGATCACAGGCGGCCCTTCCGCAAAATAGTGACGATGAACGCGAGTCCGCCGACGAACTCGATGATGATGGAGACGACGCCCTGCGTGTTGAACACGTGATTCATGACGAAGTACGCGCTGGCCAGGATCGCGGCACCCAGTGCGACGGACATCGCGAAGATGTATCGGTGATCGTGCGTGTCCGAGAACTGGTAGGCCAGCGTCGCTACGAGGAACCCGAGGAACGTCATGGGACCCACGAGAGCAGTCGACGTGGCCATGAGGATCGACACCAGGACGAGGATGAGCACCGAGGTGCAGCGATGGTTCAGGCCCAGGTTGGTGGCCGTCTCGCGGCCGAGCGATAGCACTGAGAGCTGGCGCGTGAGCAACACGAGGGCGATGGCTGCGGCTGCGACGAGGGGTACCGCGATCGGGAAATACTCCTTCTGGGCGTTGGCGATCGACCCGAAGAGGCGCGCGGTGAGCACGTCGAACTCCGAGGGGGTGAGCAGCCTCTGCATGAAGGTGGAGATCGAGCCGAGGCCCGCGCCCAGCATGACGCCGATGAGGAGCATCGCGTGCATCGAGGCCCGCTGTGAGGTGAGCAGCCACGAGTAGAGCGCGAGGGTCAGGGCGATCATGAGGGCGAGCTGCCCGACGAAGTTGCCAACCGTCGCCGACGCGTTGAGGCCGGCGACGCCCAGGAAGAAGATCGTCGAGGTGTGGATCGCCCGGTACAGGGATTCGAAACCAAGGATCGAGGGCGTGATGATGCGGTTGTTCGCCACCGTCTGGAAGGCGACCGTCGCCATGCCCTGGCACACCGCGACAATGGCGATCGCGAGGACAGCGAAGGCGCGCCGGCGGGCGAGCCTCCAGAAGACTGGACTTCCGAACTCCGCGGGATTCTTCCAGGCGATGAGGCCGATGCAGGCGAGGATCGCGACCGCGCACACGGCTCCGAAGAGGATCCACCAGCGGCGCAGGGCGGCCGGGGACGTGAAGGTGCCGGTGCGCCGAGTCGGTCGCTCCGTGTGCGTGGACGAGGCCGGGGCCGGGGAAGCGGGGACAGCCTCGGGGCGCGTGGTGGAGGGTGGGACGCTCACAGGATGGCCCCCTTCCTGGCCTGGCGTAGGACGAGCGCGATGAAGACGAAAGCTCCGAGGACGCCCAGGATGACCGACACGGGCATCTCGAAGGGCGAGATGATCGTGCGTGCCAGCAGGTCCGTGACCGTCACGAGGGAGATGCCCGCCAGGCATACCCAGGGGAGGTTGGTGCGCAGGTTGTCACCCATGGACATGGACACGAGGTTGGGGACGATGAGGCCCAGGAAGGGCAGGGAGCCGACGACCACGGTGACGACGCCGGTGGCCACGGCCACGAGCCCCGTCGCGATGAGGACCATGCGGTGGTAGTTGACGCCGAGGGAGATGGCGATGTCCTCGCCGAGGGACACGGCCGTGAGGCGATCCGCCATGACGAGGACGATCGCGACGACGATGGCGACGATCCACAGGACCTCGTACTGGCCCTCGTACACCGACGTGAAAGACCCTTGGAACCACACCGACACGCTCTGCAGAGTGTTCGTTTCGAGGGCCAGGAACGTCGAGATCGCGGAGACGACCGCGCCGAGCATCATGCCCATGATGGGCACGAGCAGTGAGGAGCGCAGGGAGACGCGGCGCAGCAGCGCGAAGAACACCATCGTGCCCACGAACGCGAAGACGATCGCGCAGGTCATGCGCACCAGGATTGGGGCCCCGGGCCACACGATCATGATGACGAGCAGGCCCAGACCCGCCCACTCGGTCGTGCCCGTCGTCGAGGGCTCGGCGAATCTGTTCTGGGTGACCAGCTGCATGACGAGGCCGCTCATCGACATCGCGGCGCCCGACAGGACGAGCGCGATTGTGCGCGGGACGCGCACGGCGAGGAAAATCTGCCACCCGTCGTCCTGGGAGAGAATCGAGTACTCGCCGGTCGACAGGGATAGAACGAGGAGCGCAGCCACGGCGAGCGTAGCCAGGGCGAGCGCCAGGGGATGGCGCTTCGACGAGGCCGGGGCGGCCTCGCGCTCGAGTGCGGCGTCCGCGGGCGTGGCGGTGGTGGGAGAGTGCGTCATAAGAAAACGGGGTGCGGGTGCCGCCCGTTGGGCGGCACCCGCTTGTGTGTCAGAGGGTCACTTCTTCGCCGCTTCGAAGGCGTCCGCGATGGAGTTGAAGATCTCCGTGTAGGTGATGATGGACTCGTTGGTGTACGTGTCGTTGGGCGCGTACAGGACGTGCTTGTTTTGCAGCGCGGCGACGTTGCGCAGCGCAGCGTTGTCGTTGATGACGGTCTCGGCCGGGGTGTTCGAGCCGTCCTTGGTGATGGCGGCGTCGCGGTCGAGGACGAAGATCCACGCCGGGTTGGCCTCGGCAATCGCCTCGACGGAGATGTCGTCACCGGTGTGCGAGTCGGTCGAACCCTCGACCTCAAGGGCGGGCTTCAGGCCGAGCAGGTCGAAGACCGGGCCCCACGTGCGGCCCTTGCCGGGCGCCACGTAGCCGATGTTGCCGCCGGAGACGTCCACCGCCATGACGGTCGAGGAGCCGTCGTAGGCCTTCTTCGCGCGCTCGATCGAGGCGTTGAAGTCGTCGACGAGCTTCTTCGCCTCGTCCTGCTTGCCGAAGATCTCACCCAGGTCGGTGACCTCGCGGATAAGCTCCTGGTCGAAGGGCTGGCCCTCGCGCGGCTCCAGGTTGATGAGCGGGACGTCGGGTGCGAGTTCCTTGATCTGCGCGTCGAACTTGGAGAAGCGCTGACCGGAGATGATGAGGTCGGGTTCGGCGGCGACCAGGGCCTCCAGGTTGGGGTCGCGGTGAATGCCCACGTCCGCGATGTCATCGCCGTTGTACGCGGTGACGGTGGAGGGGATCAGCTTCTTGGGGGCCGCGACGAGCGGAACGTCCCACTGCGCGAGGACCTCGAAGGTGCGGTTGTCGAGGGAGGCTGCGCGGGTGACGGGCAGCTTGATCTCGACCGTGCCATCGTTCGCTTCGATGCTCACGGACGAGGCCTGGGTGGCCTGCGTGGTCTCGCTCGGCGAAGCGGAGGACTGGGAGGAAGAAGTGGTGGTGCCGGAAGAGCATGCGGCCAGCCCGAGGGCGGCGATGGCGGCGATGGCGGCCAGGGAGGTGGTCGTACGAGACATCATTTCTCCGTAGAGGTTTTCTGCGTTGGGGCTGAAATAGGAAAAGCTAGGCTTACCTAACTGCCAAAAGCAACCTTACAGATGTTTTGAGCTCCGTGCGTGTGAAAACCTGCATAGTTTCGAGGGTGAGGTGCAGGGGGTGTATGGCCTGATGAGGCCCGGAAGTGACCGCTGCGCGTATGCCAAGGGGCGGTGCTCGCGTGAGCACCGCCCCTCAGAAAACAGCTTGGAATCCCGAGCGAAATGTCAGGTCAGTCGACCAGGCCCTTCACGGCCTCGTCGAGTTCGGCGACCCAATCCGCGCCCGACACGTCCGAGGGCATGCGCCAATCCCCGCGCGGGGATAGGGAGCCGCCGGCCATGACCTTGGGGCCGTTGGGCAGGGCGCTGCGCTTGAACTGCTGGCTGAAGAAACGCCACAGGAACAGGCGCTCCCACTTGACGATCTCCTCGAGCGAATACGCGACCTTGTCCTCCTCGGGGAAACCGACCGGCCAGGAGCCGACCGAGGCGTCCGACCAGGCCTTCTCCGCCAGGAACGCGATCTTCGAGGGGCGCGTGCCGCGACGCAGCACGTAGTAGAGCGTGAAGTCCTGCAGGTTGTAGGGGCCGATCTTGTCCTGCGTGGACTGCATTTTCTCGCCCGGCTTGGCGGGAACCAGCTCGGGGGAGATTTCCGTGTGCAGGATCGACAGGAGGACCTCGCCGACGCGATCATCAAACTGCTTGGAAGCCACGACCCAGCGGATCAGGTGCTGCATGAGGGTCTTGGGCACGCCCGTGTTGACCGCGTAGTGGCTCATCTGGTCGCCCACGCCGTACGTGCACCAGCCCAGCGCCAGCTCGGACAGGTCGCCCGTGCCCAGGACAATGCCGCCCAGGTGGTTGGCCAGGCGGAACAGGTAGTCGGTGCGCAGGCCCGCCTGGACATTCTCAAAGGTCACGTCGTAGGTGGCCTCGCCCTCGCCGTAGGGGTGACCGATGTCGGCCAGCATCTGCGTGGCCGCCGGGCGGATGTCGATCTCCTCGAAGGAGGTGCCCAGGTACTCGCACAGGCGGGTCGCGTTCATCTTCGTGCGCTCGGACGTGGCGAAACCGGGCAGCGTGTAGCACAGGATGTCCGTGCGCGGACGGCCCAGCAGGTCCATCGCGTGGGCGGCCACGACCAGTGCGTGCGTCGAATCCAAGCCGCCCGACACGCCGATGACGATCTTCGGGTTCCCGATCGCTCGCAGGCGCTGTACGAGGCCGGCCACCTGAATGTTGTAGGCCTCGTAGCAGTCCTGCTCCAGGCGTGTCGGGTCGTTGGGGACGAAGGGGAAGCGGTTGACGGAGCGCTCCAGGCCCAGGTCGGTGCGCGGCGGGTCGAGCGTGAACTCAACCTCCTGCGGAGCCATGCGCTCGTCACCCGCGAAGTAGCGCTGCGCGTTGTCCGTGAATGAGTTCTGGCGCTTGCGCTCGGTGCGCAGGCGCTCCAGGTCCACGTCGGCGATCGTGATGTGCGCGCCCTCCTGGAAGCGCTCGCCGATCGCGAGGCGGTCCCCCGCCTCGTAAATCATGGTTTCGCCGTCCCAGGCGAGGTCTGTGCTGGACTCGCCCATGCCGGCCGCCGTGTACACGTAGGCCGCGCAGCAGCGTGAGGAGATCGAGCGCACCATGAGCTCGCGATCCGCGCCGCGCCCGACGGTAATCGGGGAGGCGGACAGGTTCGCCAGGACGGTCGCGCCCGCGAGCGCCAGCTCCGTGGACGGGGTGACGGGGACCCACATGTCTTCGCAGACTTCGATGCCGATGGTCAGGCCGGGCACGTCGTCGGCGGATAGGAGGACTGGGCCGAAGGGGACCCACGCGGGGCCGCCGCTGAATTCTTCGACGCCGCCCCACGGCACCTCGATGCGTTCGCAGGCGTGCGGGGGCATGGTGACGAAGTGGCGCTTTTCGTAGAACTCGCGGTAGTTGGGCAGGTGGGATTTGGGGACGATCGCGAGGACGCGTCCGCGGTGGATGGCGACCGCGCAGTTATACAGGGCGTTGTCCTTGCGCAGGGGTGCGCCGACGATGAGGAGGGGGAGCAGGTCGACGCTGGCCTCGACGATGATGGTCAGGGCCTTCTCGACGTTGTCGAGGAGCACGTCCTGCAGGAGGAGATCGTCGATGGCGTAGCCGGAGACGCACAGTTCGGGGAAAACGGCCATGGCGACGCCTCGTGTGTCGAGTTCGCGGGCGGCGTCGATGATCTCGCGCGCGTTCTCGAAGGGGCGGGCGGGGTGTGCGGGCAGGGTCACGGCGGCGACGCGCGCGAAGCCCTGATCGTAGAGGGAATGGAAGTTCATAGTTCTCCTTTGGTACTGGGCTTATTCTTGCGTACTCGGCGCGCTCGCGCTCTGTGGTGACGAGGCCGGGGCGGGCGGGCGGCGCAGGGGTGGGTCGAGGACGAAGGCGGTGTCGTCAACGCCGGGGACGAGGCGGTAGAGAGCGGCCGGGCGACCTGCCCCTTCGCGCACGGTACCGCCCGTCGGCTCAATGAAGGAAGCCGTCTTTGTTGCTTTGCGGTGGAAGTTGCGCGGGTCGAGTGCCGACCCCCAGATGGCCTCGTACGTGGTGCGCAGCTGCGTGATCGTGAATTCGGGGCCGCAGAATGATGTGGCCAGGGGGGAGTATTCGATCTTGGAGCGGGCGCGTTCGACTCCGTCCGCGAGGATACTCGCGTGGTCGAAGCCGAGGGGTGAATCGGGCGTGAGGAGGGCGTCGACGGGGTGCCAGAGCGCTCCCGAGGCGTCGCCTCCCGCGTGGGTGGGTGAGAATGAGGGGGCGAGGAGGAGGTAGGTGACCGAGAGGACGGGTCCTCGCGGGTCTCGTCCCTGTGGCCCGTAGGTGCGCAACTGTTCGAGGTGGCCCGGGGGCGTGATGCCGGTTTCTTCCTCCAGTTCGCGCTCTGCAGCCTCCTCGGTTTGTTCACCCTCGCGCAGGAAGCCGCCGGGCAGGGCCAGGTGGTCCTTGAATGGCTCGATGCCGCGACGCACGACGAGGGCGTGAAGGGTGTGGTCGATGACCGTCAGAGCGACGATGTCGACGGCAATGGGAACGGTGAGGGGCTGTGTCATGGTGTCATTCTACCCTATTTGCGTCGAGTTGACATTAAATGTCCGATGGGGTTATCGTCATTCTGACACAAACAAATGCGTCACCAACCAAGGAGGCATCATGGGAACCCTTCACCACCACCCTTTCCTCATCCGCTACCAGGGCGGAGTCGGCGACCACGTCGTCCAGATCCGTGCCGGACGCACCATCCGATCCGGCGTCGGCCAGTCCTTCTGGCTGCGAGCCGGACGCTGCGCGCTCGCGGAAGTCCCCACCGCCAACCGCGCCCACAGCTTCCTCGTCCAGGCGACGACCTCCGACCAGCAAAACATCAACGCGCAGGTCGCCATCACCTACCACATCGAGGACGCCGAGGCCGCCGCCGCTCACTATGACTTCGGGCTCTATCCGCGCGAGGCCGGGGCGGACGCCCAGGGCCTGTGGCAGATCGACGAAACCGTCACCCGCATCGCTTTCTCCGCCCTGGCCTCGGCGATTGGCGAGATGACGCTGACCGACGCCATTTCCGGATCCCTCGAATGGGTCGGCCGCGTGCTGACCCAGGCCTTCGCCTCCGATGAGCAGCTGCGGGCCACCGGTGTCGCCGTCGTCGACGCACGCCTCCTGAGTCTGCGCCCGGACGAAGGAGTCGAATCCTCCCTGCGCGCCCCTCTCCTCGAGCAGCTCCAGGCCGAGGCCGACCGCGCCCTCTACGAGCGTCGCGCACTCGCCGTCGAGCGCGAATCTCAGATCTCTGAAAACGAGATGCAATCCAAGCTCGACCTGGCCCGCAAGCGCGCCGACCTCGTCGACCAGGAAGGACACAACGCTCGTCGCGAAGCCGAGGAAAAGGCCGCAGCCGATGCGATCGCCGTCGAATCGGAAGCCCGCCGCATCACGGAGAAGGCCAAGGCATACGAGATTGACTGGAACACCGCGGGCCGCGCACGCACCGCCAACGACGCGGCCTACATCCAGGCCCTCGCCGAGGCCGGCCCCGAAGTGGCGCGCGCCCTCGCCCTGAAAGAAATGGCCAAGAACATGCCGTCCTTCGGAAACATCACCATTACCGCCGACGTACTGAGCGACCTCGTGTCGGCGTTCACCGGTCACGCGAAGGAAGGCAGGTAACCATGCGTCGCCGCGCCGTCATCGTCCGACGCCCCACCGAATTCGACGAGCTCATGGACCGCTACTCTACGCGCGGTCAGGTCGAATTCGTCCTGAAGAGTCGTGGGCGCACCCTCGCCTCCGTCGAACGTGCTCACGAGGCGCACACGGCCGCGCTGGCCCACGTGCGGGCGGGCATCCCGGACGGGTGGGCGAGCGCCGACGTGGAGCGCGACTGCCTGTCGCGTTTCCTCTTCGCCCCCGAGGACGTCATCGTCGTCGTGGGGCCCGATGGCCTGGTCGCCAACGTCTCCAAGTACGCGGGCGACCAGACCATCGTCGGCATCAACTCGGTGCCCCAGTCCAACGCCGGTGTCCTCGTGCGATGCACACCCGACCAGGGGGTCGCCGCCCTCGGTTGCATCGATGCGGGCGCGGACCTGCGGGTGGATCAGCTGACGATGGTGCGCGCGAGTGCCGACGACTCGCGCACGCTCACCGCCCTCAACGAGGTGTTCATCGGGCACCCGAGCCACCAGAGTGCCCGATACGAACTGTCCGTGGGCTCTACCGTCGAGCGGCAATCCTCCTCCGGGGTCGTCGTCTCCACCGGAACCGGGGCGACTGGGTGGGGAGCATCCCTCAAACGTGGCCGCCACATGGGGGACCTGCCCGCGCCGACCTCGCGCTCACTCGCGTGGTTCGTGCGCGAGGCGTGGCCCTCTCCCTACACCGGAGTCGAGCACACCGAGGGCCTCCTGGACGACGGTGAGGATCTCACCCTCGTCGTTGGCTCCGAATCCCTCGTGCTCTTCGGCGACGGCATGGAGTCAGACCGCCTGACCCTCACGTGGGGCCAAAGCGTGCGGATCTCTCGCGCCCCGCGCGCCCTCGCCCTCGTTGATCCGGCTGGCCTGAGGGAGGGCTCTGATCCTGACATGAGCAGACTCTGAGGAACTGGTGGACAGCAGTAGCCGGTGCGCGTAGTATCGGAATCGGTAACGGGGCTAGCGCTCAGAGTGCCACATCGAAAACCCACGCCCATGCGGTGTGGGTTTCCGTCTATCTAGCCAAAAGAGGCCAGATGCTGGTTGCTTATCTCGACGAAGTTGCCGAGGCGGGAGCTTTTGTTAGCAAAACACATAAGAACTACAACGGATCACCTGCTTTTGGATATGCGGGTTTCGTGATCCCGAGTGATCAAGTGCGAGTGATGTCGCAGTACTTCACCGAGAAGAAACGGAGACTCTTTGCCCACCTGATCCCGGTTGAACCGACAGCTGGGACCTGGGAGAGGAAAGGATCTGATATCTTCACCCCGGTGGCATGGGACAGCTATCGGCGTCCAATCGAAGGTTTTCGCGAACTCGTACGTTTCCTCTGCGCCCGTGGCGGACGTCTGTTCTTCTATGGCGAAGAGAAACCGCTGGGCACTGCCACAGAGAGGTGAGGAAAGACTCTCGGCTCCAGAAGCAGGGACTCCTTGAGTTTAAGTGGGGCTGTCTCCACCAAGCTCTCAATAGGCTCTGTACGTATGCAGAGCGTCACGGGGAAAACCTGATTGTTATCATGGACACCGAAAACGAAAAAGAACGGGTCGTTCAAGTACAGAACTCATATGCCCATGTCTTTAACCGTACAGCTGATCCTGACCACGGCGAGATGCGACGGCTTATCGAATCAACAATACATGTTGATTCTCAGCTGAGTGCAAACGTTCAATTTGCTGACTGGGTAGCGGCGGCCGTGAGGCGTGCCTTCGAATACCAGCTCATTGAAGACAGCCCATTTAGCTGGGTCCCGACAGCTTTCGAGGACTTGACGCGTTCGAAGCTGACGATCGAGTCAAAACTATACTTCTCCCATTCACGGGGCGGGGTACGCGAGGTTCACAACTCGGGTATCTTCGCCAGAGAACGCCCCGCTCTTGCGATGTCAATCAGCTAGAGCCTGAGCCCCGAGGTCCGGACCCGGATGGAAGAAGCAAAGACAGGAATACTAGCGGTTGCTCGCGCCAGTGGGCTATGACCAGTGCTCTAAAACTCGTGCATTACAACCTTACGCAGACACGACGCCCTCCTCGCGCAACTCGGTCATAACCTGGTCGAACGTGCGGGCGACCGGGGCGCGGACGATCAGATCCGCGTGCGCGTCGGCCGAGGTCGGGGTGGCGTTCATGAGCACCAGGTGGTCCCCGGAGAAGTAGTTGATGAGGCCCGCCGCCGGATACACCACGAGGGACGTCCCGGCGACGATGAGAACGGACGCCCGAGAAATAGCGGTGACGGCGGCTTCGATGACGCCCTGGTCGAGGCCTTCCCCGTACATGACGATGTCCGGGCGCATCTGCGAGGCACACGAGGGGCACGCGGGCACGCGATCCCGGTCAACCGTGACAGCATCCCCCAATGACGCGACGGCCCCGCAGCTCGTGCACACGAGCCGCTCCCAGTTCCCGTGCAGCTCCCACACGGCGCGCGACCCGGCCCGCTGGTGGAGGCCATCGATATTCTGCGTGATGACCGCGTCCAGGCGCCCCGCAGCCTCCAGAGACGCCAGTGCCCTGTGCGCGCCGTTGGGCTCCACCGGACGGTAGATCTCGTGGAACCACTCCCAGTACGCCTCGGGGTGCAGGGTGAAAAAGTCGATGCTCAGGACCGTTTCGAGGGGAATCTCGCGTTCCTGAAAGTAGAAGCCGTTCGCCCCGCGAAAGTCGGGGATCCCCGACTCGGTGGACACGCCCGCGCCGCCGAAAAACACGGTCGACGGTGAGTCAGCGATCCATTCTGTCAGGGTCGAAACATCGTCGTTCATGAGGGCCTCCTCGTTCGCTACCCACCCAGGATACGCCCGAGGCCGGGGCCCCACGCGGGAACCCCGGCCTCGGGCGGAAAAACCGATCAGGCGAAGGTCAGCGCCTGGCGAGAGCTTATGCACGTTGCAAATTCCGTCTGAAGCTCACGATGACGGTTTACCCGAGACAGGCATGCTTGCGCGAGCATGCACGAGCTGGAGGCGAGAGAGATTCTCGGGAGACATGCCGGTCAGGGAATCCAGGTGTGGCCGAGCTCTGTCGAGAATCCCGATGTGGTGGATGTTATCGATGCTGCGCCGATGAAACTGGAGAGTGGATTCATAGGTGAAACCGCCATGGAGATCACTGAAAAAACTGTCTGCTACCCATCTGTATGAGCTGTTGAGAACCAGCTGATAGTCGCATGCGCGGCCAATGAGAGCCGCGACCCAGTCTGCACATTGGATGTTCGTCGAGAGCTCCGAGTCGATATACGCTGGGGCTTCGAGGATCCGCAGCATCTCCTGGTGTTCCTTGATGCGACTGTAGATGTGGGCATAGCTGCGTCTCACCTGCTGAAAGCGCTGCTTCTCGTTGATCATGTCCTGAAAGAGGAGGATGTTCTGGTCCTCGTGTTCGGCGTGCCTGCAGAGTCGGTTGATCGCCTCGCTCAAACATTCAAGGGTTCTCTCCTCGCGTTTATTTTCCCAGTTGTTGTCGGTGTTCTTGCCCCATACCTGGCCTGGAGAACCGATGGGTTTTTCGCGCACGAAGTAGAAGAGATTTCCACCGTAATTACTCGATATTCGTGCGAGAAGCGAGCGCAGCTCAACTACTTCTTGTCGTCCTGCTCGTCCCATTGCGTGTTTGCTCAGGAGGTCGGACCCTTTACGCTCCCACGTTGGAACGTAGTTTCCGGGATCTTCCTCGCCGTCGCTGCAAAGGAGTGAGTAGAACTTGTGCTTGGTTATTGCGACATCTCGAGATAAAGCATGGACGTGCTGTTCAGGAACAATAAAGCCGGCATAGCCGAATACGGGGGATATTTTAAACCTCTTGTGATCCTTTGAAATAAAAGCGCCAGCTTCGCCAACTTCGTCAATATAAGCGATGAGCATGTTCCTCCTCATTGAGAGACGCAAAGACCCACGGCGCAACGTGTGCGCTCGTGGGCCCGCGGATTGGCACTCTGCGAGGACTTGCTCGCCGTTACCACTTGTCATGGTAGTCGGTGTGTTGGCGTGCAGTCAATATTGGACTTGGATACGCCCGAGGCCGGGGCCCCACGCGGGAACCCCGGCCTCGTGCGGAAAAACCGATCAGGCGAAGGTCAGCGCCTGGCGGGCGATCGCCAGCTCCTCGTTGGTCGGGTAGACGACGAGGGTGACGGCCGAGTCGGGAGTGGACACGATGCGCGGCTCCTTGATGCGGCCCTTGTTGGCCTCGACGTCGATCTTGACGCCGAAGGGGGCGAGGGCCTCGGCCAGCTCGCGGCGCACGTCGTCGTCGTTCTCGCCGATGCCGGCGGTGAAGGTGATGACGTCCAGGCCGCCGAGCTCAGCGGCGTAGGAACCCACGTACTTCAGCAGGCGGTTGATGTACACGTCCATGGCGGTACGGGCGCGCTTGGCGGCCTCGGGGTCGGAGGTGTTGTTGATGACCTCCCACACGGAGCGCATGTCGGACTCGCCGGTCATGCCCTTCATGCCGGACTTCTTGTTGAAGAGGGTGTCGACCTCGTCGACGGTCATGCCGGCGACGCGCTGCAGGTGGAACACGACGGCGGGGTCGATGTCGCCGGTGCGGGTGCCCATCATGAGGCCCTCGAGGGGGGTCAGGCCCATGGAGGTGTCGATCGGCTTGCCGTTCTTGACGGCGGACGCGGATGCGCCGTTGCCCAGGTGCAAGACGATCTGCTTGAGGTCGTCGCGGCCCAGCATTGTGGAGATTTCCTGGGAGACGAACTGGTGGGAGGTGCCGTGGGCGCCGTAGCGACGCACCGAGTACTTCTCGGCGGTCTCGGTCTCGAGGGCGTACAGGGCGGCCTTGTCGGGCAGCTGCTGGAAGAACGCGGTGTCGAAGACGGCGACGTGGGGGACGTCGGGCATGAGCTCACGCGCCACGTCGATGCCCTTGAGGTGGGCGGGGTTGTGCAGCGGAGCCAGCGGGCACAGTTCTTCGATCAGGTTGCGGACCTTGTCGGTGATGAGGGCCGGGCCGTCGAAGTAGCGGCCGCCCTGAACGATGCGGTGGCCGACGGCGACGACGTTTGCATCAGCCAGTGACGGGCCCTCCGCGTCGAAGAGGCGCAGGACTTCACGCATGCCGACGGTGTGGTCGGGAACCGGGAGCTCTTCCTTGGTGACGGCCTCGCCGTGCTCATGCTTGATGAGACCGGTGGTGTCACCGATGCGCTCGACGATGCCCTTGGCGATGGCGTCGCCGGTTTCGGGATCGACGAGCTGGTACTTGATGGAGGAGGAACCGGAGTTAATGACGAGAACGGAGGACGAGGTCACGCGTTCGCCTTTCGTGTTGTGGGGTTGGGAGTAAAAGAACGAGGCCGGGGCCCGTTTACGTTCAATGGTAACCGGACCCCGGGGGCTCGTTCCCGTTCAGCCCTGGGCCTGGACGGCGGTCAGGGCGACGGTGTTGACGATGTCTTCGACGAGGGCGCCGCGCGACAGGTCGTTGACGGGCTTGTTGAGGCCTTGCAGGACCGGGCCGACGGCGAGCGCGCCGGAGGAACGCTGAACCGCCTTGTAGCCGATGTTTCCGGCTTCCAGCGAGGGGAAGACGAAGACGGTGGCCTTGCCGGCGACGTCGGAGCCGGGCAGCTTCTTGGCGGCGACGGCAGCGTCGACGGCCGCGTCGAACTGGATGGGGCCTTCGATGGCCAGTTCGGGGGCCTTTTCGCGGGCGAGGCGGGTGGCTTCGACGACGGCGTCAACGTCGGGGCCGGACCCGGAGGTGCCGGTGGAGTAGGAGAGCATGGCGACGCGCGGGGTGACGCCGAACTGGGCGGCGGTGCGCGCGGAGGTCACGGCGATGTCGGCGAGCTGTTCGGGCGTGGGGTTGGGGTTGACGGCGCAGTCGCCGAATGCCCACACGCGGTCCTTCATTGCCATGAGGAAGATGGAGGAGACGACGGAGACGCCGGGGGCGGTCTTGATGATCTGGAAGGAGGGGACGATCGTGTGCGCGGTCGTGTGGGCGGCGCCCGAGACCATGCCGTCGGCGTCGCCCATGTGGACCATCATGGTGCCGAAGTAGGACACGTCGGTGACCTTTTCGCGGGCCTGCTCGAGGGTGACGCCCTTCTTGGCGCGCAGGCGTGCGAATTCTTCGGCGTAGCGCTCGAGGTAGGCGGGGTCGCTGACGGAGACTACCTGGGCGGCGCTCAGGTCGAGGCCGAGTTCGCCGGCGCGCTTGGCGACGTAGTCGGCGTCGCCCACGAAGGTGATGTCGGCGATGCCGGCGGCGAGGACCTGGGCGGCGGCCTGCAGGACGCGGTCATCGTCGGGCTCGGGCAGGACGATGCGCTTGCGGTTTGCGCGGGCGCGCTCGATGAGGTCGGCCTGGAAGGCGAGAGGCGTCACGGCGGTGGGGGTGGCGGTTGCGCGCAGGGTGGCGGCGGCGTCCTCGCCGAGGGGCAGGGGGAGAACGGGCACGTCGGCCTGAAGCGTGGGGGCGCCACCGGTCAGGACGACGGCGACGACGGATGCGGCGGCGGCCTCGGCGCGCAGGCGGGCGGCGGTGATCTCTTCGGCGAGGAGCTCGGCGCTGGCACCTTCGGCGTCGAAGGCGAGGACGACGGCGGCGCGCGTGGCGGCGGCGAGGTTCAGGTTCCAGGCGATGTGGTCGAAGGCGCGGTTCGAGGCCTCACGGGCGGGGGAGATGAGCGCGTCGTCGCCGGCGGCGCGCACGGCTTCAACCACGGCGGGCAGGGCGGAGGCGGGACGTAGGGCGGCGTCGGTGGCCGTCGTGCCGGCCAGGGCGTCGACCGTGGTGGCGCCGAGAACGCGGGCCAGCTCGTCAGTGGCGAGGGCAGCGGCCTCCGATGAACCGGGGGCAACGACAATAAAGCGGGACACTCGAATGCTCCTTTGATGCGAGAAATATGTTGCTGGTCTCAGGGACCTTTGGACTAATACTAAACCCGCGCGCCCTGAGAGTCCTATTTCTTTGCTCGGACGAGGCGGTGCTGGTTGTGTGCGTGGATGAGGCCGGGGCTGGTGTGCACAGAGATGTGAGCTCTCGTATGGTCGGGTGCGCTCGTGCGCTAGGGTAGGGGGCGTGAATGACGAGGACAAGACCATGCGCGCACGAGTGGGTGCGTGGCTTGGCGCTGCCCTCAGTGCTGTGGGGGTGCTCGGCGTGATAGCGCTGGCCGTGACGGATCACCGTCACCGTGCAGTCATGCTGATGGTCGGCGTGCTCGTCGGGATGGGGGCGCTGCGCCTGTGGACGCCGGGGCGCCCGTGGTTTGCGTCGCGCGCGCGTCTCATGGATGTCGCGGTGTACGTGATTCTCGCCGCGATTATTTGGTGGTTCGCGCCGTACGTGTCGACGCTCGCGGTGCGTTAAATCCGCGGAGTGTGGCCCGCGCGAGGGGTGGATGGCCTCGTCGTTGCACTCTGTCGGCCACGTGATTTGCGCCACATCTATCCCGTATCCTGGCTACCGCTTCAAGAATGCGTAAAGTTCGGGCATGCTAGGCGTGACCCATCATCCCTAATATCAAGGTGAAAGACATGCGCGCGTTTCTGCGTAAATCCGGAATCCTCGTGTGGGTGATCGCTGCGATCGTCCTCGCGACCGTCCTCGGATCCGTCCGTATCGGCGATAACCACCTGGTTCCCGTTGAGATTGGCCGTATCTTTGCGACCTTCTCGGCTATTTTCAGCCAGTTCCTGTCCTTCTCGATCCCGCTGATCATTATCGGCCTCGTGACCCCCGCGATCGCGGATCTGGGCCGCGGCGCGGGTAAGTGGCTGGGTATTACGACGGCGATCGCCTACGCGTCGACGCTGTTCTCGGGCTTCCTCACCTACCTGGTGTGCGCGTCCCTGTTCCCGCGCCTCCTGGCGTCCACCCAGCTGGCTGATGTTGCCGAGCCGGGCAGTGCCCTGGAGTCCTACTTCACGATCGAGATGCCTGCGCCGCTGCAGGTGATGACGGCGCTTCTCCTGTCCTTCGTGGTGGGTCTGGGCCTGTCGATGGTGCCGCGCGGCGTGCTGCGTAAGGGCTTCATCGAGTTCCGTGCCATCATTACGCGCCTCATTGAGACGATTATTATTCCGCTGCTGCCGCTGCACATCTTCGGTATCTTCCTGAACCTGACCTACACGGGCGAGGCCGCCTCGGTTATTCGTACGCTGCTGCGCGTCGTCGTCGTGGTCCTGGTCCTCGAGGTCGTCATTCTGTTGACCCAGTTCTGCTTCGCGGGCCTTGTCGCGCGTCGTAACCCCTTCAAGGCGCTGGTGACGATGATGCCGGCTTACCTGACGGCTCTGGGTACGTCATCGTCGGCGGCCACCATCCCGGTGACGCTGCGCCAGACGAAGAAGAACGGCGTGTCCGACGCGGTCGCGTCCTTCACGATTCCGCTGTGTGCGACGATCCACCTGGCTGGCTCGACCTCGAAGATCTTCTCTTTCGCTTTCGCCATTGTTTTGACGCAGGGGCTGACCGTTTCCTCCCTGCAGTGGGTGGGTTTCATCTTCATGCTGGGCATCACGATGGTTGCAGCCCCCGGCGTCCCTGGCGGCGCCATCATGGCGGCCACGGGCCTGCTGAGCTCGATGCTGGGCTTCAACGACGCGCAGGTCGCGCTGATGATCGCCACCTACATTGCTCTGGACTCCTTCGGCACCGCCACGAACGTGACGGGCGATGGTGCGATCGCGCTGATCGTGGACCGCATGGCCCACGGCTCGATCGGCAACGAGGGCGACCCGGAGAACGCTCGCGAGTTGGCGTTTGACGGCATGGCCTACCTGGACCGCGTGTCCGTCGAGGGCGTTGTGAGCCCCGAGGAACTGACAGAGTCTACCGCTCGCAACAGCAGCGAAACTGTCGCCTAGCTTCCAGTGACTGCGTGAGCGCGCGCCCGCCGAAAACGGTGGGCGCGCGCTTGTCGTTTCCTCGGTAAATGGGAGTTAGGCCCTAGTGGTGGAGGCGCGGGTCACGTAGAATGGGTAGCGATAGGCACACTGGGCCTCGCAGCCCGCTCCGTCAACGAAAGATGGCAGAAAAATGAGCACAGTTCGTATCGGTGTCCTCACGTCGGGCGGTGACGCCCAGGGAATGAACGCGGCTGTTCGAGCCGTCGTGCGCACGGCGCTGGCGCGTGGCGCGCAGCCCTACGCGATCTACGAAGGCTGGCAGGGTGCCTGCCTGGGCGGCGATTCCATCAAGAAGATGGAGTGGTCGGACGTGTCCTCGATCCTGGCCGAAGGTGGCACAGTGATCGGCACGGCCCGCAGCGCCGACTTCCGCACGTACGAGGGCCGCCACCGCACGGCCGCGAACCTGCTCGAGCACGGCATCGATCACCTCGTCGTGATCGGCGGCGACGGCTCCCTGTCGGGTACGAACGAGTTCCGCGGCGAGTGGGCCCAGCACGTCGCCGAGCTGGCCGCCGAGGGCGTGATCTCGCCCGAGACCGCCGCCGCCCACCCTGCCCTCATCATCGTCGGTCTCGTCGGCTCGATCGATAACGACCTGGTGGGCACGGACATGACGATCGGCGCGGACACCGCGCTGCACCGCATCCTGGACGCCATCGACCAGCTGACCAGCACGGCGGCCTCGCACCAGCGCGCCTTCGTCGTCGAGGTCATGGGCCGCCACTGCGGATACCTGCCCCTCATGGCGGCCGTCGCGGGCGGCGCCGACTACGTGTTCACGCCGGAGGATCCGGCGGGCCCGGGTTGGCAGGACGACCTGGCTGAGCACCTGCGCCTCGGCCGCGAGGCTGGCCGCCGCGAGTCCATCGTCCTGGTGGCTGAAGGCGCGCACGACCGCGACGGCAACGAGCTGTCAACCCAGCTGATCGCCGACACGATCCAGGAGCGCACGGGCGAGGACGCCCGCGTGACGATCCTCGGCCACGTGCAGCGCGGCGGCACTCCCTCGGCCTACGACCGCTGGATGTCGACGCTGCTGGGCTACGCGGCCGTCCAGGAGATCCTGGCGTCCTCGGCTGAGGATGAGCCCGTCATTCTGGGCGTGCGTCGCAACCGCATCACCCGCATCCCTCTCATGAAGGCCGTGCATGACACGCGCGCGGTCAAGGACCTCATCGCGGCCGGTGACTACGCTGCCGCCCAGGCCTCGCGCGGCTCGTCCTTCTCCTCGATGGTGGGTATCAACCAGATCCTGTCTACGCCCCCGCAGCTCACTCCCGAGCCGACGGGCGAGTCCCAGCGCGTCGCGATCCTGCACGCGGGCGGCCTGGCCCCCGGCATGAACACGGCGGCCCGCGTGGCCGTACGACTGGGTATCGCGCGTGGCTGGACGATGCTCGGCGTGGAGGGCTCGTGGAGCGGCCTGGCGGACGACCGTGTGCGCGAACTGAGCTGGTCCGACGTGGAAGGTTGGGCCTTCAAGGGCGGTGCCGAGCTCGGCACGAAGCGCGACGTTCCGCCTGTCGAGCAGTTCTACGCGCTGGGTCGCGCCATCGAACGCAACCAGATCGACGCACTCCTCGTCATCGGCGGCATGAACGCCTACCTGGGCGTCCACGCGATCACCTCGGAGAAGGACCGCTACCCGGCGTTCCAGATCCCGATCCTGCTCATCCCCGCCTCGATCGACAACAACCTGCCCGGCTGCGAACTCGCGATCGGCACGGACACGGCGATCAACAACGCGACGTGGGCGATCGACCGCATCAAGGAGAGCGCGGCCGCCTCCAAGCGCTGCTTCATCGCCGAGACGATGGGACGCCGCTGCGGCTACCTGACCCTCATGAGCGCCCTGTCCAGCGGCGCGGAGTACATGTACATCAACGAGGAGTCCCCCTCCCTCGAGCAGATCGCCGCAGACGCCGATCGGATGGTCGCCTCCTTCAAGTCCGGCCGACGCCTGTTCCTGACACTCCTCAACGAGTCGGCGTCCCGGTACTACGACCGCGAGTTCCTGGCCGACGTGTTCAACGCCGAGTCCGAGGGAATCTACGACGTGCGCCACCAAGCCCTCGGCCACATGCAGCAGGGCGGCTCGCCCTCGCCGTACGACCGTCTGCTCGCCACGCGCCTCGTGGCGCGTGCCTTCGAGCAGCTGGTGGACCAGTTCGAGCGCGGCGACCGCGGTGCCTATTACATCGGCCAGGTCGGCAACGCCGTCGAGGCGCGCCCCGTGAAGAACATGTTCGACGACCTCGACATCGAGAATCGTCGTCCGTTCCACCAGTGGTGGCTCAACCTCGTCCCCGTTCAGCGCATCGTGTCGCTGCAGAACCCGGGCATCGAGGCCACGCCCATCCCTATCGACGATCCGGTCGCCTGACCCCGTCGAATTCGCGCGGCGTCCGAGGCCGTGGTTCCGTGAGCGCTCGCGGGCCACGGCCTCGTCGTTTCAGAAGCGAGAGACGAGGGTGACCAGGGGAGCAGTCCCCGCTAAACTAAAGTGCGAAACAATCTCTACTGTCAGGAGACCCCATGAGTGATATCCCCGTGATCGACCCGACGATGACCCCCGCGTGGGACACGCTCGACCAGCTGGCCGACAACTTCGATCCCGACCTGCGCAAGCTGTTCGCGGACGACCCCAACCGCACCCAGACCTTCACCTTCGACGCTGCCGACCTGCACGTCGACCTGTCGAAGAACCTCGTGTGCCCCACGCTGGTGGGCCACCTCCTCGCCCTCGCTGAGCAGACCGGTGTCCTGGAGCTGCGCGACCGCATGTTCGCGGGTGAGCACATTAACGTCACCGAGGACCGCGCCGTCCTGCACACCGCGCTGCGCCGCCCCGCGACCGACTCCCTGACGGTCGACGGCCAGGACGCGATCGCCGACGTGCACGAGGTCCTGGAGAAGGTCTACGCCTTCGCCCGCCGCGTCCGCTCCGGTGAGTGGGTGGGCATCACCGGCAAGCCCGTCAAGACCGTCGTCAACGTCGGCATCGGCGGCTCCGACCTCGGCCCCGTCATGGCGTATGAGGCCCTCAAGCCCCACGTGCAGGAGGGCCTGGAGTGCCGCTTCATCTCCAACATTGACCCCACCGACGCGGGCGAGACCACGAAGGACCTGGACCCCGAGACAACCCTCGTGATCGTGGCCTCTAAGACCTTCACGACGCTTGAGACCATCACGAACGCGAAGGTCGTGCGCGCCTGGCTGCTGGACGGTCTGCGTGAACGCGGCATCGTCACCGACGAGGCCTCCGAGAAGGAAGCGATCGCCAAGCACTTCGTCGCCGTGTCCACAGCCCTGGATAAGGTCGCCGAGTTCGGCATCGACCCCGCCAACGCCTTCGGCTTCTGGAGCTGGGTGGGAGGCCGCTACTCCGTGGATTCCGCCGTGGGTACCTCCCTGGCCGTCGCGATTGGCCCCGAGGGCTTCGCTGACTTCCTCGCCGGCTTTAACGCGATGGACCGTCACTTCGTCGAGACCGCGCCCGAGAAGAACGTGCCCCTGCTGATGGGCCTGCTCAACGTGTGGTACTCGAACTTCCTGGGCGCCGACACACACGCCGTCCTGCCCTACTCCCAGTACCTGCATCGCTTCCCCGCGTACCTGCAGCAGCTGACCATGGAGTCCAACGGCAAGTCCGTGCGCCGCGACGGCAGCCCCGTCACCTACGAGACCGGCGAGGTCTTCTGGGGCGAGCCCGGCACCAACGGGCAGCACGCCTTCTACCAGCTGATCCACCAGGGTACCCGCATGGTCCCCGCCGACTTCATCGCGTTTGCGAACCCGACGTGGGCGCTGGGCGACGGCGACGCCGACATGCACGAGCTGTTCCTGTCGAACTTCTTCGCCCAGACCAAGGCCCTGGCCTTCGGTAAGACCAGCGAAGAGGTGCGCGCCGAGGGCACGCCCGAGGCCATCGTCTCCGCCCGCGTGTTCACCGGCAACCGTCCCACGACGTCGATCATGGCCCCCGCCCTGACCCCGTCGGTCCTGGGCCAGCTGATCGCCCTCTACGAGCACATCACCTTCGTGGAAGGTGCCGTGTGGGGCATTGACTCCTTCGACCAGTGGGGCGTTGAGCTGGGCAAGGTCCTGGCCAAGCAGATCCTCCCCGCGATCGAGGGCTCGTCCGAGGCCCTGGACGCGCAGGATCAGTCGACTCGCGCTCTCATCGAGTACTACCGTGCGAACCGCACGAAGTAGTCTCGCCTGAGCGATACTCGGGGGCCGTGCCGCTTCTGGCACGGCCCCCTCTGTGTTATCGGCTTGTGCGCCGACGCCAGTAGCCGATCAGGCCGATCGTGAGGGCGGGGGCCCACAGGAGCAGCATCGGGGCGTAGGCAGCGACCAGGATGGCCACCTGCCAGCCGTTCATGCCGTCCGCCGGGGTCCGCCGTTGGCAAGGCCCAGCCAGATGGAGCCGAACCTGATGATCAGGGTGGCGCTGATACGGTACAGAAGGGCGTTTCCGACCCCTCCGAGGACGAGGGGCAAGAACGTGGGGATCTTTCTCCCGCCGAGAAGGGGACAAGATCGGGGAACGCGCTCGCCCCAGGGGTAGATGAGTCCGAGGCACAGGGTTCCAGCGAGGGCCTGGATGGCCTCGAGGCCCAGGACGTAGGCGATGGCCGAGGCGTTGGACCTGAAGAAATCTGCCTGGGAGAAACCGAGGTCGGCCCCGCAGAGCATCGCGATCCTCCATGCCACCGGTAGGAGGGCGCTGATGAAGGCTGTCCAACAGGCTGCGCGTGCCCAGCCGCTCGCTCGGAGTTCCGGTTGAGCGGCCGGGTCGGTGCCCCTCGCGTTGCCTCGGTGCGACTGAGAACCCATGCGTTATTCCCAGCGGAAGAAACGAGCGGCTGCGGTGGCACAGATTCCGCCAAAGACAATGAGGACAAGCGCTGCCACCCAGTGCTGCGCCCATCCCTCGCCATCCCACAGGCCTCGTGTGAGATAGGTGAGTTGCGTCATCGGCGAGTACTTCGCGATGGAGAGGATACTAGGAGGGAGCATCGCCAGGGGAACCGCGGCGCCCGAGGTGAAGATGAGTGGGTACATCAGGATGTTTCCCAGCCCCTGGGCGGCACCGACGTTACGGAATCTCCCGGCGATGAGGTAGCCCGCTGCCAGGAAAGCCGCTAGACCGAGCATAGTAGCTGCGAGTGCGGAGATGAAGGCTCCGGCTGATGCGGGGCGTACCCCGAACCCGAGCACGGCGATGGCGTACATGGCAGCGAAGGACACGAGGCCGAGCGTCAATCGGGAGAGGACGTCGGCGGCCAGGTAGAGGACCGGGTTGAGTGGGGTGGCGCGAAAGCGGCGCAGGACACCCGCTCCCCGCTGGGTCACGAGGTCGACGGGGACGATGATGAGCGCGCTGATCGCGATGACGATCCCGGGGAAAGCGGTGAAGTTTGCCTCGAGGAATCCTTTTCCGCCGAACTCGGGTACCGGGTTGTTGCCGAAGATGAGGCCCATGCACCCGATGAAGGCGGGGGCGAACAGAACCGCGAAGATGACGGTGACGGGTTCTCGCAGTGCACGCATCGCGGTGACGCGGCACAGTTGAATGAAGGTGCGCATGGCTCACGCCTCCTGACGCATGTTGCGGCCGGTGAGTGCGAGGAACACGTCCTCGAGGCCGGGGGAGCTGGTACGGATGTCTGTCACGGTGAGGCCCGTGGCCTCGATGGCTGCGATGGCAGCCTGGGGGATGCCGCTGCCCGACCACAGCATCGAGACGGAGGTCCCGGCGATCATCACGTCGCTGATGCCGTCGATCTCGTCGATGATGCCGCGGGTGAGCTGCTGGGAGGTGCGCAGCTGCACCTTCGTGCCCTTCGCGATGGAGGCGATGAGGCCGGGCACGGTGTCGAGTGCGATGAGGCGGCCGGCATCGATGACGGCGGCACGGTCGCACAGGGCCTCAGCCTCTTCCATGTAGTGGGTGGTCATGACCACGGTGGCTCCGCCCTGTCGGATGGAGCGCACGACATCCCACATGGCCAGTCTTGCCTGCGGGTCGAGGGGTGTGGTCAGCTCGTCGAGGAATACGACGTCGGGCTTGCCCAAGAGGGCGAGAGCGATGAAGACTCGTTGGCGCTGTCCGCCCGAGAGCTTGTCCACGTAGGAACGCCCCTTGGCTGCGATGCCGAGCTCGTTAAGGAGTTGAGCCGGGTCGGCGGGGTCGGAGTACATGGAGGCGAAGAGTGCCATCGCCTCGTTGACCGTGATCTTGGGGGGCAGGGCCGCTGTCTGTAGCTGGACGCCGATCCTTTCTCGCCATCGTGTGGAGGGGCGGGAGGGGTTCTCCCCAAGGACGTCGATGGTGCCGCTCGTGGGGCGGCGTAGGCCCTCAAGGCATTCCATGAACGTCGTCTTGCCTGCCCCGTTGGGGCCGATGATTCCGAAGATCTCGCCGGGGTGGACCTCCAGTGATACGCCGTTTACGGCGGTGAGGTCGCCGTAGCGCTTGGTGACATCCGTCGCGCGGATAGCTGGGGTTGTCATGACTTCTCCTGAAGATGCTGTTGACAGGTGTCACGAGGCGGGGGCTGCGTCTGCGGGGCCGCTGTCCGCCTCGGGGGGCATGGTGCCCGCCATGGTGTTGCGTACGAGAGCCGCGATGGGGTTCGTGTCCGCGTGTTGGGAGACGAGAACCGATAGTGGGATGAGGGCGAGGCCTTGGGATGGGTCGGTGAGGACGACCAGCTGGTCGCCGGGTTCGAGTCCGAGGGACTTGCGAGCCTGGGCGGGGATCGAGACCTGTCCTCGAGTTCCCACGGTGACGGTTCCGAAGAATCCGCGCCCTCCGGGTCCGTAGTGCGCGGGGTTGCGTGGTGTCATGTGTGTGTCCTCTCCGTTATGTCAGATATAGCATGCAAAACATGTATGCATGTATTATCTGCCTCGGAGATATGTTCGTGTGAGCATTGAAGCGTGATTTAGAACACGAATTCTGTTGATTGAATGAGTTCTCTGGGCATGCAGCTGACGCCTTGGGGCTCTAACCGTTGTCCCAAGGCGTCAGCAAGCGTGGACTATGCCCGGCTTCTCAGGTAGGCACGGTGCCTGGCCAGGAGAAGGGCCCCTCCTACTCCCGCAGCCACGATGAGGCCAAGAAGACCCGAGTGTGCCCCCGAGTTCGCGAGCCTGAGCCCCTCGCCCGAAGGGGGAGGCGTCTCGGGGTGGCTCGCGCTCGGGCTTGGCTCACTCGGTGCTAAAGAGCGCGGAAAACGCAGCTTGGACCACACCAAGCGGTGGTCCGAGGTCGGAAACGGATACAGCCCGGTCAAACGGAAAGCCTCGTCCTCGCGCGTCGGCCAGAACACCCCCGCGTCCTCGACCTGGGTCCCGGTGTTTGGTAGGACGTAGTCAATGCGCAGGTTCCCCGGCCGTGGAGTGTCGTTAAAGTCGCCGGTATCGTACTTGGGCTCCGTCCTATGCTCCAGGTTTGCGCCTCCCTGAAGCTCGGCTTCGAGCTGGCCTCCCAGCGAGGTCGGCGCCGTGTCCACCACTCGGGAGTTTGTCAGCAGCTGATCGATGGCACCCGGGTAGGAGTCCCCGTCAAGGGGGTCCGAGTTGTAGTCCCCGAGGATTACGAAGTTGGCTTCCGCGCTCAGGCCTCCCCGCACTCCGTTGTCGTCGTACAGGTAGTCGGCTCGGTTCGAGACGTAGTCCGCCCACAGCCGGATCTCGTCGAAGTTCCGCTTCTTGTTACGCTGCTCGGCGCCGTCGAATGACGGTGGCGTTGGGTGCGCCGCCAGCACGTGGATTGTCGTGCCATCAACATCGACCGGCAGGTCCGCGTGAGTCTTCGAAGACAGGGGGAATCTGTCGAGTACCTCGTTGGAGTACCAGCCGGTGCCGTCGCTGTTGGTGGGCAGGAGAGCGCCCGGCATATCCTTCCATAGGAAGTGCTGGAAGGTGCGAACCTGCTCGTCCTTGATCGGGTACTTCGAGTAGACGACGAATCCGTACTGGCCTGGGAACTGACCGAAGCCCCAGGCGTCGGAGGGGCCGGAGGTGCTTCCGTCCCCGTCCAGGTCGAAGCCGCTGGGGATGCCCGTGTTTACCGAACCCGACCACGAGTAGGGGTAGGACACGGGCTGGGCACCGTTGTGTGGGACTTCGAGGTAGTTCGTGCGAAAGAGGTCAACCGCAGCCGCGGTGGCGTCGTAGTCGAACTCGTTGATCAAGATGATGTCTGGGTTCACCCGCTGGATGGTCTCTGCGACGTTCGATGCCTGGGCGTTGTCTGCCGTGGCCAGGTCGTCGAGAAGCTGGCCCGGGGCGTCTCGGTTAAGGCTAGCGTTGAAGGTGGCCACCGTGAGGACATCTGTCGTCGACGACCGCGGGGGATCGGCGAGCGCGGGGGGCTGCCGCCAGCAGGCACAGGGATAGGGGAAGGCACGCCGCGGTGGCTGCCGAGAGGGGCTTCATTGCCAAAATCTCCGTCATCACCGTTGGGATGTGTACGACAGATGGTAGATCCCAGGGTGGGCAACAAACAAGGATGCGGTAGTAGCGGGAGGAGAAGGGCGGGTAGCCTGAACGACGCGACTGCTAGTCGATGCAGCCCTGCGAGTAAGGAATCGAGGTTTCCATGGTTTCAACAGCTTCCCTGGTATCCATGGGCGTGAGTGCTCTGGCCGCGCTCGTCCTGCCGATCGTCATCCTCGTTGCCGCTCGGCGCAGGTGGCGTTTTTCCCTGTGGTCCGCCGCCGTCGGCGCGCTGGTCTTCGTCGTCTTCGCTCTTATCCTGGAGGGTGGAGTGCACGCGCTGGTCTTCTCTGCCTTCCCAAACCTGGCCAGCAAACCGGTGCTCTACACGATCTATGGAGCGCTCGCAGCCGGGGTGTACGAGGAGGTCGGTCGAGTCTGTGGATTCGCCGTGCTACGAGCGAGCGACCGGCGCCCCGACGACGTCGGGCGTGCCCTCGGGTCGGGCATCGGACACGGAGGCATCGAGGCAATACTTCTCGTGGGAGTATCGATGGTCTCTACCCTCGTGACCTCGGTCAGCATCATCAACGCGGGGGCGAGCGAGGCATTCCTCGCAGGCTTGCCCGACGCCCAGCGAGATGCCGTCGCCCGCCAGTTCGACTCGCTCATCAACGCACCCGCGCCGTTCTACCTGCTGAGCATCGGCGAGCGCGCCATCGCCATTGCCTTGCACATTACCCTTGCCGTGTTGGTCTGGATGGCATTCGCCGGGAGGATTCGCCGCTGGTGGATCCTCGGAGCGATCCTCGCCCACGCCCTGGCAGACGCAGGGGCAGCTCTGTATCAAAGCGGGGCGGTGAGTGTTTTCGTGGCGCAGGGGTGGGCGTTGACCGTCACCATCGTCCTCGTGCTCGCGGTGAGGAAACTCTACGTCTCCACAAAGGTGCCGCTAGCTCACGGAGGCGCGCAGGCCTCGTGAACGCCCGGCGAGCGGGACACGAGCGCTCACGCGGGAATGTCGCGCACACGGTAGGCGATCAGGCCGCCAGCGCAGCACGCGATACCAACCCCAAGCTGGACGGCCATGGGCAGCCAGTGGGTTGTCCCCCACGGATCGGCCACGTGCCCGAGAATGGAGAGGTCCTGCGCCCACTTCGGCAGGTCCATGAAGCCCCCGAAGATACGAGCGAAAGAACTCCACGCGATGAGCGCCCACGCCAGGGAGCGCCACCGCGGGGCTGCTCCCACCAGGCCGGCGGTGAAACCAATCGCAGCCGAGAGGCCGGGAAGGTGACTCACGGCGAAGACGAACGCTCGGCCGGGAGCGTGCTCGTCGCTCAACTGCAGCGCCGTGGACGCGGCCATCGCCGCCCCCGAGGCGAGCAACAGCAGGAAGCCGACCGCTATTGCTTCCGCGAGCGCTGTGAGGAAGATACGCGTGCGTGAGACGCCGCACGCGATGGTGATCTCGGCGAGGCCATGCTCCTCTGAGGTGAAGAGGACCAGGATTCGTTGCACCGTTGCGACCGCCACGACGGAGACCATCACGACGGTGAGCAGCGTCGTGTACTGAATGATCGGCTCGGCCTGCGGGACCGCGACGTCGAGGTAGGCTGCGCTGGTCGGGGTGCTCTCGATCAGCTTCGTCAGCCCGCTGGCCATCGAACCAAAGAGGGAGCCGAGCAGCACGACGCCCAGCGCCCAGGCGGCCAGCCTGCGGGCGCCGAGGCGAGCGGCGAGGTCGGCTGCCCCTCGCACGTGCCACCTTCGGCGCGACGCAGACCTGCCCGTGAGTATTCCAGCCAGGAGCTCACGGCGGGAGTGAAGCAACGCCGCTAGCGCCACCGCAGCCCCGATCGCAGCGGCGAAGACCGCGAAGGCCCACGCGTGCAGGCCGTCGAAGGGATTGACGATGTCGCGCCAGGCCGTCGGGCTGAGCCAACGAACCCAAGCGAGCCCGGTCTTGTCTGCCAGGACGCGAAGAGCGAACGATGCCCCGAATACTGCCAGGCCCAGGCCTCGGGCCGTGGAGACGTCCGGAACCAGCTGGCAGAGGATCAATGAGATCGCGCTGAAGGCTAGGCCCTGCGCGGCGACAACTCCTCCGAACGCGATGGAACCGGGCAGGGGAGCCTGCCCGGCGGCGCTGTTCACGCCCACCAGAGACATCGTCAAGCCTACCGCCGTGAGCGTCATGACGCCCACGAGCCACAGTGCCGCCGATGCGAAGGGTGCCCAGCGTCCGGCGCCCGCTCCGAGCGCCACCTCGACGAGTCCCTCCTGCTCGTCGCGCCTGGCCAGCACGGTCGTGAGCATGATCGCCATGATGGCTACCAGGTACAGGATGTAAGCGCCGTCGAGCCAACTGACGAAGCTGCCAAGCTCCGCGCTGTTTGGAACGGGACCAAAGAGGAGGCCAACACCGGGCGCGTTGCGCATCTGTGCAAGGAGCGCGCTGCGCTCAGCGGATGAGGGGTAGAACCGTTCCAGGGCAATCGGGTGCAACAGGAGGAATGCCCACAGGGGCGCCATCCATGCGAGCGCCTGCCACCTGTAGCGTCGCGTCGCCAGCCCCAGGCACCGCCGCAGTCCCGTAAACGCGCTCATGACGCCGCCCCCTGGTCCCCCGAGTAGTGGCTCATGAACAGGTCCTCCAGGCTTGCGGGC
>CALHZX010000100.1 GCA_938040725.1 uncultured Actinomyces sp. | reverse complement strand
GAGGGCGGCCGCATCGTCGCACAGGGGACGCCGACCGATATTGCAGCCAACGAGGCCTCGGTGACGGGCCGCTATCTGAGCTGAGACTCTGTCGCAGGGAAACATCAGGTGGGCCTGGGCCCAGAAAAGCAGAGTGCCCGGCTGCCGAGTGGCAACCGGGCACTCCTGCGTCGTGATCAGATCACTTGACGATGACGACTCGCAGGAAGCGGGGGCCGTGCACGCCGTTGACGCGGACCAGCTCGATGTCGGAGGTCGCCGAGCCGCCGGCGATCCAGGTCATCGGACGGGTCGGGTTCTTGCCGAGGATCTCGACGGCCTGGGGCACCGTGGGAACGATGTCGGAGGCGCGCAGGACGACGACGTGGGTGTCGGGCACGAGCGAGATCGCGCGGCGACCCTGGTCGGGCTCGCCATCGAGGACGATGGTGCCGGAGATAGAAATCGCGACGCGGCAACGCGTGACGACGGCGTCGATCTCGTCGAGCTCCAGCGTCGGGATGGCCTGCTCGCGACTGTCCTCGCGGACCGTGCGGCCGTCGCGGGCGGCGGCCTCCTTGAAGGCGTCGTCCAGGCCGGTGGGGACCACGACGGAGGCGGCCTTCTGGTCGGCCAGGAAGGTCGAGATCGCGTCGGCGACCTCGGACTCCTTGGAGACCACGACGACCTTGGCCGAGTAGTCCTCGAGCTTCTCGATCATTTCGTCAATGACGGCCTGCGAACCGGGCGCGTGCTCGGTGGAGCGGATGTAGTCGCGGGGGATCGGGCGCACCGGACGGTCCTGCTGGGAACGAGAGATGGCGTCGCGTGCGCGAGCCAGGATCGCGGTCTTCGCATCCATGGTGGTGGTGCTCATGTCACGCCTCCTTCGGGGTCGTGTTGGTGGTCATGCCGTGCTCGGACGCGAGCGGGACACCCGTCGCGGGGGCGTCCGTGCGAGGCGCGTTGGCGTCGGAATCCTTGTGGGTGCGCTTCCACCACTGACGGAAGGTCTCCTTGGGAGCGACTGGCAGGTCGCGCGCGCGGGTCCACAGCGAGGCCGGGAAGGGCAGTGCGCCAATGGCACCCTTCTTCGCGAAGAGGCGCGTCGCCTTGGTCGGCATGTTCGCGGCCTTCCACAGCTTCGCGTTCGACATGACCGGGGTGGTCACGCCCATCGCGAGGTCCCACACGTCCGGCACCAGGTTGCGCTTGACGTCGACCGTGCGCGCACGCATGTGAATAAGGATCGTGGGGATGTCGATCTTGACGGGGCAGACCTCGCCACACGCACCACACAGGGAGGATGCAAAGGGCAGGGTGTGCACAGGATCGTGCTCGTCGAGGCCCTGGGTGAGCTGCGGGGTCAGGATCGCGCCGATGGGGCCCGGGTAGACGGAGCCGTAGGCGTGGCCGGAAGTGTGCTGGTACACCGGGCAGATGTTCATGCATGAGCCGCAGCGGATGCAGGCGAGGGCCTGGCGACCGATCGGGTCGGCGAGGACCTTGGTGCGGCCGTTGTCCATGAGGATCAGGTGGAATTCCTGGGGGCCGTCGCCGGGGGTGACGCCCGTCCACATGGAGGTGTAGGGGTTCATACGCTCGCCGGTGGCGGAACGCGGCAGGAGCTGGGAGAAGATCTCGATGTCCTGGAAGCGGGGGACCAGCTTCTCGATGCCCATCAGGGTGATGAGCGTGTCGGGCAGGGTCAGGCACATGCGGCCGTTGCCCTCGGACTCGAAGATCGAGACGGTGCCTGTTTCCGCGACGCCCATGTTGGTGCCGGAGACAGCAACCTTGGCGTGCAGGAACTTCTTACGCAGGTGGGAGCGTGCCGCGGCGGTCAGCTCGGTCGGGTCGTCGGAGAGGTCGCGAGGAGCGTCCTCCATGCGATCCAGGAAGATGCCGCGAACCTCGGAACGGTTGCGGTGGATCGCGGGGACCACGATGTGGCTGGGCATGTCGTCGGCCAGCTGGACGATCATCTCGGCGAGGTCGGTCTCGCGAGCGTGGATACCCTGTTCCTTCAGGTACTCGTTGAGGTTCGTCTCCTGGGTGGCCATGGACTTGACCTTAACGATCTCGTCGACACCCTTGGACTTGATGATGTCCGCGATGATGCGGTTGGCCTCGTGCTTATCGCGCGCCCAGTGAACGATGCCGCCGCGGGCGGTCACGTTGCGCTCGAACTCTTCGAGGAGCTCGGGCATGCGGGACTCGACCTCGAACTTGACGGCCTCGGCTGCGCTGCGCAGGTCCTCCCAGTCGGGCATTTCCGCGACGCGCTGCCCGCGCTTGGTGCGGATCGTGCGGGTAGCGTGGCCCAGGTTGCGGCGCATCTGGGTGTTCGCCAGGGTCTTGTGGGCACCCTGCGGGAACGTGGGACCCCAGCGGAGGGTGTCCTCGGGGATGGAGACGGTGGTGCGCCAGCCGCCCGTGTGTGCCTGCGCGTTCGCGTCGTCAGAGACCACGCCGGGCATACCGATGAATGTTTCAGACATGTCAGATCACCTGTGCGCTTTCGGGTGCGAAGGAGATGTTGCCCTCGAAGGGCTGATCCTTGGTGGATGCCAGGATCTCGGCGAGGTGCATGGGGCGGATGCCCGAGTTGAGGCGGGAAAGGCCGCCGCCGACGTGCATCAGGCAGGAGTAGTCGCCCATGACGAGGACCTCTGCGCGCGTGGACATGACGTTGGTGACCTTGTCCGCGAGCATCGAGGTGGAGGTCTCGGAGTTCTTCATGGAGAAGGTGCCGCCGAAACCGCAGCAGACCTCGGCGTCGGGCAGGTCGACGAGGGTCAGGCCCTCGACGGCGCGCAGGAGGCGGTAGGGGCGGTCGCCGACCTTGGCGATACGCAGCGAGTGGCAGGTCGGGTGGTAGGTGACCGTGTGGGGGAAGTAGGCGCCGACGTCCTCGAGGCCCAGAACGTCGGTGATGAGCTCGGTGAGGTCATAGGTGTGCTCAGCGATGCGCTGGGACTGCTTCGCGAGATGTTCGTCGCCCACGTGCTCGGCGACGACCTTCTGCTCGTGGCGCGCTGCACCGGTGCAGGAGCCGGAGGGGACGACGATGGCGTCCCACTGGCCGTCGAGCACGGGCTCGAAGGTCTTGACGTGGTTGCGGGTAATCTTCGCGGCGTCTTCGAAGTAGCCGGTGTTTGCGTGCATCTGGCCGCAGCAGACCTGGTCTTCGGGGAAGACGACCTCGTGGCCGAGGCGTTCCAGCAGGGTCACTGTGGCCTGGGCAGCCTGGGGGAACATGACGTCTGCCAGGCAGGTGGAAAAGAGAGCGATGCGCACTGGGGGATCCTTCCTCGTGGGTGCTGTCCAGCTCAGGTTATGACTGGGTCCGAGGTCCCAGCGACCGTTTTTGTACAGACAACTTGGACGAGGTCGATTTTCCCGCTATTTATTGCGGAAAAATCTCCGGCGATAGTCAATGAAAAATCGCCTCTCGTTGGGCGTTTTAGGACCTTCGGGGCGCGACTTAGCTCAGGGTGAGTTTTCGTTTTTCATTTTTGCGATGGTTTTGTCTGTGTAAGAGGTCGCCCCGGCCTCGTTCCTGATTGAACGATCGTCCTTGTGATGAGGGTATCGACATCGATGCGGGGGTTGGGCGGCTTGCTGAAGAGGTGTCGGGTCGGACCTAGCCGCGCGTGAGCTTGTTGCTCGGGGGCAGTGCACTATTTCGGGCAGCATTGCACTGGATAGTAGACAGTGCAATGCCTTCGTAACTAGTGCATTGCTGTCGTAACTAGTGCATTGCTGCCCGGGCACCGCGCATGGTGTTGGCCGGTTGGGGTGTCCGTTGCTAGCCCCACGATGAGACTTGTTGCCGATGAGGTGTTCCACCCGTTAGGGAAGATTCAACCACTTCTGATCGGGTTGAATCTTCCCGATTAGGTTGACTCTTCCCTAACGGGTGTAATCCTGCCGATCGCGCGCTTGGAATATGGCTTTGCTCGACGTGGGGGTGTCAGATCGGAGCTGAGTGTGTCACCGCTGACGACAATTTCCACGGTGAAGCTCGTTAGCGCCGAGACGCTGCACCCGATCGGGAAGGCGCAACCCCTGCAGGTAGCCGCATAACGGCACCGCATGTCAAGTCTCCACATGGTGAGGCATCGTGCGCCAGGCGGAGAGACGAGGCCGGGCGTGTTCGAGGGGGAGCCTGTTCTAGGATTCGGGATAGGCATTGCCGAGTGCGGTCAGTACGAGGAGGTGACAGTCCTCGGACACGGCTAGCGCTCGTATGTCCATGGGGCCGAAATCGTGTGGGATCTTCTCCTTATTCGGTGCGAGGGCCTTGTCCGCGAACTCCGGGTCGATCGTGGTGAACTCGCAGTCCTGTGGGACAAACTCGTAGAGATGAGGATAGATGCCGGGCAGGAGTGTGTCGGTGGTTGCCCCCTCCACGAGGAGCTGGATCGTCTCGTCGGGGACGGTCGCAGCAGCGGTCAGCCAGAATTCGGGGTCCTTGTCGGGAAGAAAACCTGTTTGGCTGGAATAAGCGATGGTGAGGTGCGCTTCGCTCGCCTCCGTGTGCGGCCAACGTAGGTTCACGGAGTCCGTCTGATCCTTGACGGTGGGCTCTTCGTTGCTGTGGAAGACGAACTCAGAGAAGCGTGGGTCCTTCGGGTATTGAGGAGCCGCCTTGTGGGCGAAGGGATTGCACGCAGAGGCGAGCGCCGCGACGGCGAGCAGCGGTACGACGGCCTTGCGCGTGAGCTTCATGTTTTCCTTTGACTGGATTGTTCCGGCTGTCATTGACGGAGCCTGCACAGCAGCATCTATCAGCTGCTGCGGTGGCCGAGGGCGGTAATGACCATCAAATGGCAGTCCTGCGACACAGCGAGATCTTGGATGATCATCGGATCAATTGTGGGCACGGTTGCGTGTGAAAAGTGGGGGGCGCTGGAGAGTTATATTCGCGTGTTCGAGATCGATGTTGCTGAAGGTGCAGTCCTTGGGAACGTACTCGTAAAGGCCCGTGTAGATGCCTGGCAGCAGGGTTCTGCTGTCGTTTGTCTTGTTGAGGAGCATCATGGTTGCTTCATCAGAGATGGTCGCGACGCCACTCATCCAAAATTCGGGTTCGATGTTGAGTTCAAAGAAGCCAGTTTGGGAGAAAGCGAGGGTGAGGTGAGCTTCCGTCGCATCCAGGTTGAGCCATTGCTCGTTGAGAATATCGACACGCTCCTGAATGTCCGGTTTTTTCTTGAAGGTGTACCGGAACTCAGCGAATCGAGGGTCCAGCTTCGATGCGCTGAGTTTAGTTTTGTGGCTGGACGAACGCCCGGAGGAGGCTGACGGAAGACAAGCGGATACCAGAGCGATAACTGCGAGAGCTGGAGCGAGAAGCTTGAGAGTGGGTTTCATGAGTGTCCTGAACGTTAGTGCGCTAGGCGTTGAGGCCATCGCCGGTGACGATGATGAGATTACACTGCGCGGAGAACGCAAACTCGCGGATCTCGAATGATCCCCAATCCGAATAGATGGCTTCCGGATCGGTGCCGAGGACCTTGTTAGCAACGGCGGGGTCAACGGTCGTGAAAGTACATTCCTCGGGCACGTACTCGTACAAGAGAGGGTGGATGCCGGGCAACAACGAAGATCCGCCGATGCTGTCAGCGACGAGCATGGTGATCGTCGTGTCGGGGACCTCGGCGACACCGGTCAGCCAGAATTGGCGGTCCGGCGTCGGCTGCCGGTCGGCGCCGTCCCGGAAATGGGCTACGAGGACGTGGCCGTCGGTCGCTCCCAGTCCGGGTATACGTTCGTTGAATGAGTCGACGCGCTCCTGAACCTCCAGCTCGTCATCGGTCTCGTACGTGAATTCGGCGAAGCGCGGGTCTTGCGGGTACTGAGTCGGCGTGGCCGCCGGCGTGCTCCTGGGGGTGAACGGGTTGCACGCGGTGGCGAGTGCCGCGACCGCGAGGAGCGGCATGATGGTCTTAAAAGTGAGCTTCATGTTTATCCTAGGGCGGATCCTTCGGGCGCTCCATGACGAGGCCGGGGCGGGCTCGAGCGGAGGAGCGGGAGAATCGCGGGGCTCAGGAGTGGCCGAGTGCGGTGAACACGAGAAGGTGGCAATCTTCGGACAAGGCGATCGCTTGTATGTCCATGGGGCCGAAATCGTGCGGGATCTTTCCTTTATCCGGTGCGAGCGCCTTGTCCGCGAACTCCGGGTCGATCGTCGTGAACTTGCACTCCTGGGGTACGTACTCGTAGAGATGAGGATAGATGCCGGGTAGGAGTGTGTCGGTGGCTTCTCCCTCTGCGAGGAGCTGGATCGTCTCGTCGGGGACGGTGGCAACAGCGGTCAGCCAGAATTCTGGGTCCTGTGCGGGGATAAAGGCAAGTGCCGGAGAATACTCGACGACGACGTGCACCTCGCTCGCCTCCAAATTTGGCCAACGAACGTTCACGGAGTCCGTCCGGTCCTGAACGGTCGGCTCTTCATCGCTCTTGTAGACAAATTCGGCGAAGCGCGGGTCCTGCGGATACTGAGTCGGCGCGGCCGCCGGCGTGTTCCTGGATGTGAAAGGGTTGCACGCGGCGGCGAGCGCCGCGATGGCGAGCATGGGAAGGGACAACCGCCGGAGTGATTTCATTGGTCAGGCTCCCACATTGAATGAGATGTACACGTAGTTACCGCAGATGGCCACGTCGGTCGCCGGGAAGCTGATGCCCAGATAGGTTGGTAGGTCCGGTCCCGTCAACCACGTCTCGCCTGCGAGGCGCGCGAGAGTGTGAGGAAGGTGGAGCTCCTCAGTATATTCACCGGTGCAGTGCTCGGCGAACAAAGCACCCCACTCGTCGGTTGCCTCCGCGCAGATGATCAGAAACCTATTCGAAGGTCCGATGAGGAGTTCGCCTGGGCGCAGGACAACACTGCGGTCCAGGATCTGGAACAGAGTGTGGGCCGGAAAATAGCGGTTAAGGGATTCATCTGATAGTAGCTGTTGTGAACTCATCGTGGCTTGTACTTTTCGTAGTCGTGCGTCTTACGGTCTTCGTTGCTCTCGGTGGTGTGCGTATCCAGACTGGGTGGCTGTTCGCCTACTTTCCAGGTGTATGTGCGGGTTAGGCTGCCACTGGAATCAAAGCTCTTTCCCCACCCGAGCTCTTCAAAACGCCCATTGACCTCATCTGGCGTGCCTGAGCCTATGTCAGAACTGTCTCGATTGAAATTCCAACGATCCCGAGCGTAGACGGTAACGGTGGCGGTCACGGTGTCTCCCTCGACCTTGACATCCGTGTCGGTGTACATCGTGTGGCCGCCAATCGTTCTCTGCCAGTTCTCGGTGGCCGGACTGCCGACTGCGTGCTTGGGGGAATAGAGCGTCACGTCTGTCTGGCCGGCCATCACTGCCTCATTCGCAGCCTGCAGTGACGCATTGAGGTCTGTGTTGACGTAGTTTCGGATACGGGCATCGTCCCTGTAAGCCTTTTCGTAGTTGAAGGTCTTGGGAGTACCTGTATTTTCCCGAAAGTGTCCGTAGAAATCATATGAGTCGGAGTGTTGTAACACCCAGCCCGCTCCTTGACGGTACAGCTCCCACTTGTACCAGTTGTCCCAGTCTTCCGGAGTGTCTTGGCCTGCTTTAGAACCGTGGGGAAAGTGGTCATCCCACTCAATGGAACGGTCGGGTTCGATAGTCGAGAACCCGCCTGACGTTGTATAGGGCTTGACATCTGAGCCAGAATGGAGAGCGGCTTGAAGATCGTATCGCACAAACGTTTCTACAAGCGCTGCGAGTAGTTGCTGCACGATGCTTGCTGCAATGAACTTTCCGCCAATATAGAGTGGGGAAAGCGCGGCGAGCATATTGCCCGAGGGGAGGACTATCCAGACATCGGACACGGAAAAACCATCGAGTTCGACACTGTCAACGTAGTCGGTGACCTCACGTTGGAGCTGCTGCTTGTTGGTGCGGTAGGTGGTGATGGCCGCCTGTGTCTGTTGGATCGACGTGATGTGAGCGGTGATCTTCTGCGCGAGCGCATCCAGCTTGGCGATCATTGCCTGGGCGCTCTGCCCCTGCATACCCGACGCGATTCTTTCCTTCGCGTGGGCGATGTCGTCCAGCTTCTCCTGATTCGCTCGCAGCTGCTCGTCAAGCTCCTCGATTGCGAAGGAAAAGCTTCTTAGGTCAAGCGCGTACAGCGTGGTTTTCGTGATCATTCGTGCCATTCCTCGTTAGGTACGGTAAAGGAAATGGCGATCGCGTTCTCCATCGCCTCGAACTCCTGGAGCGTCTTCAGCATATTGGCGTGCATTGCCTTGAGCTCGTCCTGGATCGTGGTCTCTGCTTCGTTGAGGTCATTGATCGGCCCGCTGATCCTTTGTGCGTAGACGCGGCTGCACGGATCTCCGGTGGGAGGCGTGACCTTTGTGCAGGTTGCCGCTTCGTCGACGTATTGCGCGGCCGTGCGTAAGGCGTCGCTTGAAAAACTCAAGTCAGGCACTGGCGTCTCCTTTGTCCGTACTTCTGATGGGAGCCTACAAGGGGGAGGTCCCGGGAAGCAATTTGCCTCCCGGGACCTCCGATCACATGCACAGCAATGGTCAGTGCGGCATGTAGGCGCCGAGCCAGCCCTGGGATGCGATGAACACGAGGGCGCACAGGACCAGGAGCAGACCGACCGAGTAGGGCGCGGCCTTCTTGAGGATCTCCGCATCGGAATCCTTCGAATCGACAGCGGTCGCGGCGATCGCGAGGTTCTGCGGGGAGACGATCTTGCCGATGCCACCGCCGATCGTGTTGGCGGCCAGCAGGATGGATGGGTCCAGGCCTGCGCCGGCTGCGGCGGTCGACTGCAGGTTCGCGAAGAGAGCGCCCGCCGAGGTTGCCGAACCGGCGACGGCGGTGCCGATCCAGCCGAGGATGGGGGAGAGGAAGGCGAAGGCCGCGCCCGTCGTCGCCAGCGCGGCGCCGATCGAGGTGGTCTGGCCCGAGAAGTTCATGACGAAGGCGAGGGCCATGACGGAGGCGATTGTCAGGATGGCCATGCGCAGCGAGTAGATGGTGCGCGGCAGGACCGCGAACATCTCACCGACGGAGGTCTGGAAGCGTCCGTTCGAGGAGTTCGTGCCGTACACGATGGCGACGATGATGCCGGTGACGAAGATCCAGGTGCCGGGGTTGGATAGGATCTGCAGCGAGTAGATCGCGGCGGTCGAGGGTGCTCCGTCGCCGGTCAGCAGGTTGCCGTAGATGCCGGGCCACGGGATCTTCACGTCCGTTGATGAGAAGAAGGCTGCGACGGGCTTGGCCAGCTTCGTGATCGCGATGATGACGACGACGAGGACGTAGGGCAGGAGTGCCAGTCCGATGCGCGAGCCGGTGGGCTTGTCGGACTCGTCGGCCTCGGTCGCGCACTCCGTGGGGGTCGTCGGACCCCACGCCAGCAGGAACACGTAGCAGGCGGCGAAGCCGAGCAGGGAGGCGACGACCGCGGTCAGCTCGTAGGAAACCGAGGGGGTGAAGAAGTGGCCCGCACCGGCAGCGAGACCGGCGACGAGGGCAAGGGGCCAGAGCTGGCGGACGCCGCGCCTGCCGTCGAGGATGAACAGCAGAAGGAAGGGGATGAACAGACAGAAGATCCACGTCAGGTGGCCCATGTCGCCGGCGACGATCACGGGCTCGGCGCCACCGAGCTTGCCAGCGGTGGTCGTGGGGATGGCCATAGCTCCGAAGCCGACGTTGATGGCGTTGCCGACGACGGCCACGACGGCTGCCTTGATCTTGGGGACGCCGAGGGTCACGAGCATGGCGCAGGTGATGGCCACGGGAGCGCCGAAGCCGGCCAGGCCCTCGAGAAGGCCGCAGAAGCACCAGGCGACGATGAGGGCCTGGGCGCGCTGGTCGCCGCGGCCGATCGTGTTGAACACGGCCTTCAGGTCGGCACTGCGGCCCGACTTTTCGGTGAGGTTGTAGAGCCACACGGCCGCGATGATGATGTAGATGATCGGCATGAAGCCCATCGCGGCGCCCTGCGTGCCGGCCAGGAGGGCCATGCCGACGGGCATATGGAAGGCGAGGACAGCGATGCCCAGGGACAGCACCAGGGAGATGATCGAGCACCAGTGGGTGGCGACCTTAAAGACGCCCATGAGGACGAAGAAGACGACGAGCGGGAGAAGCCCGACGACGGCTGTCAGGAAGACGTTACCCGCGACGGCAGTCGTCGACGGGGTAAAGGATTGGGCTAACAAGAGGGGGGTCATGGCTGCTCCGCGTGTCAGTGTGTGGGACATTGGACCTAATCATCATGACATATGAACGCAGAGGCGTACACATTTTTGAGTGTTTTTCTTTGTCGGTGCCGGATGGGGGAGCGCGCCGCATCTCACGTCCAGTATGCGCAGCGCCTGCTCGCGGGCGGTTCCTCGTCGATAAACTACGAAGTGTGAAGACTACATCCGCTGTTCCCGTCCCCTCCGGCTCGCGCATGCCGATTCGTAAGTATCGGCCGTTCCTCGATACGAATCCGATCGATCTGCCGGATCGCCAGTGGCCCTCCAAGCGCATCACGAAGGCGCCGCGCTGGATGTCCACCGACCTGCGCGATGGCAACCAGGCCCTCATCGAGCCGATGGA
>CALHZX010000099.1 GCA_938040725.1 uncultured Actinomyces sp. | reverse complement strand
TCCATGTGAGCTCGCCCAGAAACGAGGACGAGGTTCTTCTCTCCGGTGGTCACCAGTCCGCTCATGCGGTTGTCTCTCCTTGTGTTGGATCAGGCGCGGGGCGCCGCGATCAATGTGCCGATGGTGCTATATGGCGCAACCATCGTATCGGCTGCAACGCAGCCCTGGCCGATCCACGCGGTGGGAACCACACTGCGGTCCCCGATTTCCGCATCAATCAGCGTGGCGCTAGGACCGATTTCACAGTCGGACCCAACGACGGTTGTCCCCCGCAGACAGGTGCCGGGGTAGATGGTGGTGTCCGCGCCGACCGTTACGTCGACGTCGATCCAGGTAGAGGCCGGGTCGACGATCGTCACGCCGGCGCGCATGTGCGCCTCGCAGATGCGACGGTTCATCTCGGCGCCCAGCTCGGCCAGCTGAACGCGGTCGTTGGCGCCCGCGCTCTGCCAGTGGTCGGTCAGCTCGAGGGCACCCGCGGTGCGTCCGGCGGGGGCGGCTGCCGCGAGGACATCGGTTAGGTAGACCTCGCCCTGGTCGTTATCGGTGCCGAGCGAGGCCAGGGAAGCGCGAAGGAAATCGGCGTCGAAAGCGTAGATGCCCGCGTTGATCTCGTTGATCGCGGCCTGCTCGGGCGTCGCGTCGCGCTGCTCGACGATCGCGGTGACTGTACCCGAGGCATCGCGGATGATGCGGCCGTAGCCGGTGGGGTCCTCAACGCGCGAGGTCAAGACGGTGACAGCGTGGCCAGCGGCCTCGTGGGTGACGACCAGCTCGGCCAGGGTCTCCGTGGAGAGGAGGGGGACGTCGCCGTAGGTGACGACGATGGTGCCGGAAACGGGCTCGACGGCCTGATCGAGTGCTTCCAGGCCACACTGGACGGCGCGGCCGGTGCCGGGGATCTCGTCCTGATCAGCGATAATCGCGTTGGGCAGGACGCGCTCGATTTCAGCGGCGACAACGTCGCGCTGGTGACGCACCACGGCAACCAGGTACTGAGGGTCGAGGCCATGGGCGGCGCGCAGGGCGTGTCCGATCATGGACAGGCCAGACAGGGGGTGAACGACCTTCGGGAGAGCGGATTTCATGCGCGTTCCCTGACCTGCGGCCAGGACGATGACGGCGGCGGGGCGAGACATGTTCCTCCTCGGGGTCTGCGGTCCCATCAGGACCGGTCGCTCCGCCCCTAGGATTCGAACCTAGACTAAAGGCACCAAAAACCTCTGTGCTGCCGTTACACCAAGGCGGAATGCGTCCACTGTGATGATACCTGCACCCCGCGTGCGCTTTCAAACGCGGCCACGCGCCCGCGGCGTGGTCTGCACGTGGCCCAGCCCAGGCCTCGTGTGATACTGGGGTCATGGCTGAGAAGAGGACACGAATGAGCGGCTTCGCACGCCGCGAGCAGCTGGTGACCGTGGGGCGCTCTCTGTTTGCCGAAAAGGGCTTCGGCGCGACCAGCGTCGAGGAGATCGCGGCCCGAGCGAAGGTCTCCAAGCCCGTCGTCTACGAGCACTTCGGAGGCAAGGAAGGCCTGTACGCGGTCATCGTCGACCGCGAGGTGCAGGCACTCATCTCCTCCCTGCAAACGTCCCTGGAGTCCTCGCAGCGCCCGCGCCTCATCCTGGAGAACGCGACCCTGGGACTGCTCGACTACATCGAGCGCAACACGGACGGCTTCCGCGTCCTCGTGCGCGACGCCCCGTCGGATCGCACGGCGGGCTCGTTCTCCTCCGTCATGGGCGACGTTGCAACCAGCGTCGAGCACATCATCGCCGAACAGTTCAAGCGCTCGGACTTCGACGCCACCTGGTCTCCCCTGTACGCCCAGATGCTCGTCGGCCTCATCGCGCAGGTCGGCCAGTGGTGGCTGGACGACCGCCGCATGAAGAAGGACGAGGTCGCGGCCCACGTCGTCAACCTCATTTGGAACGGCCAGCGTGGCCTGCGCCCCCACCCCACGCTGCGGGTGCGATCGGGCGACGGACGCTGAGTTCATCGTTCACGACATACGACGAGGCCGTGGCGGGTCATCCCTGCCACGGCCTCGCGTGAGTGAGACTCAGCGCGCCTCGTAGGAGAGGCAGTCCGCGGTGCCCGCGCCGACCGAGATGGAGGCGGCGGTGCACTCAAGGGCGTTGTTGTGGGTGCAGTCGGCCTTCTGGCAGGCGCCGACGAAGGTCTCGGCCTTGGCGAGGCCGCCCTTGACGGTCAGCGGGATGAAGGTCGCGCAGGAGGAGGAGTAGCCGACGGTGATCGCGGCGGCTCCGCAGTTCTTCTCCTTGTTGTAGGAGCAGGAGGTGACGGAGCAGTCGAGGATGCGGGGCATATCTGCCATGAGAGTGTCCTTTTCAACGTGGCCCCGTGGGGCCTCAATGTAGCCGGTCGCGACCGGGGTGGCCGCGCTGTTGACACCAGTGATACGCCTTTTCGCAACACATTCAAAACGTGGCGAGTTTTCGTTGAAATTCCAAGGGTGTTCGCGCGCCACTTGGGACCTAATTTCGCATTCACAGCATCACTAATTACGCAAATAAATGCGGCATTTGTTTTGCGTAATTCGGATAGGTGAGCCTGCGCTGCACGGGTGTGGCAAACCCACCTGATCGGTCCTCACGCAAGAAATCGCCCGCGCCACCGAGGGGCGGCGCGGGCGATTGGGGCCCACAGTCGACAGGCAGGAAACCACGATTACGGCGACAACAATCAGAAGACCCCGACACACCCCGCCGGGGCGCTCATCATCACCTCAGGTACGGGTATCCCAGCCACTGCCGCAGCAGCGGCCCGCCATCGGGAATCATGTACGCATTGAGCAGCTCGGAGGGAGTCACGTCGTAGAGCCAGGCGAGGGACACGCAGTACGCAGGAACCCCTGCTTCAAAATCAAGGCGTTCACCATTGGGGCCTTCTAGCCCACCGTACCTCACATGCCCAACACGATTCAGCGACCACCCCGCAGGAAGATCGTCAACCTGCGTCGGCACGCCTAACGTCTGCAACCCCAGGGAGCGGCGCAGAATTGAAGCCGTGTAGTTGACCATCACCTTTTGAGTCAGCTCGATCGATGCGGAATTGAAAGCGCCCCGCTTTCTCACCTGACCTCGCTCCTCTTCATCAAAGCAGTATCGACCGCCGTCCAACCACAGCAGCAGTCCGTCAATCCCAACATCAACCGAGAGGCTGGCACGCCCCCATTTAAAACCATTATGTACCTTAACCCGAGCATGCCGATTCATAACCGCTGCATACTCGTCCAGGAAGGCCATGGGGTCACTTCTACCCCCGGAGGCCGCCCTACCGAAGATTCTCCCCAATGCATTCAGCACCGCATTGCTCCTTTCGAGCAGAAACTACACATTTTCACCCGCACCCCATGTCGACATGAACGACATCAGGAAAGCCACTGACGCAGGAGAGGGCCCCCTGATGGATCCATATATCCGGCAAGTAGCTCATCGAAATCGATTTGCATCACCTGGGAGAGTTGATTGAGTTCCGGATGCACCGGGAAGATTGTGCGCATCTCCATCGGGATATATGCACCATCCAAGGTCAGGCGACCGGTGATAGGGGTGAGCTGTTCAAAACCCCATTGAGGCAACACACTTTCAAGCCCCGCAGGGACATCGATTCGCGGCCACCCGCGGCGCCACCGCGCTTTTTCACCAATGCGATGATCACCCATTTCAACATGATCTCACCGTAGTCGCTGAGCTCATCATCGAATATACGGGCGCCCGAGCCAGCGACGAAGCAGAGGCCCGCCATCGGGCAGCATGTACGCATTGAGCAGCTCGGAGGGAGTCACATCGTAGAGCCAGGCGAGGGACACGCAGTAACGCTCGCTCATAGAGTAGAACTCCAAATGCTCACCATTCGGTCCATCGAGGGCAGCGTATCGCCACGTCGGTCTCTCTTCAAGCACCCAACCGACAGGCAACTCATCGCCCCTGATCGGCACACCCAACGTCTGCAGGCCCAGAGAGTGACGCAGAATTGAAGCCGTGTAGTTGACCATCACCTTTTGAGTCAGCTCGATCGACGCCGAGTTGAAAAAACCCTGCGTTCTCACCTGACCACGCTCCTCTTCATCGAAACAGTAGTGACCATCCTCCAACCACAACACCGCACTCTCACTAAACGCATTGTCAATCGAAAGGCCCGTACGCCCCCATTTGAAACCATTACGCACCTTAACCCGAGTGTGCCGGTTCATGACCGCTGCATACTCGTCCAGGAAGGCCATGGGGTCACTTCTACCCCCGGAGGCCGCCCTACCGAAGATTCGTCCCAATGCGTTCATCACTATCATCTATCTTTCGAGCAGACACTACCCGACGTTTATCCATCGCCCAAGCCGACACAAAGGGCGTCAGGAGACCCACTGACGCAGGAGAGCACCCCCCGATGGGTCCATATATCCAGCTAGTAGCTCATCAAAATCGATCTGCATCACCTGGGAGAGCTGATTAAGTTCCGGATGCACCGGGAAGATTGTGCGCATCTCCATCGGAATATATGCACCATCCAAGGTCAGGCGGCCGGTGATAGGGGTGAGCTGTTCAAAACCCCATTGAGGCGACACACTTTCAAGCCCCGCAGGGACATCGATTCGCGGCCACCGACGACGCCACCGCGCCTTTTCTCCGATGCGCATGATCGCCCATTTCAACATGATCTCACCGTAGTCGCTAATCATGGTCGGGACACGTGGCTCCAAATACTCGCTCTCACCATAGAAGGCTTGAGGACGACGTGAGTTCTTCGTGTCCCAAATGTGCTGCCAACTTCGTCCTGAATCCCAGGTGAGCGCAATTCCGTCACCCTTGTAGACCGACGAAATCGCACCGCTAGTCCGAGCAAAATCAACCAGATCGGCTGTCACAGACATCAGTTACTCCCTTTCGCTTCAAGTATGCCAAGTTGCAAACACTCACTCGCAGTGAGCAGGTAGTCACCAAGCATGAATTGCACCTGCCGCGCTCCCCCCGGCATCGAGAACTGCGGAACATTAATTCCCGTTCGAATAGAGAAACCGGTCGGCAACGTCACAACCCGGTATTGATAGTATGGGTCATTCATCGCAAGAATATCGAGAGCTCGCTCTTCCAATGAAAAGGGGCTCCCATTTTCGGGCAACTGCCAGAAATACTTTCCGTACGGGAGTCCAAGCCGATCCACGTAGGGGCCAAATGTCTTCGTATAGGCAAGAAAGCTCGTGTAGGCCTTCACGGTACTTCTATCCATCCGCGCGAGCACTGTCGGCCCATCCGGCACCCATTTCAAGACTCCCGAATTGGGAAAGTTCGGCGAGTGAACATCAGGGATCTGACTGGCGTCCATCTTTCTATTCCTTTCTACTCCATTCACTTGCGCAAGCTTATATACTCACGCACTTCATTGATACTCATACACGCGAGACTCTCATCGAACATAGGGCCTCCCAAGCCACCGGCGAAGCAGAGGCCCACCATCGGGAAGCATGTATGCGTGCAGCAGTTCAGACGGAGACACACCATAGAGCCAAGCGAGTGGAACACAATGAGCAGGATTCCAAGTCACAAATTCAAGCAACTCGCCGGTCGGACCTGTCATACTCTCATAACAAGCAGATGCAGTCTTATAGACTGACCACCCCACCGGCAGCTCGTCAATTGCACTAGGAACAGACAAGCTTGAAAAACCCAGCGCATGTCGCAAATAGGACGCTGTGCAATTCACCATAACAATTTGTGTCAGCTCAATTGACTGTGAATTAAATAGTCCGCCTCTCCTAACTTTCCCCCGTTCTTTCTCATCGAAGCAGTACCGGCCGTCCTCCAGCCATAGTAGCCACCCATCGCCACCCCCAAAGTTGAGAGACAGATCAGCACCCTCCTCATTGAATCTATTGCGAACTTCAATCTTCACATATCGATTCATTACTGATGCATATTCATCCATGAATTCCAACGGGTTTATCCTTCCCCTTAAGAATGCCGTTTGCAAGAAGTTCCTGAACACTCGCAGGTCCACCATCGCTCTTCATAACCTGCAACTGCGCAGCTCCACCTGGCTGCTGGTTCCACGCGGCAGCCTTTCCTGACCTGATTGTCCAGCCCTCGGGCAGAGGAGCCTCAGTGAACTCATACTGATAGTAGTAGTCATTGACAGATGTTGGACGAAGCGATCGCTCTTCAAAAGAAGCCGGAACCCCATCTTCTATCGCTCCCAAATAACTTCCGCTTGGATGTCCGATACGGTCAACATCTTTACCAAAATCCTCCACATATTCAGCAACCGAGGAATATACTTTCGGCTCACCCTCGTAACCGTCATTCGGAGGCCAATGATCTACCCATTCTTTCTCCCCATGCTTATTTACCGCGAATTCTCCATTTTCCGCCTTCCACTCGTCATATGTATACGAAGACCCATCAGGCTTTACACCCAATACCACTTCACGCTGTTTTGCAAGGTCTCCACCTTTCACTCCGTCTACCAAGCCTTCAGTAGGCGGTTCGCCACCACCCGCTTGTTTGTCAGTCAAAGGAATTCTCGCCATGAGATCGTCCGCACTTCGGGGAAGGACGCGTAGCCGTTTCTCCTTCCATTCGTTGGCGAGATCTTCCATGCCGTGCGTGCGCAGATAGTCGTCCAGATGCGACGACAACCTCCCCACGGCCCCATCCGCGCCAATACCAAGACGACCCGCGCCCTTCAAAGCAAGAGTGCCTAGCCCCATCCCCATATCTCGCAGCA
>CALHZX010000098.1 GCA_938040725.1 uncultured Actinomyces sp. | reverse complement strand
GCGAAGTAGATGACCTTCTCGAGGTCCTTGGGCGCGAGGTTGAGCACGTAGCCCAGGCGCGAGGGAACACCCTTGAAGTACCAGATGTGCGTGACGGGGGCGGCGAGGTCGATGTGACCCATGCGCTCACGGCGGACGCGGGAGCGAGTGACCTCGACTCCACACTTCTCGCAGATGATGCCCTTGTAGCGCACGCGCTTGTACTTGCCACACGCGCACTCCCAGTCGCGCGTGGGGCCGAAGATCTGCTCACCGAACAGGCCGTCGCGCTCAGGCTTAAGCGTACGGTAGTTGATGGTCTCCGGCTTCTTAACCTCACCGTGGCTCCAGACGGCGATGTCGTCGCCGGTGGCCAGGGTGATCTTCAGGCTGTCGAACGTTTTGGCGTCCAGCAAAGTTATCTCTCCCTATCAGATCGCATCGATGGTCGCCGCAGCGTTCGGACGAGCATCAAGAGTGATGCCCAGGTCCTCACGCGCATTGAAGTCTTCGTCCTGCTCACGCAGGTCAATGACGTTGCCGGCCGCGTCGAGGGCTTCGACGTTCAGGCACAGCGAGCGCATTTCCTGGATGAGGACTCGGAAGGACTCGGGGATGCCGGGCTCGGGGATGTCCTCGCCCTTGACGATGGCCTCGTACACCTTGACGCGGCCGGTGGTGTCGTCGGACTTGATGGTCAGCAGCTCCTGGAGGGCGTAGGCGGCGCCGTAAGCTTCCAGCGCCCACACCTCCATCTCGCCGAAGCGCTGGCCGCCGAACTGGGCCTTACCGCCCAGCGGCTGCTGCGTGATCATCGAGTACGGGCCCGTGGAGCGGGCGTGGATCTTATCGTCGACCAGGTGGTGGAGCTTGAGCATGTAGGTGTAGCCCACCGAGATCGGGTACGGGAACGGCTCGCCGGAGCGGCCGTCGAACAGGCGCGCCTTGCCCTCGTAGTTGGTGAGGACGTCGCCGTCGCGGTTCGGGTTCACGTTGCGCAGCAGGCCCGCGAGCTCGTCGGCCTCGAGGCCGTCGAACACGGGGGTGGCGACGGGTGTGCCGGGCTCGGTCTTGATGCCGTCGGTGGGCAGGTGTGCTGCCCACTCTTCGCCGGCCTCGACAGCGGCCGAGGCATCCCAGCCCTGGTGGGCGAGCCACCCGAGGTGGTACTCGAGCACCTGGCCGACGTTCATTCGACCGGGGACGCCCAGCGGGTTGAGGATGATGTCGACGGGTGTGCCGTCGGCGAGGAAGGGCATGTCCTCGACCGGGAGGATCTTGGACACGACGCCCTTGTTGCCGTGACGGCCGGCCATCTTGTCGCCGATCGTGATCTTGCGTCGCTGGGCGACGTAGACGCGCACGGTCTGGCGGACGCCGGGGTTGAGGTCGTCTTCGTCGTCGTTGAATTCGCGCACGCCGATGACGATGCCTTCTTCGCCGTGGGGGACGCGCAGGGAGGTGTCGCGCACCTCGCGCGCCTTCTCACCGAAGATGGCGCGCAGCAGGCGTTCTTCGGAGGTCAGCTCGGTCTCACCCTTCGGGGTGACCTTGCCGACGAGGATGTCGCCTGCGGTGACCTCGGCGCCGATGCGGATGATGCCGCGCTCGTCCAGGTCAGCGAGGGATTCCTCGGAGACGTTGGGGATGTCGCGGGTGATCTCTTCCTCACCGAGCTTGGTCTCGCGGGCGTCGACCTCGTATTCCTCGATGTGGATCGAGGTGAGGATGTCCTCTTCCACGACGCGACGGCTCAGGATGATGGCGTCCTCGTAGTTGAGGCCTTCCCACGACATGTAGGCGACGAGGAGGTTCTTGCCGAGCGCGACCTCACCGTTGGAGGTGGCGGGGCCGTCGGCCAGGACATCGCCGGCCTCAACGCGGTCGCCCTCGTCCACGATAACGCGCTGGTTGGTGCAGTTACCGGGGTTGGAGCGCTCGAACTTTTCGAGGCGGTAGGAGTCGCGGCCGCCCTCGTCCGTGGAGACGACGATCAGGTCCGCGGAGACCTCGGAGACGACGCCGGAGTGGGCGGCGAGGATCATTTCGCCGGAGTCGTGCGCGGCGCGCATCTCCATGCCGGTGCCGACCAGCGGGGCTTCCGTGGTGAGCAGCGGCACGGCCTGACGCTGCATGTTCGCGCCCATGAGGGCTCGGTTCGCGTCGTCGTGCTCGAGGAAGGGAATGAACGCCGCGGCGACGGACACCATCTGACGTGCGGAGACGTCCATGTAGTCCACGCGGTCGCGGGCGATCAGGGTCGGGTCGTCGCCGGCAACACGGCACAGGACATCGTGCTCGGCGAAGGAACCGTCGGCCTCGAGGGGCGACGAGGCCTGGGCGATGAAGTGGCCCTTCTCGTCGTCCGCGGTGAGGTAGCGGATTTCGTCGGTGACCTTGCCGTCCGTGACAACGCGGTAGGGCGTCTCAATGAAGCCGAAGGGGTTGATGCGCGCGAAGGTTGCGAGCGAGCCGATGAGACCGATGTTCGGGCCTTCAGGGGACTCGATCGGGCACATACGACCGTAGTGCGAGGGGTGGACGTCTCGAACTTCCATGCCCGCGCGGTCACGGGACAGACCGCCGGGGCCCAGGGCCGACAGACGACGCTTGTGGGTCAGGCCGGCCAGCGGGTTGTTCTGGTCCATGAACTGCGAGAGCTGGGAGGTTCCGAAGAACTCCTTGATCGCGGCCACGACGGGGCGGATGTTGATCAGCGTCTGGGGCGTGATCGAGTCCGTCTCCTGGGTGGTCATGCGCTCGCGCACGGTGCGCTCCATGCGGGCGAGGCCGGTGCGGACCTGACCCTGGATGAGCTCGCCGACGGCGCGGATGCGACGGTTGGCGAAGTTGTCGATGTCGTCGACCTCAACGCGGACCTCGACGGCCTCCCCATTGCGGGTGCCGGCGAAGGTCTTGTCGCCCTGGTGCAGGGCGAGGAGGTACTTGACGGTCGCGACGATGTCCTCGAGGGACAGGGTCGAGGCCTTGGGGTCGGCTTCGATGGCCAGCTTCTTGTTGATCTTGTAGCGGCCGACCTTGGCGAGGTCGTAGCGACGAGAGTCGAAGTAGAAGTTGTTGAGCAGCGTCTGGGCGGCGTCGACGTTCGCGGGCTCGCCGGGGCGCAGCTTGCGGTAGATGTCGAGCAGCGCCTCTTCCTGCGTGGCGACCGTGTCCTTCTCGAGGGTCTCGAGCAGGACGGGGTAGGCGGCGAAGGTGTCGCGAATCTCGGATTCGGTCATGCCGACTGCCTTGAGGAAGTGGGTCACCGACTGCTTACGCTTGCGGTCGATGCGCACACCGACGGCGTCGCGCTTGTCGATCTCGAACTCGAGCCATGCGCCGCGCGAGGGGATGACCTTCGCGCCGAAGGTCTCCTTGTCCGACGAGCGGTCCGAGAGCTTCTCGAAGTACACGCCGGGGGAACGCACGAGCTGGGAGACGACGACACGCTCGGTGCCGTTGATGATGAAGGTACCGCGGGGGGTCATGAGCGGGAAGTCGCCCATGAACACGGTCTGGGACTTGATTTCGCCTGTCTCGTAGTTCATGAACTCGGCGGTCACGTACATCGGTGCGGAGTACGTGTAGTCCTTCGCCTTGGCTTCCTCCATGGAGTACTTGGGGGATTCGAGGCGATGGTCGTGGAACGACAGGCTCATGGTGCCTGCGACGTCCTCAATGGGGGAAATCTCGTGGAAGATTTCTTCGAGGCCGGAGACGTCAGGGACGTCACCTCGGCCAGATGCCTGTGCGGCTTCGACGCGGGCCTTCCACGCGTCGTTGCCCAGCAGCCAATCGAAGCTTTCGACCTGCAGGCCCAGCAGATTGGGGGCCTGGAGGGGTTCACGAAGCTTAGCGAACGAGATGCGGTGCTTGGGCTGTTTGGCGGTGCTATTGGCAGCCAAAGGGGATCCTTCCCTGCATTAACGGTGCGCACGCTGCCTTATCACCCATTATCTGACGCGTCCTGGTCCGTCAAGCGCCTGTTACGACGGCTGGATACGGGTCACCTCGGGCATGATAAGGCGCAAATACTCAGCCTACCGTGAGTCGCATCGCGAGTCAAGGCTCCGTGTGATATGTGCACGGTTTCACGGGCGAGGCTGCGGCCAGTCTGCTCGCCATGTGCGACTCTGGCGGAACCCGTGCTTGGGTACTGGTGCCCCAAGTCGGGCTTGAACCGACGACCCACGGATTATGAGTCCGCTGCTCTGACCGACTGAGCTATTGGGGCGATACCATCCTACCGGAGGAACACTGGCCTCTTCCACCGACACCGCGTCCTGATCCGTCGATCACGCTGAAGCGACATAGGACCTTAGTCATGCCTATGGTGATTTTACAAGGCCTCAGCCAATCAATTTAAGGAGATGGCATGAACGTAGCGGAACAGATCGTGAACCAGCTTGTCGATGCGGGTGTTCACCGGATCTACGGGATCGTCGGCGACTCGCTCAACCCCATCGTTGACGCCGTGCGCAAGACCGGTGGCTCGAAGAAAGGCGGCATCGACTGGATCCACGTGCGTCACGAGGAGGCGGCGGCGTTCGCAGCATCGGCCGAGGCCCAGCTCACCGGCAAGCTCGCCGTGTGCGCAGGCTCGTGCGGCCCCGGCAACCTGCACCTCATCAACGGCCTGTACGACGCAAACCGTACTGGAGCACCCGTCCTGGCCATCGCCTCGCACATCCCGAGCGTCCAGATCGGCACGATGTACTTCCAGGAGACTCACCCGGACCGCATTTTCGAGGAGTGCTCGGTCTACAACGAGCTCATCTCCTCCGCGGCACAGTCGCCACGCACAGTGAATTCGGCGATCCGCCACGCGGTCGGCCTGGGTGGCGTTTCGGTCATCACCCTGCCCGGCGACGTCTCCGACCTCAAGGCCGTCGAGCACGTTCCCACCTACGCACCCGCGCGCCCCGCAACGCTGGTTCCCAACGCCACCGACATCGAAGAGGCCGCGGCGCTCCTGAACAAGGCCGACAAGGTCGCTATCTTCGCCGGTGCGGGAGTCGAGGGCGCCCACGACGAAGTCATCGCCCTGGCGGACGCCCTCAAGGCCCCGATCGGTCACTCGCTGCGCGGCAAGCACTTCATCCAGTACGACAACCCCTTCGACGTGGGCATGACGGGCCTGCTGGGCTACGGCGCGGCCGCCGAGGGCATGAATGACGCCGACGTACTGATCCTGCTGGGCACCGACTTCCCCTACGACCAGTTCCTGCCGGACACCCCGACCATTCAGGTAGACACGCACGCGGAGAAGCTGGGCCGCCGCACGGACGTCGGCCTCGCGATCCACGCGCAGGTCAAGCCTTTCATCGAGGCACTCCTCCCCCACCTGCGCGCGAACCGCTCCGATTCCTTCCTGACGTCCAAGATCAAGAAGCACTCGGAGATCATGCACGCTCCCGTGGGCGCTTACACGCGCAACGTGGAGAAGATGCGCCCGATCCACCCCGAGTACGCCGCCCACCT
>CALHZX010000097.1 GCA_938040725.1 uncultured Actinomyces sp. | reverse complement strand
GGCCCATATCGCATTGACCGACGAGGAAATTACGCGTTTCGCGGGTGAACTCGACGCGATCGCCGACGCCGTCTCCAAGGTGTCCGAGGTTGCCACCCCCGAGGTGCCCGCCACCTCCCACCCGATTCCGCTGACCAACGTGTGGCGCGAGGACGTGGTGGGCGAAACCGTCGACCGCGACGAGGTGCTCGCTCAGGCGCCCGCCGCCCAGGACGGCCAGTTCCTGGTTCCGCAGATTCTGGGGGAGGACTGATGAACGAGCTGCTGAAGAAGAGCGCCCTCGAGCTGGCGGACATGCTGGCCGCCGGCCAGATCACCTCCGTCGAGCTGACCCAGGCGTGCCTGGACCGCATCGACGCCATTGATGATCGCGTCAACGCGTTCATCACCGTCGACCGTGAGGGTGCCCTGGCGACCGCGGCCGACGTGGACGCGCGCCGTGCGGCGGGCCAGCCCCTGCACCGCCTGGCGGGCGTGCCGATCGCCGTGAAGGACAACGTGGTGACGCGCGGCCTGCGCACCACCTGCGCCTCGAAGATCCTGGGCGACTGGGAGCCTCCCTACGACGCGACCGTCACCACCAAGATCAAGGAAGCCGGCCTGCCCATCGTTGGCAAGACCAATATGGATGAGTTCGCCATGGGGTCGTCCACCGAGCACTCCGCGTTCGGTGCGACCAAGAACCCCTGGGACACCGAGCGTATCCCCGGCGGCTCCGGCGGTGGCTCCGCCGCTGCTGTCGCGGCCTACATGGTGCCCCTGGCCCTCGGTTCCGACACGGGCGGCTCGATCCGCCAGCCCGCATTCGTGACCGGCACGGTCGGCGCGAAGCCCACCTACGGCGCGGTGTCGCGTTATGGCCTGGTGGCCATGGCCTCGTCGCTGGACCAGATCGGCCCCGTCACCCGCACGGTCGCCGATGCGGCCGCGCTGACCGAGCTGATCGGCGGCTACGACCCCCACGACTCGACGTCCCTGAACGAGCCGGTTCCCGCGTTCACGCAGGCGGTGGAGACCGTGGCCGCACAGGGCTCCATGAAGGGCCTGAAGGTCGGCGTCGTCAAGGAGCTGAGCGGCGAGGGCTACCAGCAGGACGTTATCGACGCCTTCAATGCCACCGTCGAGAAGCTGCGCGAGGCCGGGGCGCAGATCGTTGAGGTCTCCTGCCCGCACCTGGAATACTCGCTGGGCGCCTACTACCTGATCATGCCCGCCGAGGTCTCCTCGAACTTGGCCCGCTTCGATGGCATGCGCTACGGCATTCGGGTCGAGCCCACCGAGGGTCCCGTGACCGCCGAGCGCGTCATGGCCGCCACCCGCGAGGCCGGCTTTGGCGACGAGGTCAAGCGCCGTATCATCCTGGGCACACACGTGCTCTCGGCTGGCTACTACGACGCCTACTACGGCAGCGCACAGAAGGTGCGTACGCTCATTCAGCGTGACTTCGACGCGGTGTTCGAGCAGGTCGACGTCCTCGTCTCGCCCACGGCCCCCGAGACGGCCTTCAAGTTCGGCGAGAAGACCTCCGACCCGCTGGCCATGTACCTCTACGACGTCGCGACGATCCCCGCGAACCTGGCGGGCATCCCCGGTATGAACGTGCCGAACGCGGTGTCTTCCGAGGGCCTGCCCATCGGCTTCCAGGTGCTGGCCCCCGCGCGCGGCGACCTGGTCATGTACAAGGTGGCGTCCCTGGTGGAGGCGCTCAGCGACGACGTCGCGGGTCAGTGCCCCGCAGCTAACTGGGAGGAAAAGTGATGACTGAGCTCATGGATTACGACGAGGCGGCCCGCCGCTTCGACCCGGTTCTCGGCATTGAGGTGCACGTCGAGCTGGGCACCAAGACAAAGATGTTCGACGCCGCCCCCAACGCGTTTGGTGGCGACCCGAACACGTACGTGACCCCCGTGTCGCTGGGTCTGCCCGGCTCCCTGCCGGTCGTCAACCACAAGGCCGTCGAGTACGCGATCAAGATCGGCCTGGCCCTGAACTGCGAGATCGCGCAGTACTGCCGTTTTGCGCGTAAGAACTACTTCTACCCGGACCTGACGAAGGCCTTCCAGACCTCTCAGTCCGACGAGCCGATCGCGCACGACGGCTACGTGGACGTCGAGCTCGAGGACGGCACCATGTTCCGCGTGCAGATCGAGCGCGCGCACATGGAGGAGGATGCCGGCAAGAACACACACATCGGTGGCGCTGACGGCCGTATCCAGGGCGCGGACCACTCGCTCGTGGACTACAACCGTGCGGGCGTGCCGCTCGTGGAGATCGTGACCCGCCCGATCGAGGGTGCCGGCGAGCGTGCACCCGAGGTGGCCGCCGCCTACGTGCAGGCCCTGCGCGACATTTTCCGTGCCCTCGACGTGTCGGAGGCCCGTATGGAGCGTGGCAACGTGCGCGCCGACATCAACGTGTCGCTGCGCCCAACGCCGGAGTCGCCCCTGGGGACGCGCACCGAGACGAAGAACGTGAACTCCTTCCGGGGCATCGCCTCGGCCGTGCGCTACGAGATGCAGCGCCAGGCCCAGATCCTGTCCGAGGGCGGCACGATCCTGCAGGAGACCCGCCACTACCACGAGGAGGACGGCTCGACGTCCTCCGGCCGTGAGAAGTCGGATTCCGAGGACTACCGCTACTTCCCCGAGCCCGACCTGGTTCCGATCCGCCCGGATCGTGAATGGGTGGAGGAGCTGCGCGCCTCGCTGCCCGAGCTGCCCGTCGCCAAGCGCCGCCGCCTGCGCACCGAGTGGGGGTACGCGGATATGGAGATGCGCGACGTCATCAACGCTGGCGCCCTCGAGCTTATCGAGGCCACGGTCGCCGCTGGTTGCGATCCCGCCTCCGCCCGCAAGTGGTGGATGGGCGAGATCTCGCGTCGCGCCAAGGAACGCGAGGTCCCCCTCGACGAGGCCGGGGTCAGCCCCGCTCAGGTCGCGCAGCTGCAGGGTCTCATCGACTCTGGTCGCATCAACGACAAGCTGGCGCGCCAGGCCCTCGAGGGCGTCCTCGCGGGCGAAGGTGACCCGACGCAGGTCGTCGAGGCCCGAGGCCTCGAGGTCGTCTCCGACGACGGCGCCCTGACGGCGGCCGTCCAGGAGGCCCTGGACGCCCACCCCGACATCGTCGAGAAGATCAAGGGCGGCAAGGTCCAGGCGGCTGGCGCCCTCGTCGGCGCGGTCATGAAGGCCACCCGCGGGCAGGCTGACGCCGCCCGCGTGCGCGAGCTGATCATGGAGATGGTCGGCGCCTGAGGTTCATCCTCGCGAGCAAAAGGGGCCGGGATCGATTGCGATCCCGGCCCCGTCGTCGTGTTGACTGCGTGGACCGCTTCGTGGACAGGATCCGGCGAGCGTGCTCCGGCCTCGTGCGTGCTTTCCCCAGAGGGAGCCCCGGCCTCGTCCCTGATCATGCGCACGTGTCCACGTTGTGGCCTCCCCCTTCCGGCAGGCGCACAAAGTTACTTAGGATGAGCGCGTGAGGACAGCCTGACCGCCTGTGGCCGGGCGCCCAACGAAAGGACAGATATGCGCACATCGCCGTCGTACACCGCCTCCTACCGCATCGAGGTGGACGAGAAGACGACTTCCATCGCGTCCATTGTTGACGCTGTCTCTTCGACTGGAGCGGAGATCAAGGGTCTCGACGTGGCCGACTCCGACCGCGGGCGCATCATCATCGACCTGACGTGCGATATGCGCGATTCTGAGCACCGCCGGGAGGTCCGCGATGTCATCAACGCGCTGCCTGGCGTGGCCTCCGACTCGGTCGCCGACCAGACCTTCATGAGCCACATCGGCGGCAAGGTGGAAATTCACTCCAAGGTGCCCCTGCGCAACCGTGACGACCTCTCGCGCGCCTACACCCCCGGCGTTGCCCGCGTGTGCACCGCCATCCACGACATGCCCCAGAAGGCCCACCTGCTGACCATGAAGGCCAACACGGTCGCGGTCGTCTCCGACGGCACCGCGGTGCTCGGCCTGGGCGACATCGGCCCCGAGGCCGCCCTGCCCGTCATGGAGGGCAAGGCCGTCCTGTTCAAGGAATTCGGCGGCGTCGACGCGTGGCCCGTCGTCCTGGACACCAAGGACACCGAGGAGATCATCGCGATCGTCAAGGCCATCGCGCCGGCGTACGGTGGCATCAACCTGGAAGACATCTCCGCGCCGCGTTGCTTCGAGATCGAGGAGCGCCTCCGTGCCGAGCTCGATATCCCCGTCTTCCACGATGATCAGCACGGCACCGCGATCGTGGTGCTCTCCGCGCTCATCAACGCGCTAAAGATCGTGGGCAAGAAGATCGAAGACGTGCGCATCGTCGTTTCCGGCGTCGGCGCGGCCGGTAACGCAATCATCCGACTGCTGCTCGCTCAGGGCGCGCGCGACATCATCGGCTGTGGCCGCGACGGCGCGCTGTCTGGCGACGCCACCGAAGGCATGCACCCCTCCCGTAAGGCCCTGGCCGAGGCGACCAACCCCCGCCACGTCCACGGCTCCCTCAAGGAGGTCCTGAAGGGTGCGGACGTTTTCATCGGCGTCTCCTCCGGCAACATCCTGGAGCCCGCCGACATTGAGACCATGGCCGACGACGCGATCGTCTTCGCCCTGGCGAACCCCACACCCGAAGTCGACCCGATCGGTGCCGGCAAGTACGCGGCCGTCGTTGCGACCGGCCGAAGCGACTACCCGAACCAGATCAACAACGTGCTGGCCTTCCCCGGCCTGTTCCGTGGTCTCCTCGATGCGAAGGTCAAAGAGATTACGACCGAGGTCCTGCGCGTTGCTGCCGTGGCTATCGCGTCGGTGATCTCCGCGGACGAGCTCAGCCCGTCCTACATCATCCCCGGTGCCTTCGATAAGCGGGTTGCGCCCGCCGTCTCCAAGGCCGTGCGTCGCGCCGTGCGCGACCTTCCGACCGTGGATATCCCCGTCCAGCCCGACATGGATGTGAACTGAGAGTCATTTCGGCTGTTTTGCGGGCCCGATCGCGCTTCTGAGGCGCGGTCGGGCCCGCCCTTTTGCCGCCGAAGTGGGGGAATGCAAGAGAAGTTGACGTCGACTTTTCGTTGTGTTTGTGGGATTTGTGGGGTGTGTGGTGGGGGTCATAGTGTTTTGGTTTGACTTTGGGTGTGGGG
>CALHZX010000096.1 GCA_938040725.1 uncultured Actinomyces sp. | reverse complement strand
AGAGTTCGAGCTTCCATAAACCAACTATAGGTGAGGGCGCTCACTTTGTCACGGCTCTTGAACGGATTCTCACAGACCACCGGTGACGAGGGCGAATATCCCTCAGATGTAGAGGGCAGGCTCCTCGAAGAAGTAGTTCGGATCGACGATGAGGTCGCGGTCGCGCGTGTCCTTCTCGGGCTTGGGGAGCAGGCGTGCGGGTACGCCGATTGCGACGGTTCCGCAGGGCACGTCCTTGACGACGACGGCGTTCGCGCCGATCTTGACGCCGGCGCCCACGGTGATGGGGCCCAGGACCTTCGCGCCGGCGCCGATCATCACGTGATCTCCGACGGTGGGGTGACGCTTACCCGGAGTCATGGCGACGCCGCCCAGAGTGACTCCGTGGAAGATGACGACGTCGTTGCCGACCTCGGCCGTCTGTCCGATGACCACACCCGTCGCGTGGTCGATGAAGACCCGTCGCCCGATGGTGGCCTCGGGGTGGATGTCCACGCCGGTGACGGCGCGGGCCATGGAAGACAAGACACGTGCGGGGGTTCGGGCGCCATGTGTCCACAGGGCATGGGAGACGCGGTGGGTCCAGAGAGCATGCACGCCCGGGTACGTCAGGGCAATCTCCAGGGCGGAAGTGGCCGCAGGATCGCGGCGCTGAGCCGTCACGAGGTCCTCGCGGAAGAGCCCGAGCGCTTTGGTGGGTAGGGCGCTTGATAGGGTCTTCGACAGGGCGCGTACGGCGAGCTTCACTTCGGTCCTCCTGGATGGTCGTCTAGGTCGGGAACGCACAGGTGGCCCCGGATATTCCATCCGAGGCCACCTTAGCGCGTGAACTGCGGCAGATCAGTCCTCGAGGCCGGCGAACAGCGCGGTCGAGAGGTAACGCTCACCCGTGTCGGGCAGGAGCGTGACAATCTTCTTGCCGACCAGCTCGGGACGGGCGGCGACGGCGGCCGTACCAGCCAGGGCAGCGCCCGAGGAAATGCCCACGAGCAAGCCCTCTTCGGCGGCCGCGCGGCGAGCGAACTCGAGCGCCTTGGCGGTCTCGACCGAGATGACCTCGTCCACCAGAGAAGCATCGTAGGTCTCGGGCACGAAGTTGGGCATGAGGCCCTGGATGCCGTGCGGGCCGGGGGTGCCGCCGGTCAGCAGGGGAGACTCGGCGGGCTGAACGCCGATGACGCGGACGTTCGGGTTCTTCTCCTTGAGGACCTTCGCGACGCCCGAGATCGTGCCGCCCGTGCCGACGCCGGCGACGAACACGTCGACCTGGCCGTCGGTGTCGGCCCAAATCTCCTCGCCGGTGTGCGCCACGTGGGCGGCAGGGTTGGCGGGGTTGGTGAACTGGGAGGCGATGATGGCGCCGGGACGCTCGGAAGCGATGCGCTCAGCCTCGGCGACGGCGGCGGAGACGCCACCCTTCGGGTCGGTGAGGACCAGCTCGGCGCCGAAGGCGCGCACGATCGCGCGGCGCTCGACGGACATCGAGGCAGGCATGACGATGACGACCTTGTAGCCGCGAGCAGCACCCACCATTGACAGGGCGATACCCGTGTTGCCGGAGGTGGCCTCGACGATGGTGCCGCCGGGGGCGAGGGCGCCCGCAGCCTCGGCTGCGTCGATGATCGAGCGGGCGATACGGTCCTTCACGGAGGATGCGGGGTTGAAGGCCTCGACCTTGGCAACCACGTCGACGCCGTCGCCGGCCACGTGGTTAATGCGGACGAGGGGGGTGCCGCCGATCAGATCGGCAACGGTGGAGGCAATGCGAGCCATGAGGGGTCCTTCCATAGGCAGATGTACCCCTGAATTGTCATACCCCGCTCGGAACCTCGTCTAGTTCAACCCGACGGGTTTCCACGTAGCGAAACTTTGCAACACCCGACGATGCTTGGGCCAGGCACGCGTCAATTGCGTCTCGGTCGCACGGATCGATCGCAATGCGCAGTGTGACGTCCGCGCCCCAGGTCGTGTCAATGATCGCGGCTCCTCGCGCGCGAAGCTCTGCTTCGATACGGCCCGCGTCCCCGGGGCTGAGCTGCGTTTCGAGGACGTCGCGCCCAACCAGGTAGGCGATAGGAGCCTGTGCTACGGTCTCGGACACGGACGTGGAGTAAGCACGTACGAGGCCACCTCCGCCCAGGAGGATTCCCCCGAAGTAACGCGTGACAACGGCCGTCGCATTCCAGGTATCGGAGGCGCGCAGTGCCTCCAACATGGGTGTGCCCGCCGTGCCCGAGGGCTCACCGTCATCCGATGAATGCTGCAGAGGGGCGGCATCCGGCGGGTCAATCAGGTAGGCAGAGCAGTTGTGACGCGCCTGAGGATTCTCGGACTTGACCGCATCGATGAGCTCGCGCGCCTCCTCGGGAGTGTCCGTCCTGGCGAGCGTCGTAATAAACCGGGAACGCTTAATCTCAATCTCGTGGGTGAGGAGCGTACCGGAGGCGAGCGTGCGAAGAACGGACATGCGCCCAGTCTACCGAGAGCTCGCACCCGTCCGTCTGTAACCAGGATCGCAGGTGCGGAAGGTATCGCAATGTGCTTCAGCGCGCTGTTCGTGGTAGTCTTGTCGGGTTGTCGCCGTGCGCCCGCGTGGCGCACCGATCAGAATAGTCGTCGAGAAAGAAGAGGAGCGGTAAGACATGGCAGTTCCCAAGCGCAAGATGTCCCGTGCAAACACCCGCACCCGCCGGTCTACCTGGAAGGCTGATCTTACCGAGCTGAACACCGTCAAGGTTGCCGGCCGTGAGATCCGCGTGCCCCGCCGCCTGGCCAAGGCCTACAAGAACGGCCTCCTGGACGTCGAGGGCTGACCTCGCTTCCACACACGGGCCCGGGACTTGGCGTCCCGGGCCTTTGTCATGCCCGCAATTCGCGGAGAGCGAGTCGCCTGCCCCAGTGGTCGTCGGCGCGCGCCCAATGAGAGAGCCCGAGAAGGGACGCACATGATTCTGCCGACGACCATCCTTACAATGAACGGGGGAGTGGGCCACGGCCTCGTCGCAGCATCCGCAACCGGAGGTACCGAGGACGCCATCGTCTCCCTCTTCCTGATCGCCGCTGCCGCAGCCGTCGCGCCCCTGCTCTCGTCGCTCACCCACAAGCGTGTACCGGACGTCGTCTGGCTGCTCATCCTTGGTGTGATTATTGGTCCACATGTTCTCGGACTGGCATCCGTCACCGAGCCGATCTCCCTCTTCCGCGAGGTCGGCATGGGCATGCTATTCCTCATCGCGGGCACCGAAATCGACGTACAAGAGGTGCACGGGCGGGCAGGTAGGCGCTCGCTGCTCACCTGGCTGGCATGCTTCGGCATCGGCCTGGCCGTCTCCTGGGTGGCGGTGGCCGCCTCGGGCACAACGGGGGTCGCTACCGCGACGTACCTCGCCCTGGCCATCGCGCTGACCTCGACAGCGCTCGGCACCCTGCTGCCCATCCTCATGGAGGCCGGTGTCATGGGAACCACCATCGGCAAGGCGGTCCTCGGCCACGGCGCTGTCGGTGAACTCGCGCCGATCATCGCGATGTCACTGCTGCTGTCGGCACGCAGCCCCTGGGCGTCAGCGATCATTCTTCTTGTGTTCGCGGTGGGATCGGTCGTTGCCGTTGCCATTCCGACGCGCTTTATCCTCAAACACCCCGCGATCGGGCGGACGATCCTCCACGGCGCGCAGACCTCGCAAAAGACGCTTATGCGCGTCGTCATGGTTGTCCTCACCGGTCTCATGGCCCTGTCTGCGGTCATGGAGCTGGACATGGTACTCGGCGCGTTCGCGGCCGGTATCATCGTGCGCGCACTGGCCCCCGGCAACTTCACGATGGTCGAAGGGGAGCTGCGTACGCTTGGCTTCTCGTTCCTCATTCCGCTGTTCTTCGTCACCTCGGGCATGAACATTTCACTGAGCGCCGTCGCGGGCTACCCGTTCCTGCTCGTCGCCTTCGTTGGCGCGATTCTCGTGGTGCGCGGCGCACCCATCGTCCTGATGGAACGGTTCTACGGATCGATCGAGCGCGTCGGCTGGACGGACGCAGTGCGTATTGGCCTGTACGGCGCGACCGGCCTGCCCATCATCGTCGCCGTTACCGAGCTGGGCGTCTCAACGGGCGTCCTGCCCTCGTGGCTCGCCTCCCTGCTTGTCGTCGCGGGCGCGATGTCTGTGCTCGTCTTCCCGCTGCTCGCCTTCCTGCTTGGGCGCGCTGGTGGAAAGGCGCGCTAACCTCCGCTAGTCTTACAGGCGGCGCACCGCGCCATGCCTCCGTAGCTCAATGGATAGAGCAAGGGCCTTCTAATCCCGAGGTTGCAGGTTCGAGTCCTGTCGGAGGCGCCAGCTATCTCCCTGCGCCCGTCTCATTCCTGAGACGGGCGCTGTCACAAACTCCCGTTCCGTGGACCCCTTCTGCGTCACCCGCACGAAGACGGACATACTGGGGGCATGAACGCACGAACGAACATCACCCGTCGCATGTGCGGGTCCATTCGTACCCGAATGTGCGCCTGACGCCGACGTCCGCCATTCCTTAGGTTCGGCCCTACCACCACAACCCGCGCCGATGCGCACCCACGTGAGGGCTAGCCGCAACACGAGAGTTACATCGTGCCCTTCTCTGACGACGAATACGCCTGTCCCTGCACCCACGACCACGAGCCCACGCTTCTGTCCTTCGAGGTCATGCCCCCGCGCAAGCCCTCCCTGGAAGAACCCTTCTGGAATACGGTTGACCAGCTGCTGCACGTGCGCCCCGACTTCATGTCGGTTACCTATGGCGCCGGCGGCAAGGACCGCTCCAACGCCCGCTCGACGGTCCACCGCCTCGTGCGTGACACCCCGATTCAGCCGATCGCGCACCTGACCTGCGTGGGTAACTCGACCGAAGAGGTCGTCTCCACCGTCTACGACTACCTCGATTTGGGCGTTCGTACCTTCCTGGCTCTGCGCGGTGACCCGCCGGTGGGGCAGGACGACTGGGAGCCCGGCCCCGGCGGCGTCGGCAGCGCCACCGAGCTGATCCACCTCATCCGCACTGTCGAAAAGCGCCGCTGCGACGCTCACCCGGGCGAGGCTCTGCGCTCCGCGTTCAAGCCGCTGACGATTGCGGTGGCCACCTTCCCGGCCGGTAATCCCGCCGCCGGAACCACGCCCGCGCAGGAAGTCGAGCGCCTCCTCGTCAAGCAGGCAGCAGGCGCCTCCTTCGCTATCACGCAGCTTTTCTGGGACGCCGACGTCTACGCCTCCTTCGTCGAACGCGCCCGCCGCGCCGGCGTCACCATCCCGATCGTGCCCGGCATGCTGCCGGCCACCGACCCGGCTCGCCTGCGCCGTGTCCAGGACCTCACCGGCATCGAGGTCCCCGAATACCTGCTGACGACACTGTCGGACTACCCGCACCAGGAAGCGCGCGACGAGTTCGGCGCCGTCTTCGGGTCACGTCTCATCCACTCCGTCCTGGAGGCGGGCGCTCCCGGCGTCCACCTCTACACCTTCAACCGCTCCAAGCCCGTCTTGGACATCCTCGCCCTCATGGGAGTGACGCCTGACCCGCTGCGGTCCGGCGCTTCGTCCCCCGATACCCGCGCCTGAGCGCATCACCATCCACCCTGCGGCAGGGTGCGGGTCTCCCGCGCACGCCGAACGAGTAGCACACCCAAGGAGAACACCATGTCTGCTGCGACCACGCAGTTCCCTACCGCCACGATCCTGGCCTATCCGCGTATCGGCCGTGGCCGCGAGCTCAAGCGCGCCCTCGAGGCCCGCTGGGCCGGGCGCATCACCGATGCCGAGCTGATCCAGGCCGCCAACGATCTGCGCAAGGAGAACCTCGCGCGCCTCGTCGAGCTGGGCCTGAACCCCTCCGACGCGTCCCTGGCTGACGCGCCCTCCCTGTACGACCACGTCCTGGACGCGTCCATCCTCCTGGGCGCCATCCCGCCGCGCTTCGCTGGCCGCGAGGGCCTCGACCTCTACTTTGCGCTCGCCCGCGGTGACGACAAGGTCGGCCCCGAAGAAATGACGAAGTGGTTCGACACCAACTACCACTACCTCGTTCCCGAGATTGGCCCCGACACGCCCCTGCGCTTCGCCGATGACATGATTACCCGCCGCTTCACCGCGGCCCGCGAGTGGGGCTACGTGACCCGTCCCGTCCTGGTCGGCCCCGTCACCTACCTGGCCCTGGCCAAGGCCGACCCGGCTACCCCGGACTTCGACCCGCTCACCCGCATCGACGAGGCCGTGGTCGCGTACGAGGAGGCGCTGGCCTCCCTGCACGCCGCGGGCGCCCCGTGGGTCCAGCTCGACGAGCCGGCCCTCACCTCCGACAACCTCTCGCGCACCCGCGTTGAGCTGGGCGAGCTGGCCGCCCGCGTCTACGAGCGCCTGGCCGCGTCGCAGAATCGTCCGCAGATCCTGCTCACCACCCCCTACGGCGATGCCTCCCACGCGGTGGGTGCCCTGGCCAAGACGGGCGTCGAGGCTCTTCACGTTGACACGCTGCGCGGCTCGCTGCCGAAGGGCGCGGACCTGTCGGGTGTCACTCTCGTTGTTGGTGCGGTCGACGGCCGCTACATCTGGCGCGCCGACCTGGCCCAGCTGCGCCAGACCCTGAAGGCCGCTCAGGCCCTGGGAGCCGCACGCGTCACCGTCGCCACCTCCAACTCCCTCCAGCACGTGCCGCACGATACCGCGCTGGAGACCTGGGACGACGCGACCCTCAACGAGAACCTGCACGCCTGGCTCGCTTTCGCCGACCAGAAGATTCTTGAGGTTGTCACTCTGGCCCGCGGCCTGGATGAAGGTTGGGACGCTATCGACGCCGAGGTCGCCGAGGCTACCCGCGTCCTTGAACAGCGCGCCGTCGCTCCCGGCGTCGTGCGTCCCGAGGTTCGCAGCCGCACCGCCGCCCTCACCGACACTGACCGCGCCCGCGAGCCCTACCTGGAGCGCGAAGCCGCCCAGACCGAGCGCCTCCACCTGCCCCCGCTGCCCACGACGACCATCGGATCGTTCCCGCAGACCACCGAGATCCGTAAGGCCCGCGCCGCCAACGCCCGCGGCGAACTGTCCGACGCGGACTACGAGGCCCGCATGCGTGAGGAGATCGCCTCGGTTATCGCTCTCCAGGAGGAGCTGGGCCTGGACGTCCTCGTCCACGGCGAGGCCGAGCGTAACGACATGGTCCAGTACTTCGCCGAGCTGCTCGATGGCTTTGCTGCCACGCGCAACGGCTGGGTGCAGTCCTACGGCTCGCGCTGCACGCGTCCCTCCATCCTGTGGGGCGACGTCTCTCGCCCCGCGCCCATGACCGTGGGCTGGACCAGCTACGCCCAGTCGCTCACCGACAAGCCCGTCAAGGGCATGCTCACCGGCCCCGTCACGATCATCGCGTGGTCCTTCCCGCGCAACGACCTGCCTCTCGGCGAAATCGCCGACCAGATCGGCCTGGCCCTGCGCGACGAGGTGTCCGACCTCGAGGCCGCCGGCATCGCCGCAATCCAGGTCGACGAGCCCGCCCTGCGCGAACTCCTGCCCCTGGACGCCGACCGTCACGCCGACTACCTGAACTGGTCCGTGGGATCCTTCCGGCTGGCCACCTCCTGCGTGCGCCCCGACACCCAGATCCACACGCACCTGTGCTACTCCGAATTCGGCCAGATCATCGACGCCATCAAGGGCCTGGACGCCGACGTGACGTCCATCGAGGCGGCTCGCTCCAAGATGGAGGTCGTCCCCGAGCTCGCCGAGGCCGGCTTCGACCACGGCATCGGCCCCGGCGTGTGGGACATCCACGCCCCCCGCGTCCCCAGCACCGAGGAACTCGCCGAGCTCATCGGCCTGGCCGCTGACGCCGCGGCGGTCTCGCGCCTGTGGGTCAACCCCGACTGTGGCCTCAAGACCCGCGGCTACGAGGAAACGAAGGCGTCGCTGGACAACCTTGTCTCTGCTACTCGGCAAGTGCGTGCCCAGCGCGGCCTGGAGAGCTGAGCGTTCTCCTAGGCGATAGGTGGGGGCGGGCCCAATGGACCCGCCCCCACCGTTTGTGTCTGTCCTGCCTCCTCGCCGCGCTCGTACGAGCCTGTACCAGGGCATCTGTACCGTGAACACATCCTGTCACAGAGTCTCATCTAGTGGTCATGGTGTTGCCCGGACGGAAAACGTCCGACAAACTTAAAGCCATGACGACCTTCGCGAACCCCATGTGCTGCCCCTGCGGTGGCATGATGTCGCGAATGTGTATGTGATTGACGCCCCAGATACCCCTGTCAATCACCGCCGCAGTGATATACCCACGCCGATAGTGGGAGTGCGGCCCCGAAGAATCGGATACACCCATGACCCTCGTCAACACCCCTGCCGCCTCCGTCCGCGCCGACAACGACACCCCCACCTCCTACGAGGAATTCCTCGACGTTCTCGCCGGCCTGCGACTGAGCTCCTCCCGCATCGACATTGACATCGACCGCGGCCAGGTCACCCTCGACGGACGCGACGCGGGCCTGTCCGCCAAGGAACACGACCTCCTGGCCCACCTCGCCGCCAACGCCGACCGCTCCGTCACCCGCGACGAACTCTTCGCCTCCGTGTGGGCCGACTCTGAACTCGGCTCCGACTCCCGCACCGTCGACGCCCACATCCGACGCCTACGCAAGAAGCTCTCCATCCTGCCCGACCTCATCTCCACGGTCCGCGGCGAAGGCTACCGCTTCAACTCCACCCCCTCCGTGCGCGTGCGCGTCACCCGCCCCGTCACCCTCGCCGCCTGAGCCACCCTCGCGGCGGACCCCGCCGCCACACCCGGCCGCGCCACCGCACACATCGGCCCAGTGGCCACCCCGGGCGGCACCCAAGCCAGCCACGCGCCCAGGGATAGACAAAAGGGGAGAGGGGCCACGGCCTCGTCCCCGAAACCGCGCCCCCTCTCCAGCGCTTTACGTGCCTCTCTCAGATCACGAGTCGCGTGATCTCCGAATCCAGCGGCAGCTCCTCGACATGCAGGGGAGAAGCCTCCATGCGGTGTCGAAGCCCATCGATGTCATCCGGGTTCGACAGGTCGATACCAACCAGTGCAGGTCCGAGCTCGCGGTTGTTCTTCTTCGTGTACTCGAAGTGCACGATATCGTCCGCGGGACCCAGCACATCCGACAGGAAGACGCGCAGCATGCCCGGCTGCTGTGGGAAGGTCACGAGGAAGTAATGACGCAACCCCTCGTGGCGCAGCGAGCGTTCCATGACCTCGGCGTAGCGCGTCAGGTCGTTGTTACCGCCCGACACGACGCAGACAATTGCGCCGTCGGAGCGGCCGAGCAGGGCCTTGCGATCCGCCGGATCCGTCAGGTACACGTGCGCGGCCGTAGACGCGAGCGCACCCGCAGGCTCGGCGATGACGCCGTCGGACTGGTAGAGCTCCAGCATCTCAGTGCACACCGCGCCCTCCGGCACAACCAGCACGGAGTCAACGAACTGCGAAGCGATATGGAAGGGGAGCGAGCCCGCGCGACCCACCGCTGTACCATCCACGAAAGGATCGACCTTCGCCAGAGACATCGGCTGACCCGCCTCAAGAGCCGCGTGCATCGACGCTGCGCCCGCAGGCTCCACGCCGATGATTCTGACCTCCGGACGGTTCGCGCGTAGCCACGTCGCGATACCCGCGATGAGGCCGCCACCGCCCACGGGGACCAGGACGGCCGCTGTGTCTTCAGGCATCTGCTCCTCGAGCTCGACGCCAATCGTGCCCTGCCCGGCGATCGTGAACGGATCATCGTAGGGGTGAACATAGGTCCGGCCCGTCGCGCGCGCAGCCTCCTGGGCCAGCGCGTTCGCGCGGTCGAACGTGCCATCCACGATGACCTGCTCGACCCACTGCCCACCAATCGTCGCGATACGGCGGCGCTTCTGACGGGGCGTATTCGAGGGTAGGTAAATCGTGCCGCGCACGCCCAGGTGAGCACAGGCATACGCCAGGCCCTGCGCGTGGTTACCGGCCGAGGCGCACACGACGCCGCGCTCGCGCTCGGCAGGGGACAGGAGCGACATGCGCGCGTAGGCGCCACGCACCTTGAAGGAACGGCACTTCTGCTGATCCTCACGCTTGAGCAGAATATCCACGCCGGCCTCGGTGGACAGACGCTCGGAACGATCCAGGTTCGTGCGAACGGCAAGCCCCTCCAGGGCGGTGGCTGCCTGACGGATGTCCTTCGGTGTCGTCACGTGAGAACTAGCGGTCATAAGAACTCCTTCCAATACCCTTCTAGTGTAGTAGTGGCCACCGCCCCCAAGTCCCACCCAACCGTATGACCCAGAGCGCACTAACATAGAAGGCGTGAAAACTTTGAAAGACCCCCTGGTCTGGATTGACTGCGAAATGACCGGCCTGGACGTCCAGCGTGACGCCCTCATCGAGGTGGCCGTGGTCGTGACTGACGGCGACCTGCGAATTGTCGACCCCGGCATGGATGTGCTCATTACGCCGCCCGCTGAGGCTCTCGACAACATGAACGATTTCGTGCGCAACATGCACACGTCCTCCGGGTTGCTTGACGATCTGAAGACGAGCGCTGTGTCGATGGAAGAGGCGACCGAGCAGGTCCTGTCCTACATTAAGCGCTTCGTGCCCCAGCAGGGCAAGGCTCTCCTGGCGGGTAACTCGGTGGGTACCGACAAGATGTTCCTCGAGGCGAACATGCCCTCTGTCATCGACCACCTGCACTACCGTCTCGTGGACGTCTCCTCCATCAAGGAGCTGGCCAAGCGTTGGTACCGCGCCGCTTTCACGGAGTCGCCTGACAAGCATGGCGGCCACCGCGCGCTGGCCGACATCCTGGAGTCCATCCAGGAGCTCGAGTACTATCGCCGCGTGCTCTTCCCGGCCGAACCGGTGACGACTGAGCGTGCCCGCGAGGTGGCCCGCGAGGTTGTTGCCCTGGGCATCCCCGAGATGGTTGAGGCAGCCGAGGCCTGATCTGAACGCTGAGCGGCGGTATCCCTGCGGGGTGCCGCCGCTTTGCTATGTCTGGCGTGCCCGCCGTGAGAGGCGCAGTGCACAGGCGCTGTCGGCGCCGTCCGGTTATCCACAGGGCCACAAGCGGCACGTGCGTTATCCACAGGGGGAGTGCGAGCGCTTGAAAGGACATGCCTCGCGGGGCTTTCCTGGACGTATCCGGCCAGCGCCGGCCAGACCAGACAAAGGATGCAACGATGCAGGATATTTCGACGACCCTGAGGGGTCGCATCGGGTCAGAACCCTCAATGAAGCACGTCAAGGGCGACATCTGCGTGACGACCTTCCGACTCGCGATCACGCGATGGCGCTTCACGACGGATGCACGCACAGGCAACGCCTCCTACGTGGAGGACGGTGCCTACTGGTACACCGTGGAAACCTGGGACACGCT
>CALHZX010000095.1 GCA_938040725.1 uncultured Actinomyces sp. | reverse complement strand
CTGCTCATCAACTGGGGATGGGGCCTGGCGGTCTTCGCCGGCGTCTACGTCGCCTTCCGCTCTGGCGGCCACCTGAATCCCGCCGTCACCATTGCCAAGGCTGTCGGACACGCCTTCGACTCCTCCGTTGAGCTCGCCCCCGGCGTTGCGGTCAACACCACCAACATCCTCGTCTACATCGTCGCCCAGTTCCTCGGCGCATTCGTCGGTGCGGTCCTGTGCTGGCTGACCTTCAAGAAGCACTTCGACGAGGATTGCGACCCCGCCCTCAAGCTGGGCGTCTTCTCCACCGGCCCCGAGATCCGCTCCTACGGTTGGAACTGCCTCACTGAGGCCATCGGAACCGCCGTCCTGATCCTGTGGGTCTACGTCTCCGGCTACACCGAAACTGCGATCGGCCCGCTCGGCGTCGCCCTCATCATCGTTGTCATCGGTAACTCGCTCGGTGGCCCCACCGGTTACGCCATCAACCCGGCCCGTGACCTCGGCCCCCGTATCGCTCACGCGATCCTGCCGATCAAGGGCAAGGGCGGCTCCGACTGGGGTTACTCCTGGGTTCCCGTCGTCGGCCCGATCATCGGCGCCATCGTCGGCACCGTCATCTACTTTCTCGCTCTCGCCTGAGAGTGAGTGCGCGGGCGAGGCCGCTGGGGCCTCGCCCGCGTGAAACCCCACCGCCGGGGTGACATTTTCTGGGACTAGGAAGTCCCAACAGCCGCGCAGGTGGCTAGGCGCGGCATACACAACGACGTGACAACGCCACCGAAAGGACACTCATGACCACCGAAAAGTTCGTTCTCGCCATTGACCAGGGCACCACTTCGACCCGCGCGATTATCTTCAACCACGCTGGTGAAATCGTTTCCGTCGGCCAGAAGGAATTCACGCAGATCTTCCCGAACCCGGGCTGGGTCGAGCACAACCCCGTCGAGATCTGGGACACCACTCGTACCGTCGTCGCGGAGGCTCTGCAGAAGGCGGAGATCAACCGTCACCAGCTGGCGGCCGTGGGCATTACTAACCAGCGCGAGACCACCGTCGTGTGGGATAAGAACACCGGCGAGCCCGTGTACAACGCGATCGTCTGGCAGGACATGCGTACCTCTGACATCGTCAAGGAGCTTGAGGGTGACGAGGGGCCGGATCGTTTCCGTCAGATCTGCGGCCTGGGTCTGTCCCCCTACTTCTCCGGCTCGAAGATCAAGTGGATCCTGGACAATGTTGAGGGCGCTCGCGAGCGCGCCGAGGCTGGCGACCTCTACTTCGGCAACACCGACTCCTGGGTCCTGTGGAACCTGACGGGCGGCATCAACGGCGGCGTGCACTGCACCGACGTCACCAACGCCTCGCGCACCATGCTCATGGATATCCGCACGCTGTCCTGGCGTGAGGACGTCTGCGAGATCTTCGGTATTCCGATGTCGATGCTCCCCGAGATTAAGTCCTCCTCCGAGGTCTACGGCTACGGTCGTAAGAATGGCCTCCTGGTCGATACCCCGATCGCGGGCATTCTCGGCGATCAGCAGGCGGCCACCTTCGGTCAGGCCTGCTTCGAGAAGGGTATGGCGAAGAACACCTACGGCACCGGCTGCTTCATGCTCATGAACACCGGCACGGAGCCCGTCTTCTCGAACAATGGCCTGCTCACCACGGTGGCCTACAAGATCGGCGAGCAGCCGGCCGTGTATGCCCTCGAAGGCTCGATCGCCGTCGCCGGGTCGCTGGTCCAGTGGCTGCGTGACAACCTCGGCATGATCGTCAAGTCCTCGGATATCGGCACGCTGGCCAGTACGGTCGAGGACAACGGCGGCGTCTACTTCGTCCCCGCATTCTCCGGCCTGTTCGCCCCCTACTGGCGTTCGGACGCTCGCGGCGCGATCGTGGGCCTGACCCGTTACGTCAACAAGGGCCACATCGCCCGCGCCGTCGAGGAGTCGACCGCGTTCCAGAGCGCCGAGGTCCTCGACGCGATGAACGCCGACGCCGGCGTGCCGCTCAAGGAGCTCAAGGTTGACGGCGGCATGACGCACGACGACCTGGTCATGCAGTTCCAGGCCGACCTGTGCGGCGTCGACGTCGTTCGCCCGAAGGTTATCGAGACGACCGCCCTGGGTGCTGCCTATGCCGCCGGTATGGCCGTGGGCTACTGGTCGGGCACCGACGATGTCGTGGCCAACTGGCAGGAAGGCAAGCGCTGGACGCCCTCCATGGAGCCGGCCGAGCGCGACCGCACGTACCGCCTGTGGAAGAAGGCCGTGACGCGTACGCTCGACTGGGTCGACGACGACGTGTTGTGACAGTCACTCCATAGACAGTGACGAGGCTGGGGCTGCGTGAAGCGGTCCCGGCCTCGCCGCGTGTGGGGAGGGGTGCGTGAGAACGTCTCGTAGGAGACGCGTGCGCCCCCGGCCTGGATGATGCGCGAAATGTCGCGGACTATGCGGGCGGAGCCGCACACGTAGTACGTGGCCTGGGGATCGATGCCCTCGGCGTTCAGGTAGTCGGTGATACGCCCGTGAAACGTGCCGGGCGCCGCCTCGCGGCTGACGCAACGAATGAGTCGGGGCAGCGGTGTGCCCGCTCGGCCTGTCAGGTCGTCGTCCGTCCGTGAGCATCCGACGATGAGTATGTCGTCGTCGCGCCTGCCAGCCTTCAGCGCTGCGAGGAATGGGGCGATGCCTGTCCCTGTTGCGATGAAAATGCGCCGGTGTGGCGCCTCGGCGTCGGTCGTGCCTCGGTCTGGCGTGACGAGCCAGTGTCCGTAGGGCAGCTCGAGATCGACGTCGTCGCCGGGTGCGATGGTGCTCGCCCAGGAGGCGCCCATGCCCTTCCTGCGCACGTCAACGAGGAGCCTGACGGTGCGCCCAGGGGCTGATGCGAGCGAGTACGGTCGCCATTCGAATGGGGCGACCCGAACGAGCGCGTACTGGCCTGCCTCCCACGTTGCGTATTCCGGTAGCTCGAGTGTGATGTCTCGGGTGGTGGGGCTCATCCAACGAGCGCGTCGTACTGTCGCCTGATGGCGCCTCGCCCCGGCGGTGTGTTCAGTCGTCGTGTCGTGGGAGGAGCTCGCGTGATCCTGGGTGGAGACCTGTTCGCGCAGTGCGCGCCTGATGCGGGGATATCCCGCGGGACCGAGTACCTTGCAGGCCGTGGACATACCAGCCAGGGCGGCGCCCACGATGCCGGGCATTCCGGCGTCCTGCCCGGTCAGGTAGAGGCCGTCGATGGGGGTCGAGGGAGAGGTGAGGTCGGCAGCGAAGCGCTCGGGCGTGAGGGGTAGTCCGTAGAAGCATCCGCCCTCGTGTGATGTGAAGTGTTCGATGGTGAGCGGGGTGGCGACCTCGACGGAGGGCACGGCGGCTGTCAATCCGGGTATCGCCGTGTCCGCGAGGTCAATGAGTCCGCGTGCCATCGTCGACGTCAGGCGTTCGTAGTCCTTCCCGCGCAGCCCCGGCCTCGTTCCCGACCATCGGTCGAAGGCCTCCGGCTGGGCGAAGGAGACGATTTCCGCCGTCGCGTGGCGGTCTCCGGCTTTGATTCCCGGGAACGAGATGAAGGCTGATTGAGGGCGTCCCTGGCACAGGTCCTCGGTCATCTGCTCCAGGTCGTCGGGTCCCTGGGATGTATTCACCCAGACGTTCGACCCGTCCACGCCGACGGGGTAGTGGTCGAGGGTGAGGTAGACGGTCACCGCGGAGCCTCCGTGCCCGAGGCGGGCGATCCTGTCGCGGACGCGTGCAGTGAGCGCGCCGACCGGACCGGTCGTTGGTAGTAGCCGGGTGTACGTTTCGCGTGCGCCGACGCCGGAAATCACGATGGGAGCATGCTCCTCGTAGGAGACGGGCGCGGGACCGCTGCGATCGCTGACGCGTACGCCCACTGCTCGACCGTTGTCGATGAGGATGTCGTCGACGTCCTGGCACAGGCGAATCTCACCTCCGGTTGCGCGGATCCGTTCTTCGATCATGCGCGCGATCTGCCCGCTTCCGCCGCGTGGGAACCATGCGCCGTCCATGTAGTGGCACACGATCATCGCGTGGGCGACGAACGCGCTGCGCGTTGGCTCCACCCCGTAGTCGCCCCAATGCGTGGTGAGGAGGGCGCGTAGGGCCGGGTCGCGGAAGCGGCGCTCCATGTAGTGCTCGTGCGTTCCAGGGCACATCCTGTCCGCAGGCGAAGTGCGAGGTGAATGGCGGGGGATGCAAGTGGTGGGACCATGGGTGCATGTCGCCGACGTAGTGCAGCCCGACATCCCAGGAAGCGCCCATCCGACGGAATGAGTGGGTGAGGCCGCCTGGGGTGCAGTGTTTTTCGAGGACAAGCACGCGCGCTCCCGCGACTCCGGCAAGGAGGCCGGCCGTTGTGAGCGAGCCGATAATGATCGCGTCATACATGGAAACTCCGAAAACTAGACAGTGTCTACTTATGGCAACATGTCGGCTAGACACTGTCAAGTCTGGCTGCTGTCTCGGATACACTGAGTACATGGCGCGCTCTACGACATCCGAGGGGCTGCGCGAGGCAATCCTCGCGATCAGCCGCGATCTCCTCAATGAGGGTGGGCCCTCTTCGCTCTCCATGCGCGAAGTTGCTCGTCGTGCTGGCTGTACGCACCAAGCTCCCTACCACCACTTCCGGGGGCGCGAAGGGATCCTCGTGGCGCTTGTTGAGGAGGGCTACCGCTCCCTCGAACAGGCACTGCGTGAGGCCAGGGAGCGTCGTGATGGGGCGTCGCCGCAGGACGTGACGCGAGCCGCCGGACATGCCTACCTGTCGTGCGCCCTGGCAAATCCCGGCGTCTTTCGGATCATGTTCCGATCAGACATGTACGACGCCGACGCACACCCGGGGCTGAGGCAAGCCAGCCTGACCGCACGCTCCCAGCTACGTTCGTTGGCGCACATCGCCTACGGAACCGACGATCCCCACGCGGAAGTGACCCTGTGGGCATACATTCACGGCCTTGCCACTCTCGTCCTTGACGGGCCGCCCGCCCTCGGCAGCGGACAGGACGCGCAGTGCTTCGCTCGCGAATCCATCGAATCCCCTTTCTTTATCGATGGAGTGACAGGAGCATAACGGGCTTTGTCGAGATGGGGAGGAATGTCTAGGACCCAAGGCCGCATCGGTCCAGACAATCGTCGGTTACTCTAATTCCATGGAAAATCCTAATAATCAAACGACATACCTCGTCGTGGATGGCGAGAATATTGACGCGACACTGGGCCTTTCTGTCCTTGACCGTCGCCCGAATCCCGAGGAGCGCCCCCGCTGGGATCGCGTCCTCGAGAGCGCGCACGGCCGCTGGGATCAGAAGGCCAAGGGCCTGTTCTTCCTCAACGGTTCGTCCGGCTTCCTGCCGATGGGCTTCGTTCAGGCGCTCACGGCCATGGACTACTCCGTGATTCCCCTGTCGGGCCCCGCCGAGATGAAGGTCGTCGACGTCGGCCTCCAGCGCACCATGGACGCGATCGCACAGCTCGGCACTGGCGACGTCATCCTGGCCAGCCACGACGCCGACTTCCTGCCCCAAATCGAGACCCTCCTCGACCAGGGCCGCCGCGTCGCGGTCATGTGCTTCAAGGAATTCCTCTCCTCCCAGCTCCACGAGCTGGAGGAACGAGGCCTGGAAATCATCGACCTCGAATACGATGTGCACGCCTTCCAGGTGCGCCTGCCCAGGCTCCACATCATCGACATCGACGACTTCGACCCGATGGCGTTCCTGTAAGTCTGAGAGGCACTCGAAGCGCTGCCCAGAGACATGCAACGAACCGGGCGGCCCCGCGAGGGGCCGCCCGGCTTATCTATGTGTGGGTGAACAGCGGTGCTGCACGGCTCACGCCTGCGTGTTCTGACCCTTGAGGGCAGCCAGGCGAGCCTCGATCTCCACCTGCGAGGAGTCGGTCTGCAGTTCAGCGAACTGGGCATCCAGCGAGGACGCGGCCAGTTCCATCTTGCCCTGGGCGAGAGCCTCCTGCTGGCGCACGCGATCCTCGAAGCGACCGAGTTCGCTCGTGGGATCCAGGATGTTGATGGAGTTGAGGGCGTCGGTCACCTGTGCCTGCGCCTTCGCGGTCTTCTCGCGGGCGATCAGCTGGTCACGGCGGGTCTTGAGCTCGGAGAGCTTATCCTTCATCTGAGCGAGACCGGTCTTGAGGCGCTCGGCAACATCGCGCTGAGAAGCGAGAGCGGGCTCCTCGGTCTTGACCTCGTTCTCGAACTGGATCTGCTTGCCGAGAGCGACCTTGGCCAGGTTATCCCACTTATCGGCTCCTGCCTCGTCTCCGGCGGCGCGCAGTGAGTCAGCCTTCGCGGAGGCAGCGGCGGCCTTCTGGCCCCAGTCGGCGGCAGCCTTGACGTCTTCCTCGTAGTCACGCTCGGCCATGCGCAGGTTGCCCAGCGTCTGAGCGATCGCGTTCTCGGCCTCGATGATCGAGTTGGTGTAGTCGCGGATGAGCTGGTCGATCATCTTCTGCGGGTCCTCAGCCTTGTCGAGGAGCGCGTTGATGTTCGCCTTGGCGAGCTGGGCGATACGGCCCAGGATCGTCTGCTTTTCGGCCATGATGTTCTCCTTTGTGGGGTGGTGCGCATGTGCGCGGGTTGTGCGCGAGGAGAGAGCCTCGCTGGTCTTGGTGGGTGAACTACTGTGAGTCCGAACCGGATGGTGGACCGGTACGTGTCGGGGAGGGTGTCATTGTCACGGTGTGTGCGTCACGGTGCGTGCGTGCCCGAGGGCCTCGAATCCGTGGCACGTGATCCTCCTTGGTGAGTGGCGAACAAATAAAAATACATGATTGCGGATCGTTATGTCCACATAATCTTGTAGGGTCTGTCACATTAGTTGATCTGTGATGAGTGTATACGACGATCAGGTACGAGTGACAGTTGCGCCTGTGCGGACGGGGGTAAACATTGGGTCGTCGAACGCCTCCTCTAGCGTCGCCCTGGTGCCGCAATCGCGCGCTCGGCGAGCGTCGTGGCGCGCGAGGCCGCCGCGCTTGCCTGCAGGGGATCCTCGTCGCTGACCAGCGCACGCTGGCCCTGGGAGATGGCCGCCTCCGCCTCGTCCAGGAGGGGAGCGAAAGAAGCGGAGGCGGAATCGAGGTTCTTCGCATCCGAGAGGGACTGAGACACGGATCCGATGGAAGCAGCGAGCTTCTCGCGGAATGTGTCGAGGTCGGTCTTCGCGCAGAAGATAGCGTCCGTCTGCGCATTTGCCATCGACAGGGCACGCTGAGCGGTATCCAGCGCCGAGGCAGTGCGGGTGGGATCGGTGTCGAGATGCGCACTGGCCGTCTCCCATGCAGCGCGAGCAGACTCGAGCAATGCAGCCGCGCGCTCCGGATTGTCCTGGAGGGAAGCGAGCATGGAATCGGGATAGAGGCCCGCGATGCTCGTCAGATCTTCCTTCGCGCGCTCCAGGTCAGTGAGTTCCTCGATGAGGCGCTCGCGGGCATCGGCGACCTGCGCGGGAAGCGATAGCCGCTTCTCGCTCTGTGCGGCGAACTCCTGGCGAGCGTCCTGGAGCGGCGGAAGGTTCTTGTCGAGATCCGCCGTGATTGTCGAGGCGAGGCGTCTCTTAGCGTGAGCGTCTGGTGTTCGCTCTATCTGTTCGTAGGTGTCGAGGCCGCGTGCAATAGCATCCTTTGCCGCCTCGAGGCGACGCCCGTACTGTTGGGTCGCAGCGCTACCGAATTGCGCGCGAGCGTAGTTCCAGTCCTCTTCCGCGGCGCGCACCTGCTCCTCGGCCTCCGATAGACGCCGCCTGGCCTCCGCAGCGGCCCTCAGGGCGTCGCGCCTGACAGGGTCGACGATAGGGGTGAGGTCCGCGGGTCTCGTATCGCGTCCGTCGTATTGCTCTTGTCCGCGCAGCTTGGCTCGCAGCTCGAGAGCGAGGGTGAGGACAAGCAATGCGCCCGCGATGAGGAGTGCGATGGTTTGGCGGAATCTGTCGTTTTGTTTGTATTATCCTGCTCTTGTTGCTTCGTGCCGTAGTAGCTGTGAAGCTATGCTTGAATGTCGGAGGCGGTGTGTATATCGCTGACAAAGGACCTGGTGCCGCCAGTGACCACTTCGCTGGTCAATGGGCTCGACGTGTAGTTGTTTCGAGCGTGCTTGAGGGCACCGTCGAAGGTGCGTTTGAGGGACGGATCCGTTGTCAGGTTTCGAGCGAATTGAGCATCTGTGCAGTAGGCATCCGTGCCATCCTCGTAGGCGACAACGTAGAGGATGCCTTTTTCGCCTGTGCGTGATTGCTTGAGGGTAGCCTCGCACCATTCGGACGGTTTCTGACCGGAGAAATCGGGGACCACGACGACGTCGATGATCGTGTTGTACGTGGTGTAGAACGCCTGCGCGGGGGAGTCGATCGTTGCGCGTTGCTCGTCGCTCAGAAAGCCGTCGGGATCGGTGACGTGTCCGTTCATGGTGAGCGGCTCGGTCGCGAACGCGGGTGCGCCGCAGGCTAACATCGCCGCCGTCACGATGGCTGCGATGCCGAGGCGCCGGATCCGTGATACGTTTCCCTCCTGTTCGTCGGCAAGCTGATACACGCTCGCTGCGGATCAAGCGGTCAGAAACTGCCGGAGGCCGACGACCATCCGGAGTCGGAGCTCCCGCTGCCCCAATCGGAGCCGCCCGAGCCCCAGTCGGAACCACCGCCCGAGGCGAAGGACCAGCCGGAGCCGGAGGATCGCGATCCGCTGCGGAAGAGATCGAAGTCATCGTCGTCGTAGTGGTGATGGTGATGGTGGTGGTGAGACCCGCCATTGGAGAACAATGTCGACCACAGGAGGAAGTCGCCGAGCGAGGACCCCGTAAAGGAGCCGTTGCCGCCTGCGGGCTGTCCCCACGTGCCGCCGACGTTCTGGATCGGCGTCGCCATGACGTTATCGGCGAGGGCGCGCGCGTTTGTTGCATGGGACATCGCAGCGTCGGGGTCCTCGTCGAGCACGTCGCGTGCGGTACTGAGGGCAGTCTCCGCGTCGTTGAGCGTGGAACGAACATTCAGGTCGATGGCACCTCGTCGCCCCTGCACGTAGCGCTGTGCCTGGGCCACGGCCGAGTCCGCCAGGGAGATTTGCGCCTCCGCGGCGGCGTACGCCTTCTGGTAGGCCTCCTCCTTCGTGCGCAGTGGCTCAAGTGCGGTGTCGAGCGTCGCTTCGGCCATGCGAAGGTGCTCGAGAGCGGCGAGCGGATCACCGTTGTTTGCCAGCGCGGCCTGCGCCTCTTTGATCGCGGCCCGCGCGTCGGCCACCATCGGATCGAAGACGGTCTGATCCGTGTCCAGGTTGTCGACGTCTGTCACGTCTGAGGAAATGGAGCTGATTGCGGCGACGAGGCGATCACGAATGGCATCCAAATCGGACTTGGCGGAGAAAATCGCGTCCGTCTGGTGTTTTGCCATCGTCAAGGCGCGCAGGGCGGTGTCGAGGGCACTTGAGGCCCGTGCGCGGTCGGTGGATACTGCCGCGTCGGCGGCGTCGAGTGCGCCGCGAGCCGAGGTAAGCAGCGCCGAGGCCTGCTCCGGGTTGTCTTGGAGGGACGCGAGCATCTGCGTCGGGTACAGGGATGCGATGGAGGCAAGCTCAGCTTTCGCACGTTCGAGGTCCGAGAGCTCTTCGGCGAGGCGTTCGCGCGCTTCGCTGATGCGCTCGGGGAGGGACGCCTGTTCGGCGCGCTTGGTTGCAAACGATGCCTGGATAGCGCTGAGCGGGTTCATGTGAGTCCCCAGGTCGGCCATGATGGCGGTGGCCAGTCGCAGTTGCTCGGCGGGTACGGGCGTCGAGTTCATCTGGGATTGTGCGCTGAAACCGCGGGAGACAGCCGACTTACCGACGTCGATCGCTTGGGCGAAACTATCGGTGGCGCTGAGGCCGAACTGGGCGCGAGCGAAGTCCAATTCGTCTGATGCCGTGCGGATCTGTTCATCGGCAGCCAGGAGTTGGCGGTTCGCTTCCTGGACCGCATGTGCTGCGGCTTGGGCGTCGACCTGCGCTGCCTGCTGTGCGACGACCCTGTTGCGCTTCGACGAGCGTGACACGGCGAAGCCGATCACGCACAAGCCGGCGGCCAGGACGATGAGGAACAGGACGATGGCGAGGATCGCGCCCGCGCCGTTGCTAGAACTGGACTCGGAAGCCCTGGAATTACTCGACGAACCCGAGCGGGATGGGCTCGAGGAGTTTGCGTTGACGAGAGTGTCGACGAAGGCGTTGACGCCCCTGGCGCCATCGGAGGAAGTGAGCGGCTTCGACGACAGCTGAGCCTCCGAGGCGCTGACTGCGCTTTGGAGCACGGACGGGGACACCCCGTTGTAGACGCACGCGGCGTCGTGTCGCTCAGAGTAGGCGATGACGTAGACGATGGTTCCAGCGTTCAACGATGAACGCTGGACGGTCTGCTGGCACCACGTCTGCGCATCCATGCCCGACAAGTTGGCGACAAAGACGACGGAGACGTTCACGCCGTGGGATGCAGCCTTGCTCGTGGCTGACTCGACCGACGAACGGTCGGAGTGAGACAGCCATCCGTCTGGGTCTGTCACGTTTCCGTTGATGCTCAGGGGGGTGGCAGCGAAGGACGGGAGTCCGAGTGCAAGCAGTAGCGTGGTCAGCACAGCGACGAGGCTGAAGCGGCGGATTCGTGACACTGGGTCCTCCTGCGAAGTGGCGAACAGAGAAACATACATCACGCCACGCGGTTCTGTCGAGCATGTGAGGAAATCGCTGTCGCGTGATTGTTGCCGTGGGGTCAGTCTACGTGAAAGTTGGCTCATCCTGGGGCGTGTGGTGCTGTTCGCTACAGGCGTCGGCTCGTCTCCCACGCGTATCGGGAGAGCGCCCTATGATAGGGGGAGCCCTAGTGGGCTCACAGACTATTGAGAGAAGGAGGGGACTATGCCCACCGGTAAAGTGAGGTTCTTCGACGCGGATCACGGTTTCGGTTTCATCGCAGGAGACGACGGGGCGGACGTTTTCCTCCACTCGTCCGCACTGCCGGCCGACCATCCCAACCCCCGAGTGGGTGCTCGCGTGGAGTATTCGGTCGCCGATGGACGCAAGGGACCGCAGGCTCTGAGCGTGCGTTTCCTGAAAGAGACAGCTTCCGTTGCCCGAGCCAAGCGCCGCAAGCCGCAGGCGATGGTGCCCGTCGTCGAGGATCTGATCAAGCTCCTCGACTCGTCGAGCGCCGCCCTGCGTCGCGGCTCGTACCCGGACAACGCGACCAAGATCGCGAAGGTGCTGCGCGCCGTCGCAGAGGAATTTGATGCCTAAAACTGTGGCCCGTGTTCGGGCAGTGAAAAAGGACGCCGTCCTGGAGGGTGCCGTCGACGTCGCGCGCGCTGGCGCCGAGGCCGTGGCCCACCCGCGTCCCGTCGGTGATCACGTCGGCTTCGAGATGGTGTCGGAACGCTTGGGCACCCACTATTTCGCGTCGACTGACGCTGGCTACGTGGGTTGGTGCTGGGCTGTGACCGTTGCGCGCGTGCCGCGCGGGCGCGTTGCCACCGTGTGCGAGGTCGACATGACTCCTCGCGAGGGTGCGCTTCTCGCCCCCGAGTGGGTGCCGTGGGAGGAACGCTTGCGTCCTTCGGACATTTCGCGCGACGACGTTTTGCCGTACAAGGCGGACGATGAGCGCCTCGAGCAGGGCTTCGAGGACACGAGCGATGACCCGGATCTGCCGATCGTGCGTGAACTTGGGCTGGGGCGAGCCCGCGTCCTGTCGCAGGAGGGGCGCGATCAGGCGGCTAAGCGCTGGTACGATTCCGAGCGCGGGCCGAAGTCGGGGCGTCGCCCGCGTAACACCTGCTCCTCGTGCGGCTTCCTCATGAAGATGAGCGGTGACATGCGCACCATGTTCGGTGTGTGCGCGAACGAGTGGGCCACCGACGACGGGGCCGTCGTGTCCTTGGACCACACGTGTGGTTCCCACTCGGAGACCGACGTGCCTAAGAATGGTACGGCGTGGCCAGTGCGCCCGTCGCGCATCAACGAGGGGGCACTCGACGCGGAGCCGATGCCGCTGGCATCGGAAGAACTGAAGGCGGACGAGGCCGGAGCGTCGGCGGCTTCCGAACAGGCTGACTGACGCCCGCTTCCGTGATGAACTGAGAGAAAGCATCCGAGACTACGTCTCGGATGCTTTCTCAACAAGTGGTCACATGGCGAGTTTGTTTGCGTGCTCGCCCCCGAGCAGGCACGATTGTTCAGTGAGCACACAAGAAAAGACCGCCCCATCCCACGGCGGCTTCGCACAGTCACTTGATTCGTTCTTCCAGATTTCCAAGCGCGGCTCGACGATCAGTCACGAAATCCGCGGTGGATTTGTTACCTTCTTCGCGATGGCGTACATCCTGGTCGTCAACCCCGCGATCCTGGGCAACGCAGTTCCCAAGGATGGCTCTATTACGACCCAGGGCATCGCTGCTGGCACCGCGCTCGTCGCGGGCATTATGACGATCCTCATGGGTGTCGTCGCGAACTACCCCCTGGCGCTCGCCGCCGGCCTCGGCCTCAACGCGGTCGTCGCCTTCACCCTGGTCCTTGGCGCCGGCCTCAGCTACGGCGAGGCCATGGGTATCATCGCCTGGGAAGGTATCCTCATCTTCCTGCTGGTTCTCACCGGCTTCCGTGAGGCTGTTTTCCGCGCGGTTCCCGCGGCGCTCAAGACCGCCATCACCGTTGGCCTGGGTCTGTTCGTGGCCCTCATTGGCCTCGTGAATGCGGGTATCGTGCGCGCGGGCGCAACTCCCGTTCAGTTCGGCATTTCGGGATCGCTCGACGGCTGGCCTGCCCTCATCTTCGTGTTCGGCCTGTTCCTCATGCTCATTCTGTACGTGCGCGGCGTGAAGGGCGCGGTGCTGATCTCGATCATCGCCTCGACGGTCCTGGCGGTCATCGTCCAGGCGTTCACTCACCTCGAGCGCATTTCCGACACGAACCCCACCGGTTGGGGCCAGACTGTTCCGGAACTTAAGGGCTCCCCGATCGCCGTTCCCGTCTTCGACACGCTCGGCAAGGTGGACCTCTTCGGCGGCTTCGGCAAGCTCGGCATCGTCTCCGCCATCCTGCTGGTCTTCTCCCTCATGCTGGCTGACTTCTTCGACACGATGGGCACCATGGTGGCCGTCGGCGCCGAGGGCAACCTGCTGGACAAGGACGGCAACCCGCCCAAGACCCGCCAGATCCTGATCATCGACTCCCTGGCTGCCGTGGCCGGTGGCGTCGGCGGCGTCTCCTCGAACACCTCCTACGTCGAGTCCGCCTCGGGCGTCGCTGAGGGTGCTCGCACCGGCCTGGCCTCTGTGGTCACCGGCATCCTGTTCCTGCTGTCGACCTTCCTCGCTCCCCTCGTCGAGCTGGTCCCGACCGAGGCTGCTTCCACGGCCCTCGTGTTCGTTGGCTTCCTCATGATGACCCAGGTGACCGGCATCGATTGGGCTTCGAAGGAGGTTGCGATTCCCGCCTTCATGACCATCGCCTTCATGCCCTTCGGTTACTCCGTGTCCGTCGGCATCGGCGTGGGCTTTGTGACCTACGCGGTGATCCAGCTCGTCAAGGGCCAGGCCCGCAAGGTCCACCCGCTCATGTGGCTGGTCGCTGGCCTGTTCATCATCTACTTCCTGATGGGTCCGATCCAGCGCCTCCTCGGCGTCGGCTGATTCGTCACCCTTCGTCTCCTTCCCGCCCCGCCGGAGCCTTCCTCCGGCGGGGCGGTCGTATCCTGGGAAAATACGCCGAGGAAGGATGAGCGCCGCCGGACGCCCCGGCCTCGTTCGGTGTGCGCAGCAGCAGTGAGAGAGGGAGGATTGGCGTGTCAGCAACATTCGCGTCCATGCGCTACGTGAACTACCGGTATTGGTTCGTCGCCTCCCTGATTGCGTCGACCGGCGCGTGGCTTCAGCGCGTCGCCCAGGACTGGTACGTGCTGACGGTCCTGACCGATCACGACGCCTCGCAGGTTGGCGTGGTCACCGCCCTGCAGTTCCTGCCGATCATCCTGTTTTCGGCGTGGGCGGGAGTCCTCGCGGATCGCATCCCCGGGCGCCGTCTCCTACAGTGCACGCAGACAGGGGTCGGCCTCGTCTCCCTCATCATTGGCATCGTAGTTCTGACGGGTACGGGCGAGCTCTGGCACCAGTACATCCTGGCCTTCATTTCGGGGACGATCTCCGCGATCGATACGCCGGCGCGCCAGGCGTTTGTCGGCGAGCTCGTGCCTCAGGACAAGATGGCAAACGCTGTCGCCCTCAACGCGACCGCTTTCCATACTGCGCGCCTGATTGGCCCGGCGTCGGCGGGTTTCTTCATTGACTGGTGGGGGATCGGCCCGGTCTTCGTCATCGATGCGGTCATGTTCCTCGCTCCCGTCATCGCGCTGGCGCTCATGCGAGGCGACAGACTCTATCCGCGCACGCTCGTGCCGCGCGCCCGCGGCCAGCTGCGTGAGTCCGTGATCTACGTGCACGGTCGCACCGATATCCGCATTATTCTCGCGCTGATCTTCGTTGTGAGCGCGCTTGGCATGAATTTCCAGATGACAAGCGCTCTCATGGCCACGACGGTGTTCGGCAAGGCGGCGGGTTCCTTCGGCATTCTCTCGACCTTCATGGCCTTCGGTTCGATTCTCGGATCCACGGGAGCTGCGCGCCGCGCTCCTCGCCTGCGCACGATTCTCATGGGTGCCGCTTTCTATGGGACCGCTGAGATCCTGCTGGGTCTGTCGCCCTCGTACTGGTGGTTTGCCCTCCTGTCGATTCCCACGGGCTTTGGCATGCTGACGATGAATACGAGTGCGAACGCCCTCGTGCAGACGCGCACCGACTCTGATAAGCGTGGCCGCGTCATGGCCCTGTATTCGCTCGTTTTCCTGGGTGCGACGCCGATCGGCTCGCCGCTCGTCGGCTGGGTGGGGACGATGTTTGGGGCGCGCTGGTCGATTCTGGTAGGCGGCATCGCATCGCTGGGCATCGCACTGGTGTGCGGCGTATGGGCGATGATCCACTGGAAGGGACGCATCACGCGACGCGGGTCCTTCCCGTGGGTGGGTATTGAAGCTGATTCCTCGGTGGACGCGCCGAGCCGTTCGGTCGACGCCCTCTGACGGGCGCCGCCGAAGTTTAGAGCACGCGCTCCAGACAGTAGTCGATGCAGGCGAGGAGCGCCTCCACGTCGTCGATGTCGACGCTCGGCCACGTGCCGATGCGCAGCTGGTTGACGCCGACGCCGCGGTAGGCGCCGATGTCGACGATACCGAGCGTGCGCAGGTGTGCGGCCAGCTCGGCCGCACTCACGGCCTCGTCAATCTCGATCGTGGCGGTCACGGGGGAGCGCCACGCCGGGTTCTCCACGAAGGGACGCGCGGCCAGGTTCGCCTCCGCCCACTGGTAGATAAGGGACGAGGCCTGGGCGCAGTGGGTGCTCGCCATACCCATGCCGCCGCGCTCCAGGAGCCAACGCACCTGGGCCTGCGCCATGATGATGGTCGCGAGTGCGGGGGTGTTGAGCGTCTGGTCTTTGCGCGAGTTCTGAACAGCCGCGGTCAGTGACAGGAACTGGGGGACCCAGCGTCCGTCGGATCCCTCTTCAATGCGACGCGCACGCTCGATGGCAGCGGGGGAGAGGAAGGCGACCCACAGGCCACCGTCGGAGCCGAGAGCCTTCTGGAGAGAGAAGTAGTAGGCGTCAATCTGCGTGAGGTCAACGGGGGCAGCGCCGGCGATCGACGTGCCATCCACGAGGGTGAGCGTGTCGGGGGCCTCGACGCGGTAGATGGGGGAGGTGACGCCGGTGGAGGTCTCGTTGTGGGGATAGGCGTAGGCGTCGATGCCATCGCGCGGGGTCACGGTGACGAGTGAGCCGTCGGGGGCCTCGTCAACGAGGGGATCGCACAGGTGCGGCGCGCGGATGGCTTCCGTGGCGAATTTCGCGCCGAACGCGCCCCAGGAACCGAACACCGCGCGCGAGGAAATGAGGCAGGCGCAGGCAACGTCCCAGAACGCGGAGGCACCGCCGTTGCCCAGGACAACCTCGTAGTCGTCGGGGAGAGCAAAGAGGGCGCGCAGGCCGTCCTTCAGTGAGGCGACCACGTCGCGCATGGGTATGGCGCGGTGGGACGTACCCATGAGGAGCGGTGAGGAGAGCGCGTCAATTTGTGCGGCGCGCACCTTGGAAGGGCCGCAGCCGAAGCGTCCGTCTGAGGGGAGGAGAGCCTGGGGGATGTCGGGAAAAGCCACCATGACGACAGCCTAGTCCCCTCATGCGGTGTATTTCCATCACGTTCATTAATCGAATTGTCGTGAGCGTGCACACGTCGACACGTCTGTTTTGCCGCATCAACGCGTCGTTCCATGTGCGCAAAGGAAGGTGACCCTATTCTGTGTTTATTACATGCCTGATGAAGGAGGCCACCATGGCGGACCTGATCGACACCACCGAGATGTACCTCAAGACCATCCTCGAACTTGAGGAGGATGGGGTCACCCCCCTGCGTGCGCGCATTGTTGACCGCCTGGGGCACTCCGGTCCGACGGTCTCGCAGACGGTCGCGCGCATGGAGCGTGACGGGCTGCTGCATGTGATGGGGGATCGCCGCCTCGAGCTGACCGAGGCTGGTCGCGCGCATGCGACCGAGGTGCTGCGCAAGCATCGCCTGGCTGAGCGTCTCCTCCTCGACGTGATCGGCATGGAGTGGGCGCAGGTGCACGACGAGGCGTGCCGCTGGGAGCATGTGATGAGCGATGTCGTCGAGGCGCGTCTGCAGGAGCTGCTCAGTAACACGTGCGTGGATCCCTACGGCAATCCCATGCCCGGCTGTGAGCAGCTGGGGGGTGCTTATTCTGCTGAGCTCGCGGTGCGTTCGCTCGAGGCGGGTGTCCTCACGCTGGTACGTATTGGCGAGCCGATCCAGGCGGACGCGGAGCTGCTGGCGTCCTTTGATGAGCTGGGCCTGCGTCCTGGTGCTCGCGTGGAGCTGTCGGCGCACGGCGACGTCGTGCGCGTTGTAGCCCTCGACGAGGCCGGGAACGCGCGCGGGTACCTGACGATGCCGATGGCGTTGGCGGCTCACCTCTTCGTGCGGGGCTGAGTGAGCGCTCTTCGTTGACGAGGCCGGGGCCTGCGGGGGTCTCGGCTTTTGTCATATCGCCCTGCTATCTCGGATAGTGGACTGTCTGCCGGGGTGTTTTTCTGAGTAAACGCGGGGTAAATGTCACGGAAGGGTAACGATGAACCTCGGTGATGTTACCGGAACGTGACATTGGCTGGTTGGTCAGTGTATAGTTGGCACCGGTCATCAGACCACCCGCCTATCCGGCACCCGAAGTGAGACGACGGATAGAGCGGAAATTTCGTCTCACGCGGGGAACCCAACCGTGGCTCCTCGGAGCCTTGGGGTGAAGCTCGCCAGCCGAGCCGGACTTCCCGTCCGAACCCGACAGCTAACCTCGCAGGGAAACAGGGAGAACATGAGTGAAGACTTC
>CALHZX010000094.1 GCA_938040725.1 uncultured Actinomyces sp. | reverse complement strand
CCATTCTGGCTGCCCGCCGCCGCAAGGGCCGCGCCAAGCTGTCCGCCTGAGACACACCGGTGCTGCCGCGCGCGCACCGCATGGTTGACCCAGCGGATTTCACCGCCGCGATCCGACAAGGAACGCGAGCAGGAGATCCACTGGTCGTCGTCCACGTCCGAGCCGACGAGGAACGCAACAGTCGCCTCGTCGGTTTCGTCGTACCCAAGCGGGAAATCAAGCGCGCCAACGGACGCAACCGCGTCAAGCGACAGCTGCGCCACCTCATGCGGGAGCGAGTCGCCGATCTTCCAGAAGGAGCACGGGTCGTCGTGAGGGCCTCACGCAAGGCCCTCGGCGTCCCCTCCAAGGAACTCGGCGAACACCTCGACCGCGTCATGGCGCGAGCGTGGCGCAAGTGGGACGCACGATGAGCGTCGCGGGCCGTGCCCTCGGTGCGCTCGTGTCCGCACCCATCGTCGCCTACCAGCGCTACATCTCCCCGGCCCTCGGCCCCCGGTGCCGATACGCCCCCAGCTGCTCCACCTACGCGCTCCAAGCGGTCCGTATCCACGGGCCCATCAAAGGGATCATCCTCGCCTCCTGGCGGCTCCTGCGATGCAACCCCTGGAGCCACGGGGGAGTAGACCACGTACCAGAGCGTGGACGCTGGAAGCCCGACCCCTGGATCCCACCCGAGGATTGGGCTGGGCACGACAACTGGGTCCGCCCCGACCCCATGGGACTGGACCCGGAACACGACTTGACCGAGTAACCTGCCACGGCCTCGGAAATATAAGGAACAACGACACAGCGGCGCACCCGCGCCACGGCGAAAGCGAAAACTATGTTCGACGCAATCCTCCACCCCTTCGCGTGGGCGATCTCCTACGTGTGGGTCTGGATCCACGACCTCCTCGTGCTGCTCGGAATGTCCTCCGGCTCCGGCATGGCGTGGGTCCTGTCCATCGTGCTGCTCACCATCCTGGTGCGCATCGCTATCATCCCGCTGTTCCTCAAGCAGATCCGCTCCTCGCGCGCCATGCAGGCCATCCAGCCCGAAATGCGCAAGATCCAGGAGAAGTACAAGGGCAAGAAGGACCAGGTCAGCCGTCAGAAGATGATGGAAGAGACCCAGGCCCTCCAGCGCAAGCACAAGGTCTCGCCCTTCGCCTCCTGCCTGCCCATGCTCGTGCAGATGCCCGTCCTCTTCGGCATGTACCGCGCGATCATCGCGGTCTCCTCCATCTCCGCCGGCACCTACACCTACCGCGGCGACTCGACCGACCACCTCGGCCCGCTCACCGAATCCGTGTCCACCGAGATCGTCAACTCGACCGTCTTCGGCGTCCAGCTCTCTCATACGCTGCGCGACTCCTGGGGCCAGCCCGCCATCGTCGCGGTCTTCATCGCTGCGATCGTCCTCATGGTCGTCCTGCAGTTCGTCTCCATGCGCCTGTCCTTCTCGCGCAATATGCCCGACATGGGCGACAACCCGATGGCTCAGTCGCAGCGCTCCATGATGTACGTGATGCCGCTGATGTTCATCTTCTCCGGCGCGTTCTTCCAGATGGGTGTCGTCATCTACACCGTGACCGCTTCCTTCTGGGCCCTCGCCCAGTCCTTCTGGACCATCAAGGTCATGCCGACCCCCGGCTCCCCGGCCTACGTCGACCTCCTCGCCTCGCGCGAGGCCGGCTACCAGGAATGGGCCAAGCCCTACTTCCAGAACTACGACCGTGAGCGCGCCGCCTTCGGCAACAGTGCCACCGACCCGCGCGTCGACGAACTCAACGAGCGCACCCTCGCCGAGGTTCGCTCCAAGGCCAAGAAGCAGCACGTCGCCTCCGACTTCCCCGCCTCCATGACCACCGGCGAGATCGTTACCGTCTACCGCAACCTGGCCACCCAGAAGTGGACGACCCTTCCCGACGAGCAGTGGATGCACGGCCTCGCCCTCGCCGTCGAAAAGCGCATCGCCAAGCAGGAAGCCTCCGCTCAGCGCGCCGAACTCCAGAAGCAGGTCCGCAACCGCCGCACCCTCGAGCGCGAGGCCGCCAAGACCTCGTCGAAGGACGCCTCCGAGAGCGCCGACAACGCGACTGGCCACGGCTCGCTCAGCGCCGAGGAGATCGAGCGTCGCCGCATCGAGCGCCGCAAGGCCCGCCGCCGCGGCAACAAACGCTGAGCACCACAGATTCACGGTTCTAGGCCGCCAGCCGGTAACCTGGACACCAGCAAGACCCCATTGCCCACTACGGAGGACACGTCATGAGTGACGACAACGCAGACAAGCTGACCCGCCTCGAAGAAGAAGGCGAACTCGCCGCCGACTACCTGGAAGCACTTCTCGACATCGCCGACCTCGACGGCGACATCGAAATTGACGTCGAAAACGGCCGCGCCTCGGTCGAAATCGTCGCCGACGACCCTGACGCACTCGACCGCCTCGTGGGCGAGGACGGCGAGGTCCTGGATGCGCTCCAGGAGCTCACCCGCCTTGCCGTTCAGACCGAGACCGGCGAACGCTCGCGCCTCATGCTCGACATCGCCGGCTTCCGCGCCGAGCGCAAGGAAGAGCTCCAGGACATCACCCGCGAGGCTATCGCCCGCGTGCGCGCCACCGGCGAGGCTGTCAAGCTCGACGCCATGAACCCCTTTGAGCGCAAGGTGTGCCACGACGTGGTCGCCGACGAGGGCCTGACCTCCGAGTCCGAGGGCGCCGAGCCCCACCGCCGCGTCGTCATCCTCCCCGAGGGCACCGACGGTGAGTGAGAACCCGAACGGGACGGGAAGGGGTCGCCAGGTCGGCGACCCCTTCGTCCCAGAAGAGCCCACGCCGGCCGTCCGCGAATTCTTCGGACCGGCCTTCTCTGAGGTCGCCGAATACGCGCGCATGCTCGAGGAGGAGGGTGAGATCCGCGGCCTCCTCGGCCCGCGCGACATGGAGCGCATCTGGTCGCGCCACATCGTCAACTCCGCCGCCGTGCTGGACTTCATGCCGCGTAAGGACGGCCGTCAGGTGCTCGACGTCGGCTCCGGCTCGGGCCTGCCCGGCATCGTGATCGCCGCCTGCCGCCCCGAGCTCGACGTGCACCTGGCCGAACCCATGGCCCGGCGCGTCGAGTGGCTCATGGACGTCGTGGAGGACCTCGGCCTTGACAACGTGACGATCCACCAGGCCCGCGCCGAGGAGCTGCGCGGCAAGGGCAAGGCCGACGTGGTCACCGCCCGCGCCGTGGCCAACATGAGCAAGCTTGTGCGCATGACGTCGAAGCTCATCGCTCCCGGCGGATCTCTTGTGGCCCTCAAGGGCCGTCGCGCTCCGATCGAGGTGGACGAGGCCTCGGCCGAGCTGCGTCGTCATCATCTGCGCGCTCAGATCCACGAGGTGCCCTCCATCATGGAGGATGAATCCACGTACGTGGTGGTCTGCACGCGCATTAGGTAGCGCGTCTTCAAGTGGGGGAGGGGAGCGTCGCAGCGGCTGCTGCGGCGCTCCCCTAATATAGTGACGCAGGATACAATGGTGTGTTGTTCTGTCAGATCGATTTTCCCGATTCACGGTTTGTCTGGCTTTTATTGACGGCCAGGAGAATCGATCCTACAGAAGAGTTTTTGCACTGCTATTCCACGTGCCAGTGGGATTGTGTGCACCTCGATGCATCACGGGCCTTTCGTGCTGGAAGTGTGTGCATCTCCCCGTAAACTAGGGGCAGTATCTAGGAAGGTGTCACGTGAGTACCAACAACACCCCTCTGTCGACTCAGATCGAGCGAAACCTGTGCGATCTCGCCATGCTCGAGCACGCGACATTCACGCGCCCCGAGCACACGCGCATCATTGCCGTTGCGAACCAGAAGGGCGGCGTTGGTAAGACGACGTCCGCTGTGAACATCGCTGCAGGCCTCGCGATGGGTGGACTGTCTGTTCTTGTCGTCGACGCCGACGCCCAGGGTAACGCGTCCAGCGCTCTCGGTGTCCCACACCCGGCCGGTACGCCCTCCACATACGACGTGATCATCGGAGGTGCCAGCGTCGCGGACGTCGTGCAGCCGTGCCCCGATGTCGATGGAATCCTCGTCTGCCCGGCCACGATCGACCTGTCTGGCGCCGAGATCGAGCTCGTCGACGTCGACCGGCGCGAATATCGCTTGCGCGATGCTCTGCGTGGGTACGTCGTCGAGCGTCAGGACATTGACATCGTTCTGATCGACTGCCCGCCGTCCCTCGGCCTGGTGACACTGAACGTCATGGTGGCCGCGGACGAGGTTATGATCCCGATTCAGGCCGAGTACTACGCACTTGAGGGGCTGAGCCAGCTGTGGAACACCGTTGAGCGCATTGGTGTGGATCTCAACCCCGGCCTGCGAGTGTCGGGCATGCTCCTCACGATGGCGGACAAGCGCACGCGGCTGTCTGAGGAGGTCGAGAGCGAGGTTCGCTCCCACTTCCCGGAGCAGACATTCGAGACTGTCATCCCGCGTTCCGTGCGCATTTCAGAGGCTCCGAGCTACGGCCAGACGGTTATCACCTACGATCCGCGCAACCTTGGTGCGATCGCGTATCGTAAGGCCGCGCTTGAGCTGTGTCAGCGTCTGTCCGCAGCTGGATAGTGGTTGTTTCACGTGAAACATGCGGAGTTTTTCGCATGTTTCCGCAGATTGGCACGTATTAGTCAGAGTGATTGACCATTGGTGCAGCAAAGTGACGAACGACGCTCACTAGGTGATCCCATGGCATTATTTCACGTGAAACAATGAACCGACGCAATTGAAGGAGTAATGCAATGGCGGATGCATCATCGAAACCTGAGGGCCGTAAGGGTGCTCGCAAGCATTCCGGTCTTGGCCGGGGTCTTGGGGCCCTGATTCCTCAGGTTAGTGAGCAGACGTCACAAGCCGTACCCTCCACCCCGTCCCGTCCTCTGGACGTGTTCTTCCCTGAAGGTAGTTCCGCCGGCAAGAGGGGAGGATCCGCGAAGGATCTTCTCCAGCCCAGGCGCGCCACTGCCTCGTCGAAGAAAGAGCGTCCGACCATGCCGTCCGTCGAGGCGGCAGGTGGACGACGCGCAGGTAGCTCTCGCAGCGGCCTTGGCGGTGGAATCAATGGCTCGGAGTCGCGCGCGGTTGCGCAGTATGTGCCCGCCGATAAGGTTGTCAGTGGTAACACCGACAACCATGCTGATCAGAGTGTTTCACGTGAAACATCCATCGATCATGAACTTCTTCCGGTTCCCGGTGCTTCCTTCGCTGAAATTGCGATCGATCAGATCGTTCCCAATACGAAGCAGCCTCGTGAGGTCTTCGATGAGGATGATCTGAAGGAACTCTCTGCCTCTATCAAGGAGGTGGGTGTTCTTCAGCCCGTCGTCGTTCGTAGTATCCCCGCAACGGGTCGATCCGAGAAGCTTCAGGAGTTCCTCGCCGAGAAACCCGATGCACGCTACGAGCTGATTATGGGTGAGCGCCGCCTGCGTGCCTCCGAGCTTGCCGGCGAAACCACGATTCCGGCAATCATCCGAGAGACCGACGACGGGGACCTGCTCCGTGACGCACTCTTGGAAAACCTCCACCGGGCCCAGCTCAACCCGTTGGAAGAAGCGAGTGCATATCAGCAGCTCATGGCGGATTTCGGGGCGACTCAGGAAGAGCTCGCCAAGCGAATCGCCCGCTCGCGCCCGCAGATTGCCAACACCCTGCGCCTGCTCAAGCTACCCCCGTCCGTCCAAAAGAAGGTGGCCGCTCAGGTCATCACAGCGGGCCATGCCCGCGCTCTGCTGTCCCTGCCGACGGCAGAGGAGATGGAACGACTGGCTGAGCGAATCGTCGCCGAGGGTCTCTCCGTGCGTACCACCGAAGAGATTGTGCGCCTCGGAAAGGCGAAAGCAACGCCCCGTCCGCGCGCCCGCCAGCAGCGTCCATTGTCGCCGCTGGGTGAGAGCGTCGTGTCGGCCTTGGCCGACGCATACGATACTCGCGTGACCATCACAGAGGGGCGTAAAAAGGGCCGAATCGTCATAGAATTTGCAGGATCTGATGATCTTCAGCGAATTGCAGACCTTATTCTTCACTGATCAAACTTCATAATTCTTTCCGCAGATCAAGCGCAGTATGTTCTCTATATGACATTTCTTGCCCTAATCTTTGGCTAAATTTACGCTTATACTACTTTTAAGGGCCCGCCGTCGGACCCTCGCAGTACCAGAAGGAGCGAAAGGCATGAACGCCCAAGGCAGTTCGCGCACCGTGCTTTTCGATGTCGGTGGAGTCTTCGTCGACGCCCATCCGGATCCGCACGCAATCGCCGAGTTGTTTGGCGACGACTCACGAGGCCTCACGACGCTTGTCGATCAGGCGATGTGGGCCCATCGTGGAGAGTATGACGCGGGCATGTCTGATCGTGAGTTCTGGGATCGTATTGCTGGAGATTGCGGGCAGCCTGAGCCTTCCAGTGCACTGTTGAAGCAGCTCGTCGCGCTCGATGCGTCGCGCATGGCCATGGCGAACGAAGCGGCGCTCGGCTTGGTGCGCCTGCTGCGTCGGCACGCAGTGCGCGTCGGTATTTTGTCCAACGCGCCGTGTCCCATTGCGAAGGCGATTCGTCGCTCGGAGTGGGGAAGCCTCTTCGATTTCTTCGCCTTCTCGTGTGACTACGGTATCTGCAAGCCGTCCCGAGGCATCTACCGCGACGTGCTCGTGCGCCTCGATGGTCCCCACGAGAACGTTGTGCTCATCGACGACCGCCGCGAGAACATTCGGGCGGCCGAGCTCCTCGGCGTCCAGGGTATCGTCTGGAATGGTGTCGAGGACGCCGAAACGCGTCTGAAAGGACTTGGCGTACTTTTCTGAGAGCCTCCGTATTGGCATAACCTGGTCTCAGTCTGAACCGGGAGAACGACACAGCGGCGTACAGAGAATGAAATTTCACTCTGATTCGGCATCGGTATCGCTTCTGATGCGACGCAGTGAGGCGTGACGGTTGTCCGTCTGGGCGTATTCGAGTGTCCCCTTTTGTCAGTTGGCGTTACCCGCTAAAGCCAGGACGTGCCTGCGTGGTGCTGGCATTCCCGGACCGTCACCAATCACCTAACAGTACTGTCCGACGTGCCCACGCAGTGCTCGCGTAGAGGCGGTGGACAATGTTTCACGTGAAACATGTGGGCCCGAGAGGATGTTCCTCCCGGGCCCACAGTGCCTGAGACGAGCAATTACTCCTCGGTCGCCTCGGCGTCCTTGGAGATCATAAAGCCGACTCCTTCATCGTCGATCACGTAGTCGACGCTGTGGACGTCGCGGCCACCGGCCACGAAGTCAACGATATCGGCGCACAGCTGCGCAAAGGAAGAATCCTCAAGCGCGTCGGCAGCCTGGGGGAGGAGCGACGTGTCCGTCATCCCGGGTGCCACGTTCGCGTCGATGAACCAGCAGGTGCCCTCGTCGTCGACCACGAAATCCATGCGGGACAGGTCCCGCAGGCCCAGCGTCGTGTGGGCCTCGACGGCCGCGGCCTGGAGGTCCGCCAGGATTTCCTCAGAGAGACGCGCCGGCACAAAATACTCGGTCTCGTCCGTCGTGTAGCGCGCGTCGTAGTCGTAGCGGCCGCGATCCGTCGAGATTTCCACCGGGGGCAGCGCCTGGGGACCGTCCCACAGGTCGATGACGGACACGGCCACATCGCGCCCGTCGATGCGCTGCTCGACCATCAGACGCTGGCCGTATGCGAAGGCGTCCACCATCGCGCGGCGTAGGCTCTTCGCGTCCTTCGCGGTCGAAATACCGAGCGCGGAGCCACCGTCCGTCGGCTTAATGACGACGGGGAAGGACACCGAGCCCTCGAGAGCGGAGAGCACGTGCGAGGCGCCCAGCTGGCGGAAAATCGCCTGCGGCAGCGTCACCCAACCGGGCGTCGCGAGCCCCGCAGAGCCCAAAAGAGCCTTCGCCGTCGGCTTGTTCGAGGCGAGCATTGCCTGCACCGAGGAGGAGCCCACGAAGGGGATTCCCACGGACTCCAGGAAGGACTGCAGTGAGCCGTCCTCGCCGATCGAACCGTGCACCAGCGGCCACACCACGTCAGGGGAGAAGGACTCAATAGCCTCGGCGAGAGACGCGTCGACGTCGGAAATGAGGACCTCGTAGCCGAACTGCGTCAGAATGTTCGCGACGCGACGACCCGAACGAACCGACACGTCACGCTCGTGCGTCAGACCGCCGGCGATGATCAGAACTTTGGTAGCCATGGGGGTATCTCCTCGGGTAACTGTTAGCGCTCGGACCCGGCCCCGGCCTCGTTACCCGAGGCGGTACCGAACATGTCGACGATTTCCTTCTCCGCGTTGACGACCGTCGAGAGGCGACGCACGCCCTCGCGGATTTCCTCGGGAGTGGGATAGCAGAAGGACAGGCGTACGTGGTTCGAGCCCGAGCCGTCGTAGTAGAAGGCCGTGCCGGACACGTACGCGACCTGTGCACGTATGGCGCGAGGCAGCATGGCCTTGGCGTCGAGGCCCTCGGGCAGCGTCACCCACGTGTAGAAGCCGCCATCCGGCACGGTCCACGTGCACGAAGGCATGAACTCCTCGAGGGCCGTGAGCATCGCGCGGCAACGTTCCGCGTACATCGAGCGGAAGGACTTCACCTGGCCGTACCAGTCGTAGTTGCTCAGGTAGTCGGCGATCGCCATCTGGCCCACCATCGAGGGGCACAGGATTGCGGACTCGAGCGCCAGGACCAGCTTCGCGCGGATCGCGTGCGGCGCGTACGCCCAGCCGATGCGGAAGCCCGGGGCAAACATCTTCGAGAACGAACCCAGGTAGACGACGCCCTCGGGGCTGTACGAGGCGATGGCCGGCAGGGGATCGTTGTGGAAGCCGAGCAGGCCGTAGGGGTTGTCCTCGACGATCAGGACGTGCTCGCGCAGGCAGATCTCGGCGATGATCGGGCGGCGTTCGGCAGACAGCGTCACGCCGGCGGGGTTGTGGTAGTTCGGGATGATGTAGATGAACTTGATCGTGCGGCCCGAGGCGCGCACGTCACGGATCGTCTCTTCCAGGGCCTCGGGAATGATGCCGTGCTCGTCCATGGGAACGTGCACGATGTCCGCCTGGCGCGCGCGGAACACGCCCAGCGCGCCCACGTAGGAGGGGGCCTCGGCGAGGATGACGTCACCCGGATTCACGAAGAGCTCCGTGACGAGGTCGAGGGCCTGCTGGCTGCCCGTCGTCACCACCACGTCGTCCGGGTCGGCGCCGACGATGCCGTCATAGCTCATGACCTCCGTGATGCGCTCGCGCAGCACCTCCCAGCCCTGGCCGCTGCCGTACTGCATGGCCTGCGCGCCGTGGTTGCGGATGAGCTTCTCGGCCGAGGCGGCAAGCCTATCGAGGGGCAGGTCCTTCAGGTTCGGCATGCCGCCAGCGAGGGAGACGACCTCGGGGCGCGATACGACGGAGAAGAGAGCTCGAATCTCGGATGCGCGCAGGTTGTGTGCGCGGTCCGCGTAGACGTCGTACCAGGGGTCGAGGCGGTTTCCCTGCGCGGGCGTGCGCCCGGATGAGGCCGGGGTGCCGCCGTTGGTCGAAGGCTGAGTCAAGGCATGCCATCCTTTGCATGAAGTTACATAGAACCGTATAGGTCAAGTGTGCCACTTTCCTGGCCATACGGGGTAACGGGGCCGGTGGTTGGGCAGATGTTTCACGTGAAACATTGTTTGTGGCACCGCTGGTGTTCTGGGCGCCGGAGGGCCCGGCCGCCCGCGAGGCTAGGCAACCTCGCTTCGCTCGGCGCCGCGCCTCGAAGCCCGCCCGTGCCCTCCGGGCCCTCCGGCGTCCTCCACACCGGCGACACCTGGTGTGCTGGCGTGTGGCCCGGCCAGGCCCCGCCACCGCCCACGGGCACCGCAGCCAGGCCCCGCCACCACCCACCGGCACCGCAGCCAGGCCCCGCCGCCACCCACCGGCACCGCGACCGGCCCTGTCGCAACCCACGGGCACTGCAGCAGGGCCCAGTACGCTGGAAGGCCTCGTGGTGTCCTGTGTATCGATGTACCCCCGTCGCGATTCGTTGACCGAGAGCAACGGGGGAGCGGTGTCGCGTGCCCGCCTTGGTATGCAAAAAGTCCGCAGCCCCTGCGGGTCTGCGGACTTGCGTGGAACTCCGGCGGAGCCGGAATTCGCTCAGTGGCGGTCGGCCTTCACCAGGTGCTTGGCGTCGGCGAGCTCGTTAAGCTGATCGATGTGAGCCTGGGCAACCATGACGTCGATGGTCGAGAACATGAGTGAACTCCTCGTGGGATCGTATGTTGTGTCGATTCCCTGTTTGACGAGGCCGGGGATCACCCGGCGGATCTCGTACGTGGAGTGTGCCAACGCGGGTGACGTCGGCGCGACCCTGCGTTTCAAACAAGAAAAGCGCCGGACCAGCTTGGCAGCTTCGTCAGGCGCTTGATGGTTACAGTTTATCCCTGCCAAAACATGCAATCAACCGTTCGGCCAGTAATTTAAGTCGCAGCGAAAACCAAGTAATTGCAAAGCAAAGTGGCTGCGCGTATACCATCTGCGCAAACATGCGAACACCGTCACAATTCGTGCGCATCGTCGGCTTGGATCGCATTCGGATCACGGACTTTTAGGAATTTTGATACCGGTTCGCGCGAGTTTATGAACAGCTAGCGTGAGCGTGCTGGCGACTGGTGGGCTCGACGTACCGAAGCTCACCACCAATTTCGCATGCAATTCGGTCGTCAGACCAATTGATGACGTCGAGAAAACCGCGGAATTTCAACGATGCGAATTCAATGTTTGAAAGAGTGGAGGGAGAATTGCATGCGAAATTGGAGTGGGGGCAGGTATTCCCGGGGGTTTTAGGGCTTCGTAAGAGTTACTGTGACCAAGAGTTTCGGGTCGCGGAACTTTGCGCAACGTGCGCCACGCTATTAGAATGATAACGATTCTCATTCATATGTGCGTACCTAGAGGACTTCCTCATGAACCCCACGAAGCACCGGAACCCGGGCCGCGCGGCCCGGGCTTTCGCCGCAATGGCCCTCGCGGCCACCTCCTTCCTCCTGCCTGGAATGGCACACGCCGCTGACGAGGCCACCGTCGACACCGCGGACGCCACGGCCTCGTCCGAGGCCGACGTGAGCACCTGCGCCGTCATGCGCACCGCCCCCGCCGGCACCACGGCCACCCTGGACCGCGGCCACGCAGATATCTTCGACCTGACCTCCGACGCGTCCGGCGCGCTCACCCTGCGCATCAAGGAGGACGCCACGGGCTCCGGCGTTATGCGCGAGCCCGAGCAGACGCTCCTCGCCGTCAACAAGTCCACCCTCACCCAGATCCCCGCCTCCGTCAGCCAGGCGACCGGCGCTCCCGCCGCCGCCTACCTGCTCGGCCAATCCGGTGACAACCAGGCCACCGTGCTGTGGCCCGGCTGGGACACCCTGGGCGTCGCCGCCGGCGGATATGACGCCGCGCGCTTCCACATCTCCTACACGGGCCCCGTCGACGGCCGCATCTACGCCTTCACCTCCAGCTTCACCGAGGGCACCAAGGCGGTCACGAATGATGGCAGCTTCGACCTGGCGCCCGAGGGTGACGACGTCGACCAGCCCTACGCCGCCCACAAGCACGTCAACTGGCTGTTCACGCGCGCCGGCCGCTACACGCTGACCGTCCAGGCCAGCGCGTGGATCCCCGGCAACACCGGTACCGCCAACGCCCAGTCCGCGGTCCGCACCTACACGATCGACGTCGCCGACGAGGCCTCGTGCCTCGCCGAGGTGGGAGCAGCCCCCTCGACCGACCAGGCGCAGCCCGCCCCCGCCCCTGGCGTAGCTCCCGGCTCGGTGAGCTCCACGAACAACCAGGCTGCCCAGGACCAGGGTGATAGCGGCGCCACGGGAACGCCCAGCGCCCCTGCCCCCGCCACGACCTCGGGTACGACCGGCACTACCGGCACGACGACCGGCGCGAACCCCGCCCCCGCCTCGGCCGCGCGCACCTCGAGCGGCACCACCGGTGGTGAGCGCTGCGTCGCCACCCGCATCACCCGCGAGGCCACCGAGGCTGAGGCCGCCACCCTCGCCTCCAACAGTGCGCCCGCGAACACCGCGCGCACGACGCTGACCGTGAGCGTCGGCGACGGTGCCACCGGCAACGCCACCGACGGCCACTTCGACCTGGGACCCGCGATCGAAAACGGCACCCTCGTCGCCCGCGTCAAGGACGACCGCACGCAACCCGCCCAGTGGGTCGACCCCTCGTCCCTGACCTTCGCCCTCGGTGACGCCGCGCGCATCACCGCGCCCGCCGACCTCGGCTTCGTCGCCACCCCCGGCTCCAGCGTCTGGCTGATCCCCTCCACCCAGATCGCGGGCGTGCCGTGGCTGGGCCTGAACTCCCAGCGCGAAGAGATCGTCACCGGCACCACCGGCCCCGTCCAGTTCACCCTTGACGCCGTCGAAGGCCCCGGACGCGTCGCCGTCTTTAACGCGGGCGCGCTCGGCTCCGGCGTCGGCGAGCATGTCTTCGACGGCCCGGGAACCGGCTACACGCTCGGCGCCAACACGCACGCCCACCAGAACTGGGTGTTCACCGCCCCCGGCACCTACACGCTCACCATCACCATGCGCGTCACCCCCAACGGTGAGGCGCTCGCGGGCAGCGGCTTCGGCTCCGGCGGCGACCTCACCGCCACTGGCGCGACCGGCCCCAATGGGCGACCCATGGTCTCCCAGGTCGTCGGCCGCACCGCCTCCGGCAAGGACTGCGACCTCTCCCTGGCCACCACCGGCGCCGACACCATCCCCCTGACCGTCGTCTCCCTGACGTGGGCGCTCACGGGCGCGGCCTGCGTGTGGGTGGGCGCGATCGGACGCCGCCGCAACCTGCGCGCACAGTCGTGACCTCTCATTCACGAGGACGACTCTCCCTCATCCCCCGCCTCCCCTTCCGTGGGTGGCGGGGGAGTGGGTGTGTGCTCGCTGCCTCGACGTTAGCGCTCACGGCGACCCTGGCAGGGTGCGCGCCCGCGCCCGACCCAGCATCCGACGGTGAATTGCGCGTCGTCGCCACGACAGGCATCCTTGCAGACCTCGTGCGGGGTGTCGCCGGAGACCGTGTCCACGTCACGCAGATGGTGCCCGACGGGGCAGACCCGCACTCGTGGGAGCCCTCCCTGCGCACCGTGCGCGACGTGGCCTACGCGGACGTCGCCTTCTCCAACTACCTCATGCTTGAGGAGCACGCCCTCATCCGCGCCCTCGACTCCAACCTGCCCGCCGGCTCGCGCTCCGTCTCCGTCGCCGAGGAGGCCGCCAAGAACGGCGCGACCATCCTCCCCCTCGTCGAAGACCGCGCGCTCGACACACCGTGGCTCGGCATGCGCGTGTGGGGCGACGGCGCCGACATGGGGGCCACTCGCGCCTCGCAGATCGACCTGACGACCACCGGCGTCGACGGGCCCGGGCAGGCCGCCGCCTACCTCACCACGTCGTTCGGGCAACCGGAGATCGCCTTCGCGACCTCGGACGGCTTCAACGCCGCCACCGGATACGACACCGACACCGCGCAGCTGCCCGCCGACGCCCACCAGCACATGAGTTGGGCGTTCACCGCCCCCGGTGTGTACCGCGTCCACTTCCGCGCCAACCTGCGCACCACGCCCGGCGCCACTCCCGTCAGCGTCGGGGAAGGCACCGCCGTCTTCGCCGTCGGCACCCCGCCCGAGGAGGTCGCCGCCAGTGAGGGCCGCCGCGTCCTGTCCGCCGGCCACGCCGACATCACCGTCAACCTCACCACCAAGCGCGTCGAACTCGCCTCCGACGCCGGAGCACTCAGCGGGGACGAGGCCTCGGCCCCCTGCGTGGGCGCATCCAGCGCCGCGGCGGCCGTCGCCTCGACCATGGAATGCACCGACCTCGACCAGGTCGTCATCGAAGTGCCCACCCGCGCGCTCACGACGATCCCCGGCGAGGCCTCGTTCCGCTTCATCGGCGAGCCCGGCGCTAGCGTCTACATGCTGCCTCAAGCCGTCCTCGGCAAGCACGTCCACGGCGACATCGACCCCCACCTGTGGCACGACGTCCACAACGCCCAAGCGTACGTGCGCGTCATCCGCGACACGCTGATCTCCGTCGACCCCGACGGCGAGGCCACCTACCGGGCCAACGCAGCCGCCTACCTGATGCGCCTCGACGAGCTCGACGCGACCGTGGCCTCGACCATCGCATCCATCCCCGAGGAGCGACGAAAACTCGTCACCACGAACGACGCGTACGCGTACCTGGCCAACGCCTACGGGCTCACCGTCGCCGGCTTCGTCGCGCCCAATCCCAGCGTCGAACCCTCCATCGCCGACCGGATCAAACTCCAGGCAACACTGTCCGACTCCTCGATCCCCGCGGTGTTCCTCGAACCCAACCTGGCGCGCACCCGCTCCACCCTGCGTACCGCCGCCACCGACGCGGGCGTGGACATCTGCCCCCTGTACGGCGACACCCTCGACGACCAAGCACCCACCTACATCGACATGATGGAACACAACGCCCGCTCACTGGCACGCTGCCTGGGCGGCAAGGAGATGCCATGAAATCCTTCTTTTCTCGCCAGACTTCCGGTCGCCGTTCCGCCCGCTTGCCTGGCCGTCGGCTCTTCGCCCCGGTGGCGGCGGCCCGCCCGCGAGATCGCCACACGCGAGCTTCGCTCGGAGTGGTCGATCTCGAAGCCCGGCCAGGCCCCGCCGCTGCCCCCGGGGCTAGCCGGCTGTCCCGCCTCGGCATGTCTCTGAACGCTCTGCTTGTGTCGGCCTTCCTCGTCATTGTGGGCGCCCCCTCTTCCTTTGCTGACCCGAGTCCCGACCCCGACCTCGCGCAGAGCGTTGCCGCGCACGAGGAATGGAGAGGCGATGCCAGCGAGATCGCCGTCGGGCACGTCGACCTCGGCCCCCGACTCATCGACGGGCAGTGGAGGGCCGGACTGCGCCACGACGCCGAAACCGGCGCCGTGTGGCGCGACCCCAACCAGACCGTCCTGCGGGTGGGTGATGCGGCCATCATGACCGCGCCCGACTCTGCCGACTACCCCTTCCTGGCTGATGTTGCTGGGAAGCCCGTGTACGTCGTACCCCAGACGCAGAACCCGGGCGTCGTGTGGCTCGGCTGGAACACGCAGGACCCCGCCGTCACCGCCACCATCG
>CALHZX010000093.1 GCA_938040725.1 uncultured Actinomyces sp. | reverse complement strand
GCGACCGGGTAGCTGTGCTCCTGGCGGTGAATGGTCTCGTACTTCCGAGTCACTTCTGCTCCCTCGCGAAGTACGCCGCTGCTTTTTTTAGGAACTCGTTCTCCATCCTGGCGTTGCGCAGCTCGGCGCGCAGCCTCCTGATCTCAGCCGACTCGCTGCGGAAACCCTCCTCATCCTGGGCGGTGGAATGATCCCTGCGGTACCTGCCCACCCAGTTCCCCACGGTCTGGGCCGGCAGATCATAAGAAGCAGCCACCGACGCGATCGTCCGGTCCTTCTCCACGATCTCACGCACAACCTGCGCCTTGAACTCATCCGAGTACTTCACTCTCGACATAATCCCATCCTATCCCGCCACCAGAACACCGGGTCCCCACTGTCCGAGAAAAACCACTCACTCCAGGGCTAGATGGGTAAGTCCAAGGGGGGTTAGTGGTCGTAGGGGGTGGGGGTTCGTAGGACGGGCGCGTTGGTGAGGCTGTTGTGCTAGATAGCGGCTGTCAGGGCCAGGGTTCGTTGGGTGATGCGTGAGCAGACTCCGGCGGGGGTGCGGGCGCCGTGGTCCTCGAGGTCGAGCTGTCCTTTGAGGGTGTCGTTGACGGACTCGATGATCTGGCGCAGGGGCCGCAGGAACCGTTGGCCGCTGCGAGGGCGCTCGCCCTTGCGTCTGGGACGGATCAACGTGATACCGCCCTTGGCGAGCTCGGCCTCGAAAGCGGCACCGTAGTAGTTCTTGTCGGCGATGACCACCTGACCGTCCTGGGCGGGCTGGTCCATGGTGGCCAGTACCGCGAGCAGGGTCTCGCGCTCGTCGGCCTTGGCTCCGGTCAGGGCCCAGCCCACAGGAAGACCGTGAACGGTGCACACCAGGTGCAGGCGCAGGCCCCAGAAGAAGCGTGAGTGGGAGGCGCTAGTCACCCGTAGCCGGCCCATCCCGCCAGGGCTGAGCGCATCACGGTGGGTCGTGAGCGGGCGCACTCGATGGGAGTGGAGTCGACCAGCCAGACGGTGTCGTCGTGAACGCGCGAGCCCCGACGCAGGGCGGCGCATACCCAGGTCATGGTGGCAGTCAGTGAGTGGACGCGCTTGTTGTAGCCGGACTGGCCCGGCACTCGGGGGAACATGGCGCGCAGGTCGGTATCGGTCCTGAGGCGGCGTATCCAGCGGGTCTTGCTGGTGTAGCCCAGCAGGGCCTGCACGACCGCCAGCGTGATGATCTCGGCGTCGCTGGTCACCGCAGTGATACCGACTTGTGGGCGTGGTGGCAGGACCTCGGGATGGTCCTTCAGCAGGTCATCGACAGTGACGTACAGTGCGGTGGCGAGGGCCTCCAGGCCGGTGTCCATGAGCGAGCCGTCCTTCCCAGCAGAAGCGGTGAGATCTGGTGTAACACCACCGATCCTGCGAGGCCCTCGCCCCATTACCCAGCACCCACGCCGACCCACACCCCTTGGACTTACTCATCTAGGCCTTGTCATCACCGGGCACGGCGTAGGACCGAGTCCCCTGCCGGGGAGCGTCACTGATGAGGCCCGGGCCACCCGTACGAACACGTTAGACCGTTACCGCGGCTACACCATGGGGCTCCCAACCCGCCTCCCACAGACCGTTCATCTCATCGTTTCGTAACCTTCAGTAATCGCTGACCTCAGACAGCCTTGACGACACATCATCTCATTGACATAATACCGTCTAGGTCGGCGTCGTGGGGGGTGCGCTCAGCGTCGTGGGGGGTGCGCTCAGCCGAGCCCTCTAGCGCTGCCCTTGATTGGACGCGTCACACCGACAGGGAACAAGGGAACACATGAAGCTTCTTTCGCTCGCCTTGGGAATGTTCGCAGTTGGCGTCGACGGATTCGTCGTCGCGGGGATTCTTAGACCGATTTCTAGCGACCTTGGCGTATCTGTAGCGTCTGCGGGACTGCTCGAAACGTCGTTCGCTTTGAGCATTGCAGTACTCGCTCCTCTCCTGGTCACAGCTCTCGGTTCGGTCCCCCCGCGGCTGACACTTACCGCAAGCCTGGCCGCGTTCACCGTTTTCAACATCCTTGCAGCGGTCTCGCCGTGGTTCTGGCTTCTCCTGGTGGCGAGGGTGCTAGCGGGACTATCCGTAGGTGTCTTCCAAGCCGTTGCCCCGATGGTGGCGTCAATGACGGCCCCGAAGGACGGTCAGGGCAGTGCACTTGCCGTCGTCACTTCGGGGATGACTGCAGGCATCGTCCTTGGAGTTCCGATCGGGATCTTCGTGACCAACCAGTTCGATTGGAGGTTTAGCTTCTGGCTAGTGGCCCTGCTCGGTGCTGTCGCGGCTATCGCTTGTTCGACCCAGTTCGCAGAGGTCCCTGGGCCTCCTCCGACCCCCCTGCGGGAGCGTGTATCGGTAGCGGCTCACCCCTCCGTACTCCTCATGCTCGGCAGCATCACGGTGTGGATGCTAGGCGGATACGTTCTTTACGTATTCATGGGGCCAATGCTCCAGGGCGTTGCCAACGTCTCGGGCTCGGCTCTCCCATGGATTTTCTTTGGCTTCGGCGTGGCCTCGGTAGTTGGAAACCTGGCAGGTGGGCGCGCACTCGACCGATGGGGAGCAGCGGCCGCCCTCATCATCGGCCTCACTGGAGGGGGCCTAGGGCTTTTCCTCACATCCCTGCTACACACCTCTCAGACTGGCGTCATTCTGGCGGTCCTTCTCTGGTCAACAGCGGGCTGGATGCTAACCCCACCCCAGCAGGCCAGACTCCTCCGACTCGGCCCACACCTAGCCCCTGTACTCATGTCCCTAAATGCGTCGGCAATGTACCTCGGCATGGGCCTGGGTGGATTGGTAGGCGGGCTCGTCCTGCGCACCGGCGCACTACACGACCTCGGCTGGGTTGGCGGGATTTTCGAAGTCATCGCAATCGTGATGGTCGTGATTCAGCACCGTCGCAGAATGACGCAGCCGCTTACTCCCCGCAGTCCAGTCACGCCTACTCAGGAGTAGTTTGATGAGAGTCCAGAAAGACCCAACAGTCAGCGTCCATGCTTGGTTTTCCGCGCGAGACCTCACGGACACCGATCTGATCGATCGTCTCGGTCACTCGCAGTTCACCGGTGCGATCCTCAGTCCCGACGAGGCGGTGGAGTACGACCAGCGTCTCTCACCCTCACTGTTGCGGGTCGTTCAGCTTCACGCTGACGAAACGGACGAGTTTCTCGATGAGTGGGACGACGCGAACCGTCTCGTCATCCTAAGCGATTGCGCAGAGGTCCTCGAGGTGGCGCGTCAGCGGGGGATCCATACGTGCCTGGACGCGAGCATCACAGACGGCGAATCACTCCACGCGGCCATCGACAATGCCCGGGCTAACCGTTTTGTGCTTCTTCGCTTTGCGGATCCCACGAACATTCCGATGGAGCTCGTCATTGCAGAGCTTCAGAATTCTCAGACAATCGTGCTGAAAAACATTCCCAAGGAGGACGGAGTCGAGGCAGCTCGCATCTCACTGGGTGTCATGGAAAACGGGAGCGATGGAGTCGTCTTCACGCCATCCTCGCACGCGGCCATGGACTCCTTTATGGAGGTCATTGAGGCGGTCGCTTCGCGCACACTAACGCTTCAGACGGCTCGCATCACCCAGAGCAGGGCGGTCGGCATGGGCCAACGCAGCTGTATCGACACAGCCACTTTGTTCAGCGAGTCCGAGGGGATGATAGTCGGATCAACATCGCAGGGCGGTTTCCTTTGTTGCTCCGAGGTGTTTTTCCTCCCCTACATGGAGAAGCGACCCTTCCGCGTCAACGCAGGCGGTATTCATAGTTATGTTTATTCCTCCGATGGGCGAACGCAGTACATGTCGGAGCTTAGGGCAGGCGCCTCAGTCTCTGTAGTCAGTACTGAAGGCGTCTCTCGGAACGTCCCCGTCGGGCGTGTAAAGACGGAGGTTAGGCCGCTTCGGCTACTGGAGGCTGAGTTCGAGAGCGGCGAACGCATCAACGTCCTCATGCAAGACGACTGGCATGTCCGCATCTTTGGAGCGGATGGGTCGGTTCGGAACATCACAGAGCTCAAGCCCGGAGACGAGGTGCTCGCTCATCTAGCGGAGCCAGGGCGGCACGTGGGAATCGCAATCTCTGAGACCATCGAGGAACGGTAAGGGGGCTCTTCGTGTTTGAGGGTGTTGTAGCTGGAGCCTATTGAAGTTCATAGGTGGGGTGGGTGCGTCGTTGCTTGGGTGGGGATCGAGGTCCCCCGATGTTGGGAGTTGCTACACACGCCACCTGAGAGACCTTGACGTGCCTGAGACTACCTTCACCGACCCTGATCTGACGACCTTCCTGGGCCTGGATGCCCTGGGACTGACCGCTGTGGGCCAGCACCTCACAGCCAAGCGCGCGGTGATCGAGTGCCGTATGCCGATCGGGTTTGAGGACCCGTTTTGTAAGGCCTGCGGGGCCCAGGGAGTATCCCGTGGGACGGTGGCCCGGCGCCTGGCCCATGTGCCAGTGGGGTGGAGGCCCACGCACCTGGTGGTACGCCTGCGGCGCTTCGCCTGCACCGGCTGCCGCCGAGTGTGGAGACAGGACACGAGCGGCCTGGCTGAGCCCAGGGCGCGGCTGACCCGCTCGGCGGTGGAGTGGGGGCTGCGGGCCCTTGCCCTGGAGTGCATGTCGGTCTCCCG
>CALHZX010000092.1 GCA_938040725.1 uncultured Actinomyces sp. | reverse complement strand
GCCTCCGAGGAGACGCCCTGCTCGGCGCGGATGCGGCTGTTGCGGTACAGGTCGACGACGAAGATGAACATGTCGCCCTTCGTGCCGCCCACGTAGGGCTGGCCGGATGCGGCGTAGATCTTCTCGCGCACCTGCGGGTCGGTGATGTGCAGGACCGTGTACCCCTGCAGGTAGGAGGCGGTTGCAGTGTGGCGGGCCACCTCCATGAGGGTTTCGATTTCGGCCTCGGTGAGGGGCCGCTCCTTGTAGGCGCGGATCGTGCGGTGGGCGAGCTGGCTCGCAATCGTCTCGTTTGTCATGTGTTCATTCTACGATTGGGTGCGTGAAACAGATAGAGCCTTTCGGTCCTTTTGCGCTGGCAGCAAACGTCATCCCCGTCGTTGTCCCCTCCCCGGCCGGCGAGCTGAGCGGCCTGCTGACCGGCCCGAGCGCCCCCGCCCTCGTCGACGGCACACCTGCTATTTCAGCGGCGTCGGCCCCGGGCGACGCAGGACGAAGCCGCGCCCTCCTCGTCCCCGGATACACCGGATCCAAGGAAGACTACTCAACCGTCCTGCCGTTCCTCGGGGAGGCTGGTTGGGACGTGCTCGCGTACTCGCAACGAGGCCAAGGCGGGTCCGCCGCGCCTGCCGGCCTGGGCGCGTACGGGATGAGCGACTTTGTCGGTGACCTCATCGCCGTCGCCGAGGCCTGGGCCGGGACCTCGGGACGCGTGCACCTCGTGGGACACTCCTTCGGCGGCATCGTCGCGCGTGCGGCCGTCGTCAAGCGCCCCGACCTCTTCGCCTCCGTCACCCTGTTCTGCTCGGGTCGGGCCGTCTACGACTGGATGAACACCCTGCCGATCCTTGACCCTCTGCCCACGGGCCCCGGCGCGCGCCAGCAGGTGCTGCGCACCTACTTCCCCGACATGAACTTCGACGAACCCGGCGTCGGATGGGCGGAATTCCAACGTATTCGTGCGCTCGATACGGCCTCGGAAAACCTTGTGGGCATCGCCCGCATCCTCTCCCAGCTGCGCCCCGACACCCCCGCGCTCGCGGCCACGGGCGTGCCCGTGCACGTGCTGTACGGTGACCAGGACGAGATCTGGCCGCCCTCGTGGTACGCCGAGGAGGCTGCCGACCTGGGGGCCCGCGAGAGCGTCATTCGAGGGGGCACGCACAGTCCCCAGCTGCAGTTCCCGCAGCAGTGGGCGGAGTTTGCCAGCTCGTACTGGGCGGACGTGGAATCGGAGGCGCTGGTCTGGTCCATGTGACGGGAGATGTTGTGACATCGTCCCAAAACGTGCCTTGTGATCCATATCTGTGAGGATGGATGCTTAGTATTGTGCTTATGAACAAGCGTTCCATCCTTACTGCAGTGCTGGCTCTCGGCCTGGGCATCACCGCCCTGACCGGCTGCGCCACCGATTCCGATTCCGCTCACTCCTACGTGACCCCGAAGGACGTCAAGACGGTCGAGCGTCCCATCGCTCAGATCGACGACAGTGGCATCAAGGTCCCCGAGAAGCGCGACCTGAAAATCAAGCTGGCCGACTCCGACAAGGCCGCCAAGTGGACGATCGAGGTCTCTGACCCGACCGCCCTCGAGGTCGGCAAGTCCGAGAAGAACATTGTCACCCTGCACCCGCTGCGTGCGCTGGGCGAGGAAGACGACCCGATCACCGTGAGCCTGACCGATCCGGATGGCATCACGACCGACTTCAAGGTGACCATCACCGAGGGCGCCAACTGATTTTCTACTGACAACGCTTCGGGCCCAGGATCTGCGGATCCTGGGCCCTCCCGTATTGGTGCCCGATCGGGCATCTCACAGAGCGTCGATAAACTCCCGCAGGGCGTGCAGCGGCAACACCAGGTGGTTCTCCGCTCCCGGGCAGGGAACAAAGTTCGAGGACTGGTTGAGGTAGAAGTCGCGCGCGTGGTCGTTGGCACAGTGGACCAGGAGGGCAGCGAATCCCACCTCATGACTGAGCTTGTAGGCTCGCAAGAGTGCATCTTTGAGCAGGGCTGCGCCGATGCCTCGTCCCTGCGCGCGCTGATCGACGGCGAGTCGCGCGAGGAAGAGAACTGGGCATGGCTCCGGGCGTTGGCCAGGTTTGAGGGCATCTAGGAGTGTGCTGCGCTGCACTGCCCCCATCGATAGGGCGTAGAAACCAAGCGTCTCTGGTTCCTGCGTTGTGACGAAGATGCGAGCGTTTCCGGCTCGGTGGTTCTGCCACGCAAATCGGTGAAACCAATCGTCTATCTCAGTGTTGCCTGATTGGAAACGCGACCGGTCGTCCCTCCGTTCGAGAGGCCGCGGCTCTTGCAGGACTGATACGTACATCAGTTCTCGGAGGTGTTCGGTGTGTTCAGGTCGATGTGAGTGCCGAAGGGTGAGGGGCGATCAAAGAGTTTGCGCAGCTTGGGATCGTCCGTCGGCGAGGCCTCAAGGATTTCTTCGAAGCGGGCGTGATCCTCTTCGTTCAGGATGAAGAAGCGCTGGTCTGCGAGGCGGCGCTGGGCTTCCATCGTGACGGTGGACAGGATGAAATCGCTGATGCTACGGGCGTCCTGTTCGGCCGCCCGACGAATGAGTGCATCCTGTTCTTCGGTGAGGCGCAGGTCCAGGCGTCGTGTCTTCCTGGTGCTCATGTGAGCCTCTCTTTCGTCTGTACGGAAGTTATCCGTACATGGGCTAGCGTAGCATGATCCGGTGCCAGAGTTAATTTCTTTTGTGTCTTTACAAGTGATGTGCGACATGCTGTTATGACACAGGCCCGGACTGGTTCACGACCGGTCCGGGCCCTCCTGTATTGATGAGGCGTCAGCGCAGGATGCGCGCCAGGAAGTCCCTGGTGGCCTGTTCGCGCGGGTTGTCGATGACCTGCTCGGGTGGGCCCTGCTCGACGATCTGGCCGTTTTGCAGGAACACGACGCGGTCGGCCGCCTGGCGGGCGAAGCTGATTTCGTGCGTCGCCATGAGGATGGTCGAGCCCTGCTCCTTGATCTCGCGCACGAGGTCGAGGACCTCGCCCACGAGCACCGGGTCCAGCGCCGCCGTGATCTCGTCCAGCAGGAGCAGCTCCGGGTGCGTGGCGAGCGCGCGTGCGATGGCGACGCGCTGCTGCTGGCCGCCCGACAGGCGATCCGGGTACTCCTTCGCCTTGTTCTTCAAGCCGATGCGATCCACCAGCTCTAGGCCGCGCTCGTGCGCGCGATCCTTCTCCCAGCCGTGCACCTTGCGTGCGGCCAGGGTCACGTTGTCCAGCACCGACATGTGCGGGAACAGGTTGTAGTGCTGGAACACCACGCCGATGCGCGCGCGGATCCGATCCGCGTTCGCGCGCGGGTCCGTAATGTCCTCGCCAGCGAGGAAGATCTGGCCGTCGTCCACACGCTCCAGCAGGTTCACGCAGCGCAGCAGCGTCGACTTACCCGAGCCCGACGCGCCCAGGAGGACCACGACCTCGTGCGCCGCGACGTCCAGGTCCAGGCCGCGCAGGACGACGTTGTCGCCGAAGCGCTTGACGACGCCGACGGCGCTCAGAACCGGGGTCGTGTTGTCCGAGGCAGGGGAGGCCTCGTTCATCGTGGGAACCGACATCAGACGGTGCCTCCCATCTGCTCGCGCTTACGCAGTCGGGCCGTGTACCAGTCCGACAGGCGAATGAAGGGGAACGACAAGATGATGAACAGCAGACCGGCCACGACGTAGGACGTCATGTTGTAGGTCTTGGCCTGGACCATCTGCGCCGAACGGATCGCGTCGACCGCGCCCAGGACCGAGATCAGGCCGACGTCCTTCTGCATGGAAATGAAGTCGTTCATGAGGGCGGGCGTGACCTTTCGGATCGCCTGCGGCACGATGATCATCCGCAGCGTCTGGCCGTGGGACAGGCCCAGCGAGCGTGCCGCGTAACGCTGGGAAGGGTGCACGGAATCCAGGCCCGCGCGCAGCACCTCGGCGACGTACGAGGAGTACGTGAGGATCAGCGCGACCGTTCCCAGGAACGCGGTCGGGATGCGCGTCGTCGGGTTGAGCGCGGGAATACCGAAGCCGATCAGGTAGAGGACGACCAGGAAGGGGACGCCTCGGAAAATGTCCGTGTACGCGGCCGCCAGGAAGCGGATCGGGAAGAACACGGGACCGGCCAGCGTGCGCGCGGCCGCCAGCAGAGTCGCGAAGACCGCGACGCCCAGCACCGCGATCAGCAGGATCCGGATGTTCAGCCACAGGCCGGAGAGGACCTGGGGGAAGGCCTCGACGAAGTACTTGCCGTTGAAGAAGGTGTTGCGGGTGGCCTCCCACCCGTCGGAGTTGACGACCACGGTGATGAGGATTCCCGCGACCACGACCGTGGAGGCCAGGGAGACGAGAATTGACCGAACCGTCTGCTTGCGCCGATAAGCGCGGCGGCCACGCTCCACCGCCGAAACGGTGAGCGTGGCCGCTGCGTCACTCGAGTAGTCACTCATGAGTGCAGGGGCCTCACTTAAGGGTGGGCACGTTCTGTGCCTCGTTCAGCCACTTCTCCTGCAGCTCGGCGAGCTTGCCGGACTCAGCCAGGCGATCGACCGCGGCGGAGACCGTGGGGGTCAGCTTGGAGCCCTTGGGCAGGACGATGCCGTACTCCTCGCCGCCCGTCGTGTCGTCGAACTGGCCGATGATGACGCCGTCATCGATCTGCGCGGAGACCATGTAGAAGGCGGTCGGCAGGTCGACGACGATCGCGTCCACGCGGCCCGTCTGCAGGGCCAGGACCGTGTCGTCGGAGGAGTTGAACATCTGCAGCTTCTGGGTGAGTCCGGGCTCGAGGTTCTCGGACGCGAACTGCTGAGAGGTGGTGCCGGCCTGGACGCCGATGAGGACGTCCTTGAGGTCAGCGATGGACTTCGCGCTGGCGGCCGGGGTGCCGGCCTTGGCGATGATGGCCGAGGTGGTCGTGTAGTACGGGGACGTGAAGTCGACGGCGTTCTTGCGCTCGTCGGTGATGGAGAACTGCTGAATGTTCAGGTCCCAGTCCTTCGCGCCGGGGGTGATCGACGAATCGAAGGTGGCGCGCACCCACTGGACGTTGTCGGCGGTGTAGCCGAGTTCCTCGGCCAGGGCGTAGATGACGGCCGACTCGTAGCCTTCGCCCGAGGCCGGGTCATTGTCGAGGATCCACGGCGAGTAGGCGGGGTCGGAGGTGGCGACGGTGAGCTTGCCTTCCGTCACGGTCGGCAGGGCGCCGGGGCCGTAGGTCTGCTCGGCGTCGGAGGAAGAAGAGGAGCTCGTGCCGCCCGAGCAGGCGGCCAGGCCGAGTGCCGCGATGGCGGCAACGGCAGCGAGGGAACGGACAGAGCGGCGCATGGGGCCTCCCAGTGACGTGAGGAAATCCGCCGGTGAGGGCGGGTCTGACTCGATGAGCGTATAGGCGCGCCGCAAAATACGCTGGCGTCGTTTCGCTGCACGAAACAATGGAACGAGGCCTGGGCCGGGAAAACGTTGGAATCGTTGGTGTTTTGTGGGGTTGGGGGATGGGACACAGTGTCGTGCGGGCATGCGAAAGGGCCGGGCTGCATCGGCCCAGCCCTCCCGTCAGGTCACTTCTGGAACTTGTCCTTCAGATCGGAGACGACCTCGGTCGCCTTGTCCTTGGCGGCCTCGACGGCCTTCTCGACGTTTTCTTCGCCGAAGGTTTCCTTGGCCTTCTCGAGACCCTCTTCAGCCTGCTTCTTCAGATCTTCCAGACCCATGTTTCCTCCTTGGAACGAGACGCTCGTTTTGGTTGAGCGGATGGTCTCACCCTATGCCCGAACGTCGGTGCTCGCGCGTTCAAGGCGCCCAGCGGCGCGATCGTTCCCTGAGCATCCGAGCCGTCGGTCTTAGGCTCCCTCGGCGAGCTTCCAGTCGTCGAAGGTGAACTCGGGGGAGACGACGCAGGTGGCCAGCGCGTAGTCGCCGCGGGCGAAGGTGCGCTGCCAGGTGCCGGCTCTCACGAGGACCTGCACGGGATTCGTCGGATCGGAGGCCTGCGCTCCGGCCGGAGAGCCCAGCGTGACGATGCGCGGGTCGGCCGAGGGGGCTTCCCCGTTGCCTCCCAGGTGCACTTCGAGGGCTCCGGGTCCCGACCAGATCCACAGTTCGTCGGAGTGCACGAGGTGCCAGCGGGCCTCCTCGTCGCGGTCGAGGAGGAAGATGATCGCGGAGGCGCTGTGGCGGCTCCCGCGCGGCGTGTCCACGCGGGCGGGCGCGGTCCACGTGCGGCGGTAGTGGCCGCCCTCGGGGTGGGGCGCGAGGCCCATGGCGTCAATCAGCGGTGACACGTCGGTCATGCGGAGCTCCAAACGAAGGGAAAGGGAAGCTGAACGAAGGGGAAACGAAGGAGTTAGCGAGAGGCCGAGTAGCGCACGCGCCCGGACACGACGGTTTCAACGACGCGACCGGTGCCGTGGCGGGCGACGGTGTCGATGGTCTCCACGATCGAGGTGACGGGCACGTCGACGACGCACATGTCGGCGACCGCGCCCGACTGGAGCTGACCGAGGCGGTCGGGGCCGGTTGCCAGGCCCATCGCGGTGGCGCCTCCCAGGGTCGCGGCCTGCAGGAGGCGTCGCGCCAGGTCCTGGTCCTCGTAGCCCTGGGATCGCGCCAGGTCGAAGAGGAGGGCGACGTCCTCGAGCAGGTCGAGGGAGGGAGAAGAGGACAGGGAGTCCGTGCCGACCGCGATCATGTTGCCCTCCGCGAGGTAGGCACCGACGGGCGGCGCGTCCAGGCCGATCACCCGGTTCGAGCGCGGGCACAGCGCCACCGCCGTCTGGCGGGCGCGCAGTCGCCTGCGGTCGTCGGCGCGCATGTACACGCCGTGCGCGACGTGGCAGTCGGGCCCGAGGACGCCCAGCTGATCGACGAACTGCGTCGAGGAGAAGCCACCTCCGCGCGAGCGCATCGCCGTGAACGACGAGGAATGCTCGCTCTTCCACAGGTCGGCGAGGTCGGTCGTGCGCGTCTCGGACCATTCGGCCTCGGAGTGGGACTCGCCCAGATGAATGTGGATGCGCATGCCGCGACGCCGGGCCATGTCTGGCAGATCCAGCAGCGGCTCGGCGTCGAGGGAGTAGGGGGCGTGCGGGGAGATGCCCACGGCCGGAGGGGTCGGCATCGTGTCCAGAGACGCGGAGACTTCGCGTTCACCGCGCGCTTGCCACTCCTCGTTCGACCAGCTCATGACCTCCCAGTAGGCGACGCCGTGCAGTCCGGCGTCGTGCAGCGCCGAGGCCGCGGCTGCGTCCGTCACCACGTCGGCGGCGGCGGTCGTGCCGCTGGCCAGGAGCAGGCGCGCGCCCGCGGCCGCGTCGCCTCCCCAGTCCAGGCCGCCCGCGTCGTAGACCTCGTCGAAGGCGCGCGCCCAGTCGTCAAAACCGCGGTACTGCCCCGCGCCCACGGACGCCATGCCCGTGTACTGCAGGTGCGTGTGCGCATTGACGAGGCCGGGGAGCAGCACGCCGTCAAAGTGGCGTTCGGTGAAGGAAAGGCCGCGCTGCGCGAGCGTTTCGATGACCCAGTCGCGCGCTCCCACGTGCTCGATGCGCCCGTCACGGACGGCGACAGCGCCGTCGAGGATCGAGGGGGCGGTGATCGGGATAACCATGCCGGCGGACCAGACGACCACGTCGCTCATGGGGGACCTTTCAGTGGGGGGACGCTGACTAACAGTGTAGAAGTGGGGCGGGCGCACCCGCCCGCCGGTGGACGTGAGCTGCGACTACGACAGGGACAGGGCGGCCAGCGCCGCCGCGGCCACCGCGTTGTCGGCCTCGCGCGGCAGGTCGTGCAGGCCGGGAGCCAGCTCGCCTTCGTGGGTGAGGAGCTCGCCCAGGGACGCCAGCTGCACGCCGAAGCTCATGTCCATGATCTCGATGGGGTTTCCCTCGCCCGCCGTGTAGTTGATGCCCTCCCCGCGCTCGAGGACGTGCAGCGTCTTGCCGGAGGGGCTGGTCAGTGTCTGCACGTGGGGATCGCCCGACTCGGCCATGACCCAGGAGGCGGCCACTGCCTCGTCGATGGACACCTCCCCGTCGACGCCGCCGGCGACAGTCACGATCGCACCATCGGGCGCCGCCTCCAGCGCGCTCAGCGGGATCGTCGAACGCTCGCCCGTTGCGGAGATCAGCATGCCGGCGCTGGGGGCGGCCTGTTCCAGCGAGGCCACGGCGAACCCGTCCATCGACGCCTGGAGGGCGCGCACGGGGTCCAGCTCCACAACGGTCACGCGGGCGCCGAGCGCCGCGCCGAAGCGTGCGCAGCCGCGCCCCACGTCACCGTAGCCGATGACGACGACGCTCATTCCCGCCACGGGCGCGCCCACGCCGCGCGGGTCGATCAGGTCGAGGATCGTCGTCCAGCACGACTGACCCGTCCCGTAGGCGTTGTCGAACAGGGTCTTCGAACGAGCATCGTTCGAGGCCAGGACCGGAATGCGCAGGGCGAAAGAACGCAGGGGGCGCAGCCCCGAGGTGGTTTCCTCCGCCGCGCCGACCAGCGCGTCCAGGACGCCCGGGCACAGGTCCGTCTCGTGCGCCAGGCGGATCAGGTGGGAGCCATCATCGAGGAGGAATTCGCTGAGCTGGGCCAAAAACTCGCGCGCAAGCTCCCACTCGCGCTCGCGGGAGGCGCGCGAGTCCGCGAACACGGGGATGCCGGCGTCGCGCAGGCGGGCCGCGACGTCCTCGCGGGTTTCGGACGCCCAGCCGAAGACGCTCACGCGCGCTCCGGCCTCGGAGAGCATGAGGGCGAGCGCGGCCGTCTTCGGCTCCAGGACGAGGGAGATCCCCACGCTTCGGCCCGCCACCTGGGGAGCCAGTGCGCGTGCCGCCGCCTCGGTGACGGGCATGTGGGCGCGCGCCCACTCGATGCGCCCCTCGTCGTCGGGGCCCGTGATGGTGCGCCCGTCGGGGGCGACGACGGTGCGGAACACGCCGTGCGGTGCCAGGACCGTGATCGCTCCAGGACTCGGGGTCGCGTCTTCCTTGAGTGCGAAGACCACCGGGGGCGAGGCCGGGGTCCCCTTGGCGTCCGACAGGGGATGCACGTGGGCGCCGAAGGCGCGCAGCAGGGCGGCGAGCGTCGGGTCGTCCGTCGCGAAGGAACGCCCCGCGATGAGCATGTTCGTGGCCCGCGCGTAGGCGCGTAGCAGCAGCTGGGCGGCGAGGGGATCCAGGGCGGGGTTCATGCGTCAAACGTAGCAACTGCGGCGTTGATGTCGGGGGACTCTCAGGGGGCGACCAGGGCAGCCCCTCATAGAAACGCGCGGGGCTGCGGGCCTATCGTTCACACATGACATACGACACGGCGGGTCTGGTGACCCGAGCACTAACGAAGACATACATGCGTGGGAACACGCCCGTCCACGCCCTGGCAGGCGTCGACCTGACCCTCCCGCAGGGCACGCAGGTGGCGATCATGGGTCCCTCGGGCTCCGGTAAGACCACGCTCCTGCACTGCCTGGCGGGCGTGCTGCGCCCCAGCTCAGGGTCCATCACCCTGGACGGCGAAGAGATGACGACCATGTCGGAGCGGGTGCTCTCCGACCTGCGCCTGCGCCGCTTCGGCTTCGTGTTCCAGGACGGCCAGCTCCTGCCTGAGCTGCCCACGCAGGAGAACATCGCGATGCCCCTCATGCTCGCGGGCACGCCCAAGTCGCAGGCCCTGAGCCGCGCCCGCGAGATTCTCGCCAACCTCGGCCTCGACGGTGCCGGCCCCTACCGCCCCGGCCAGCTCTCGGGCGGCCAGGCCCAGCGCGTCGCGATCGGTCGCGCGCTCGCCACCGATCCCTCGGTGATTTTCGCGGACGAGCCCACGGGTGCCCTCGACCAGGCCACCGGCGGCGAGGTCATGTCCCTCCTGACCAGCGCCTGCGCTACCACGGGCGCCTCCCTGGTCCTCGTCACCCACGACCCTGCCGTTGCCGCGCGCCTGCCGCACACGATCCACGTGCGCGACGGCCGCATCTCCCTCGAGGCCCGAGGCAGTGGCGCCCCCATCCAGGGGGTGGCCCGATGAGCGCCGTGCGCACCGCCGCCGGGGCGCTCCTACGGTCGCGCGACCGGGCGACGAGTGTCCTCACGGTCGCTGCCTTCGCTCTGCCGCACGCGTTCCTGCTCGCGGTGACGGGAGGCGTCATGGCCTTCGGGGCACGTGCAGCCGTGGCTGCCACGTCCGCAACGGGCGATGACCCGTCGACCCTCGACGGGATGGCGCCCTTCTATGTGATGCTTGCGTACTTCGCGGCGACTCTGCTGATCGTCCCCATCATCTCGATGGGGGCCGCGGCTGCGCGCCTGGGCATGAGCAGGCGTGAGCGTGACCTCGCGGTCCTGCGCCTCGTCGGCCTCGCGCCGGGAAAGACGAAGCTCGCCTGCATCCTCGAAACCTGTGTGTTCGCGGCCGTCGGCGTCGTCGTTGGCTCGATCCTGTACGCCGTGACGCTGCCCGCGTGGGGTTCCCTGTCCTTCCAGGGGCGCCCGATGGGGGCCAGCGAGATGTGGGTGGGGGTCGTCGCCCTCCTCGTCGAGGGGCTCGCCATGATCCTCCTGGCCGCCCTGTCCTCGTGGCTGGCCATGCGCAAGGTCGCAATCACGCCCCTAGGCGTCGCACGCCGCACGCATGCGGGCCGCGTGAGCGCGGTCGGTCCCGTCCTCGGGCTGGTCCTCCTCGTGGTGTGGCTGAGCGTCGGCACGCTCGCGATGAACCTGGGAACCGCGATCGGCATGGCCGTCTTCATGGGGTTTATAGGCGCGATCTTCCTCATCGTCAACCTGGTGGGCGTCTGGTCGATCAGCCTCATGGGGCGCATCATGGCCCGGGCTTCGCGCAGCCCCCAGATGATGGTGGCCGGGCGCCGCATGGCCGACGATCCGCGCGCCGTGTGGCGCTCCTTCGGGGCGGTGGCCCTCGTCGGGTTCCTCGTGGGCGTCATGTATCCGGCCGCCTCCACGATCTCGATGAGCGGGGATTCTACGGACGAGGTCGGGCGCATCCTCATCGGCGACATCAACCGGGGCATGCTGCTGACCTTCGCGATCACCCTCGCACTGGGCGCCGTGTCGACTGCGGTCAACCAGTCGATCCGCGTCCTCGACTCCGCCGACCAGGTGCGTGCCCTGTCCTACATGGGGTCGCCGCGCGGCTTCATGGACCGCAGCCGTCGCCTCGAGGTCGTGATCCCCGCGTTCGTCATGATCGTCGGCTCGATGCTGCTCGGCATGGTGTTCATGTCGCCGATGCTTGCGGCGGGTGCGGGAAAGGGCTTCCTCATTGCGCTCGCCTCGGCGATTGTGGGCGTCATTCTCATCGTCGTTGCCTCCGAGGCAACCGTCCCGCTGCGCCGCCGAATCCTCGCGAGCGTGCGCGAGGGGCGAGAGTAGCGTCGGCTCGCCCGACCGCTCCCGCTAGCGTTGCTCGGCCCCGGCCTCGTCCCCCCTATCGACGAGGCCGGGGCTGGGCGTGTGGTCCACTGATCGGGCACAATGGAGCCATGATCACCCCCACCGACCCGTCTCGCTACGCGGGCGCCGACCTGCGCCTGGCCGCCGTCGATATGGACGGCACCCTCCTGGACGATGACAAGAACTTCCCGCCCGGCATGGACGAGCTGCTTGACCAGATGGACGCGCGCGGCGTCACCTTCGCGCCCGCGTCCGGCCGCCAGGTGTGGACCCTCATCGAGATGTTCCCCGGGTGCCCCGGCATGACCGTCATCGGGGAAAACGGTGGAATCGTCATGCGCGACGGCGTCGAGGTCTCCTCCCACCCGGTGGACACCCCCACGGTGCGCGAGGTCATCCGTCTCGTCCGCGAGGCCACCTCGGGTCCGGACGGGATCGATGGAGGCCTGGTCATGTGTGGCAAGCAATTTGCCTACGTCGAGCGCATCGACGACCGTTTCGTCGACGGCGTCATGCCCTACTATCACCGCACCAAGCGCGTGGATGACCAGATCGCGATCATCGACGGGATTGAGGCCGGCGAGATCGACGATGCGATCGTCAAGCTAGCGGTCTTTGTCCTCGGCCCGGTTGAGGCGCTCGCGGAGGCCACCCTGGCCAACTTCGCCGACACGCACCAGTACGCGATTTCCGGCGCTAACTGGGCGGACCTGCAGATCCGAGGCGTCGACAAGGGCAGCGCCGTGCGCGACCTGCAGCGCTTCCTCGGCGTGGATCGCTCTCAGACCGCCGTCTTCGGTGACGCCGGTAACGACCTGTCGATGATGAGCGAGGGGGACCTGTCCTTCGCGATGGCCAACGCCTCGCAGGATGTCGTCGAGGCCTCGCGCTTTATTGCCCCCTCCAACAACGAGGCCGGGGTCGCACAGGTCCTGCGCGCTCTCCTCGGGTGAGCCGTTGCGCGTGCGGCGCGCCTCCTTCGTCCCGGTTCCGCCCGAGGACCCGGGTCGGGCAGCGGACAACGCGCGCTGGCAACACGAGGCTCGCACGCAACGGGTGGGGCCGCGACGCGTCGCGTCGCGGCCCCACCCGCACAAGCTGTGAAGAGTCAGCCCTCGAACGTAGCCTTCTCAGCCTCGGTGTCCGGCACGAAGGAATCCGTGTCCAGATCCGCCCAGTACTCCTCGGCCCACGGATCCTCGATCGGCTGCGAACGCTTCCACAGGATGTAGCCCGCGCCGGCGACGGCACCCACCAGGGCCGTCAGGCCGAAGGCGCGCAGCACGCGGCACTTGCGGCGCTTAGGCGTGGGCGTCGCGAGGGCGACGGCCGAGGCCTCGGACGCGCGGCGAGCACGCTCCGACAGTGAACCACGAGCCGACAGCGCGGCACCCGCCTGGTCGACGGCGAGGGAAGCGCGCGGCAGGTAGTCGTCCACGAGGTGCTCGCGAGCATTCTCGATCGCCGGAACGGCCTGCGCGGCGGCAGCCTGCGCACGAGCGGCAGCGTTCTCGATCGCGGGGGTCGCGTGCTCAATCGCGGAATGCAGCGCAGCCTGGGCGCGAGGCGCGGCCCAGTCAACGCCCTGGCCAGCCAGATCGGCAGCCCGCACGGCAACCTTGCCGGCGTAAATGGCAGCGGCGTCGCGAAGCTGCTGCGACGATGCACGCAGCTTATCTGCATCGAAAGTCGGCGAAGTAACCATGATGTCTCCGATTCTGTCCACAATAAACAGGGGCGCGGACGCGCCACTCACTTCTATTGTGCAACACCAGGCTGTGATCTGCAGCCCACCGGCTCGCGTGAGGTGCGTGACGGACAGGAAACCCCCAGGAAAAGATGCGACCATTGGTCCCATGAAAGCTATTCTTCACACCTCCGCTGGCGACATCACCGTCGAACTGTTCCCCAACCACGCCCCCAACACGGTCAACAACTTCGTGACCCTGGCCAAGGGCGAGCGCGAATGGGTCGACCCGAAGACCGGTCAGAAGACCTCGCGTCCCCTCTACGACGGCACCATCTTCCACCGCGTGATCCCCGGCTTCATGATCCAGGGCGGCGACCCCCTCGGCACCGGCACCGGTGGCCCTGGCTACCAGTTCAACGATGAGATCCACCCCGAGCTGAACTTCAACGACCCCTACCTGCTCGCCATGGCCAACGCCGGCAAGCGCATGGGCAAGGGCACCAACGGCTCCCAGTTCTTCATCACCGTGGCCCCCACCCCGTGGCTGCTCGGCAACCACACGATCTTCGGCAAGGTCGTCGACGAGGACTCCAAGCGCGTCGTCGACGCCATCGCC
>CALHZX010000091.1 GCA_938040725.1 uncultured Actinomyces sp. | reverse complement strand
GTGCCTTTTGGCGAGTAGTGCCTGTGGTGGAATACACTGGTCCTATTGCGTCGCAACATATCTGAGGAAGGAACGCTCGTGCGCTACACACGCCAGCTCGCCACCGCCGCTTTGATCGTGGCCGCAGGACTGGGCATGGGGGCATGCTCCGCCCATCCCGGTGCCGCCGTCGTCAGCTCGTCCGGCTCGTACTCCAACGAAGAGGTTGCGCAGGCCGCCCAGCAGATGTCTGTGCTCACGGGTGGCCAGCAGATCGCCGATGCGCAAATTCGCTCGCAGCTCGTGAACCTGCCGCTCCTGGAGGCCGCCGGTGCCTCTGTGGGCGCAGAAGTCTCCGACGAGCAGATCGACCAGATTGCCGCGCGCGCCTCCGAGCAGTTGGGGGATCAGTCTCTCGGCACGCTGGGGCCCGCCACCCGCGCAACTGTGAAGTCGATCCTGCTCACCCAGAACCTCAACCAGGTCGCGCAGTCCAATCCATCGGCCGTGCAGCAGCTTGACCAGGTCCTCGCGCAGGCCCGCGACAGCTCCGACGTGCGCGTGAACCCGCGTTTCGTCCAGCCCTCGCTGGGCGGTGCGCAGGGCGCGACGACGCCGATGTTCGGCGACGCGGTCTCCGGTCAGAAGGACAGCAACCTGGCGACCCTCATGGGTGGCGGCAGCGCCAACTGACGGACGTGTGAGTATTCGCTCACAGTGCCCCTGGCAGGGACTAATGTCGCTTGTCCGGGCACAAAAGTCGGGGTGAAAGCACCGCACAACACAACGTCCCCCTCGCCGGGGGTGACCACATATGGCGGTCCGTATTACCGTTGTACTGACCGCTTCCACGCAACAACATCGATTGGAGAATGACGTGGCAGTTATTGAAGGCATTGGTGCACGCGAGATCCTCGACTCGCGCGGTAACCCGACCGTTGAGGTCGAGGTCGTCCTCGAGGACGGCACCGCTGCGCGCGCGTCCGTTCCCTCCGGCGCGTCCACCGGCGCGTTCGAGGCCGTCGAGCGTCGCGATGGCGACAAGGGCCGCTACCTCGGCAAGGGCGTCCAGGACGCCGTTGACGCCGTCGTCGAGCAGATCGCTCCCGAGCTCATCGGCGAGGAAGCTGACGATCAGCGCTACATCGACCAGGCCATGATCGACCTGGACGGCACCCCCAACAAGGGCAAGCTCGGCGCGAACGCCATCCTCGGCGTCTCCCTCGCCGTCGCCAAGGCCGCCGCGAAGTACGCGGACCTGCCCCTGTACAAGTACCTGGGCGGCCCCAACGCTCACGTCCTGCCCGTCCCCATGATGAACATCCTCAACGGTGGCTCCCACGCGGACTCCAACGTTGATATCCAGGAGTTCATGATCGCCCCCCTCGGCGCTCCCTCCTTCCGTGAGGCCCTGCGCTGGGGCGCCGAGGTCTACCACACGCTCAAGGGCGTCGTGAAGGACCGCGGTTTGTCCACCGGTCTGGGCGACGAGGGCGGCTTCGCCCCCAACCTGGACTCCAACGCTGAGGCCCTCGACCTGATCGTCTCCGCGATCGAGAAGGCCGGCTTCAAGCCGGGCGAAGATGTTGCCCTGGCCCTGGACGTCGCCTCCTCCGAGTTCTTCAAGGACGGCCTGTACCAGTTCGAGGGCGAAGGCCGTTCGACCGAGTACATGGTTGAGTACTACGAGAAGCTCATCTCGAACTACCCGCTGGTTTCCATCGAGGATCCGCTGGATGAGGACGAGTGGGATGCTTGGAAGGCCCTGACCGCCGAGATCGGTGGCCGCGTCCAGCTGGTCGGCGACGACCTGTTCGTTACTAACCCCGCCCGCCTGAAGAAGGGCATTGAGCTGGGTGCTGCGAACGCGCTGCTCGTGAAGGTGAACCAGATTGGTTCGCTGACCGAGACCCTTGACGCCGTCGAGGAAGCTCACCGCAACGGCTACCGTTCGATGACCTCGCACCGCTCCGGCGAGACCGAGGACACCACGATCGCTGACCTGGCCGTCGCCACCAACTCCGGCCAGATCAAGACCGGTGCTCCCGCTCGTTCCGAGCGCGTGGCCAAGTACAACCAGCTGCTGCGCATTGAGGAGCAGCTGGGTGAGGCCGCCGTGTACGCCGGCCGTTCCGCCTTCCCTCGCTTCAAGTGAGCCTAGGCAACTAGCCGCATAGCTCCGCGCGGGCCCGCAAGGGTCCGCGCGGAGTTTTTTCGGCGTGGGGATCAGCCAAATGCGTCGATGTAGGGCACGATAGAAGAATGGCTAGTCGTCGTCCTTCCTGCCGCCCCTCCTCGCGTCGTCGCTCCTCCTCGTCGGAGGCGGCGCGTACGACGCGTGAGATTAACGCGGAAAAGTCGCGTCAGCGCAGGGCTGCCGCAAAGGCCGCGAAGTCTTCGAAGGGGGCCGAGGCCTCGGCGAAGAAGCGCGTGAAGGCCACGAAGGAGAAGCAGCAGGAGGGAGCGAGTCGCCGTTTCTTCCGCTCTGAGAGGCGCGCGGAGAAGAAGACGGTGACGCGACCGACGGGGGAGGGACGTTCCATCCTGTCGATCGGCGGCCTCGACGTGTCCACGCGTCTCGTTGTCGTTCTGACGGTCGCGGCGATCCTGTCCGTCATGCTCGTGCCGAGCCTGTACCAGTGGTGGCAGCAGGAACGAGAACTCGCGCAGATCAAGGCCCAGGTGGCCCAGCAGCAGCAGAAGAATGCCGACATGCAGCGGCAGCTGGATCTATGGAATGACCCCGACTACATCTCGACGCAGGCGCGCGAACGCCTCGGATACGTTCGCCCCGGTGAGACTCAATACACGGTGGTGGATCCGGGGCCGCAATACCAGGATTCCGCCTTGGCTGCTGCCGCGGCCTCGACTGGACCGGCGCGCCCCTGGGTGCAGCAGCTCGGTATCCTAGTGGGGAAGGCGGACCAGCCGCCCACGACGACGCCCATCCCGTCGGCTGACACCAGCCAGTCGGGACAGGCGACGACCACCGGCCAAGAAAGCGGAGAATGAGCCTCGTTAACACCACCGACGCCACCGAAGAGGACCTGGAGGTCCTGCGCTGCCAGCTGGGGCGCGTGCCCCGAGGAGTTGTCGGTATCGCCGCGCGATGCGTGTGCGGTCGGCCCACTGTCGTGGCCACTGCGCCGCGCCTGCCCGACGGGACGCCGTTCCCCACGACGTACTACCTGACGCACCCGGCTGCCGTAAAGGGTGCCTCGACTCTTGAGGCCGAGCACGTCATGGACACCTTCAATGAGGAGCTGGCGCAGGAGGAGGAGCTGCGCGCCGCCTACGCGCGCGCCCACGAGGCATACATCCAGGCGCGCCTGTCCCTGGGCGACGTCCCCGAAATCTCTGGCGTCAGTGCGGGCGGTATGCCCACGCGCGTCAAGTGTCTGCACGCTCTGGTCGGGCACTCCCTGGCCGCGGGCCCCGGCGTCAACCCCATCGGGGATCGTGCGCTCGCGATGCTCGCCGAGCGCGGCCTGTTTTCCACCGAGCGCTGCTCCTGCTGAGCGGCCCCACCAACGTTCGCCCCGGCCTCGTCCGGGACTCACATGACCAGAAACGAAGCGATGACCCGCGTAGCTGCCATTGACTGTGGAACCAATTCAATCCGACTGCTCGTCGCCGACGGGCATATTGATGCGAGCGGTCGCCCGCGCCTTGCCGACCTGACCCGACAGATGCGCATCGTGCGCCTGGGGCAGGGCGTGGACGCGCGCGGCTACCTGGATCCTGCGGCGATTGAGCGCACGGTGGAGGCCACCGTCGAGTATCAGCGGATGATTGAGGCCCTGGGTGCGACGAAGACCCGCTTCGTGGCGACCTCGGCGACGCGTGATGCTTCCAACAGCGCGGATTTCGTGCGCCAGATCAAGGCTGTCATCGGCGTAGAGCCCGAGGTTGTCGTCGGCACGGAGGAAGCCTCCCTGTCCTTCAACGGCGCGGTGAGCGGGCTCGGCGAGTCCGTTGCCGCCCCGATGCTGGTCGTCGACATCGGCGGTGGCTCGACTGAGCTTGTGCTGGGCGCGACACGCGTCGAGCAGGCGATCTCGATCGACATGGGTGCCGTGCGCGTCACCGAGAAGTTCCTCGCCGACGTGGACCCAGCCGGCGGCGTGCCGGCGGCGGATCAGGAGCGCGCGATTGCGTGGATCGACGAGCAGCTTGATCGCGCCGAAAAGTCCGTGGACCTGGCGCGTGTGCGCGCCCTCGTGGGCGTCGCGGGCACAGTGACCACGCTGACCGCTCAGGCGCTTGGCCTGACCTCCTATCAGCCCGAACGCATCCACGGCGCCTGCTTGAGCGTCGCGCAGTTCGAGGAAGCCGTGCGTTTCATGGTCGATCAGCCGACGTCCGTGAAGGCCTCCCTGGGCTTCATGCCTGAGGGGCGCGAGGACGTCATCGCCGCCGGTGCGCTCATCTGGAGTCGCATTGTGACGCGCGTGCTCGAGCGCGCCGAGGCTGCCGGGCATCCGATCGGGCAGGTCCTCACCTCTGAACATGACATTCTTGACGGCATCGCCCAGGCGATGATCTGACGGAGCTTGAGGCGTGCGCCAACCTGCCGTAGGCTGGACCTGCGCCCCGGCGCGCCCCCGTGGCCCAATTGGCAGAGGCAACCGACTTAAAATCGGTGTGTTGTGGGTTCGAGTCCCACCGGGGGTACTGACGGCGGCCTCATCGACGAGGCTGGGGCTCGGTGCGGGCACACCTGACCTCGCGTGGACGCAGGGTTGTGCTGAGCGCATAATGGAACGTTTCCCACTTGTGGGTGCCACGTGCGACACTAGTGGCAGTACATCACTGACCAAGGAGGAAATATGGCCAACCCGGTGATGAATTCGATCGTGAAAGACTGGTCGACCCAGCAGACTACTCCTGCCGGATACCCTGCGATGCCGGGGTACCAGCCCGCCTCGCAGCAGGCGCCCAATCCTTACGGCGGTTCGACGAACCCCTACGCGCAGGGCGGAGCCGGCGACGCCGCGCAGACCACCTATCCGGCGCCCCAGGGAGCGCCCGTGTACGGCGTTCCTCAGGGCCAGCAGGGCGCCTACGCCGATTCCATGGCCTCCTACGAGGCAATGATGAACGCTCCCGCGGCCGACGCGGTGGACCGCGGGACGATGACCTTTGACGACGTCGTGGTCAAGTCCATCATGTGCTTCGGCCTGCTTCTCGTGGGTGCGAC
>CALHZX010000090.1 GCA_938040725.1 uncultured Actinomyces sp. | reverse complement strand
GCACCCGCGTCGACATCATCGGCTGGGGCGGGAACGGCATGGCTATCGTCAACGCCATTGTCGAGGTCGTGGCGCGCCACGAGGACCTGTGGAGTGTTTTCCGGGTTTCTTCCGAGGTCTCGCGGCTCAATGCCGCTATGGCTGGCCCCGGCCTCGTCGTGAGCGAGGACACCGACCGGCTGCTGCGTGACGCGTTGGCGCTCGCGGAGGCGACCGGGGGAGCGTTCAACCCAATGATCGGCCCTCTTGTCGCCGCATGGGATGTCAAGGCGATGCGGGCGGCGTATGTTGCGGGCAGGCCCTTGCCTCCTGCGCCGTCTGCTTGTGTTGTGGAGGCGGCGATGTGGTCGTCGTCCTGTGGCCTGTTGTCGCGTGTGGGCGAGCGGCGCTGGGCAGTGGGCGTTCCCGCCGAGTCCGTCGGTGGTGTGGATGTTCCCAGCCCGCGCCTCGACCTGGGTGGCATCGCGAAGGGGTACACCGCCGACGCGTGCCGCGACCTGGCGGTGTCCATGGGAGCGCGCGGCGTGTTGGTGTCGGTGGGGACGTCGTCGGTGTCTGTGAGTGGTACTCGCGCCGACGGTTCGCCGTGGCGCGCAGGCCTGCGTGACCCTCACGGAGCGCCCACGGCGATTGCCGGCGTCGTGGAGGTGCCCGTGGGCGACATGGCGTCCCTGTCGACGTCCGGCGACAACCTGGGGCCGCTGGGGGATACTCGTGCTGTTTGTGCCGGGCCTGTGGCGGGGCCCGTCGTGGAGCCTGCGGCGGGGCGTGTGGCCGGGCCTGTGGCGGGGCCCGTGTCGGGGCGTGCGGCCGATCTGCGCGCGCGTGAAACATCGCGTGAAACACCCGCGGGTGGCAGGGATTCCCAGCTTGGTTCTGGCTGTGCATCGTTGAACAGCGATGAAGGTGGCTCCGAACCCTCGACCGCTCATGTGTCCGTCCTCGCTCATGCGGTTGCCGACTCCGATGCTCCTGACCAGGCTGCGCGCCTGCTGGACCATCACATCATCGACCCGCGTACGGGATACCCCACGCGTTCGGGCGTGCGGCAGGTCAGCGTCGTGGCCTCGTCGGGCATGCTGGCGGAGGCGCTGTCCACCGCGCTGCTCGTCGATCCGTCTATCGATGTGTCGGATGTCGCAGCCCGCTGGGCCCGCGCGACGGGTGCCCCGGCCTCGGCGAAGGTTGTGGGCCTGGTGCGTGCGGAGCGATGAACGAGCATTGCACTAGATGAGTAAGCAATGCACTAGATAGCACGGCATTGCACTGGATAGTAGCTAGTGCAATGCTTCCCTATGTGGTGCATCGCTGCCTAAGGCTGAGCTGATATGGGGCACGGCTTGGGGGAGTCCCGATGAAAGTATCGAACGGGGATTATCCACAGGCTTCGTTATAGTGCGAGTTATCCACAGGGGTCGGTTGTGTGGGTGACGAGTGCGGCTCACATGAGGATCATCAATGTATGAGTATTCGATCGATGACGGTCCTGACATTGCCCTCACAGCGTGAGGGTACCGTTCAGCAACCATGTGCCGATACGTGTGTGTGGATTAGGAAAGGTTGCTACGTCCGTGTTGATAGCCCTGATGCGTTCACGACTATCTGGGATTCATGGGCGACAGTAGCCCAGGCCAGGCTCCTTGCGGTATGTGTCGGAGCGAAGCGGCAGGCTGTTCTCGTCGGTAATAGTGCCCTCGTTGCGCGTTCAATTCCATTGTGGGAGGCCAATCCGGATGTTGTGGCGTGGTTCGGTGTGCGACATGGAAAGCGGCGATTGCCTCCTGTGAGAACGATGGTAGCTACCGTTCCGCCGGTCTATGTCTACGCGACCACCAGTCGGCCATCAGAAAACACGTTGGAAATCATCGATGGACTTCGATGCGAATCTGTCATCGACGCGGTTGTGCGTATGGCGTGTCATTCAGAAGCTTTGAGTGCTTTTGTCGCAGCCTGCATGGTGTTGCGTCACGAGTCAGGCTTCTCGAAGTTTGCTCAAGATGAAGCCAGATGTCTGGCAGAAATGGCCAAAGATAAGATGAAGGTACGTCTGATAGAACGGCGACGGGTGGCTACCTGCATTCCTTACAAGCGAGCGGAGAGAATCATAGACGCCGCTGACCCGGGCTGCGACAACCCTGCCGAAGCTGCATTGCTGTGGGTCCTCAAGTCGGTGAGCGCCTTCGAGGTCGTGACCCAGTTCGAGATCATCGTCAACGGGCGCCGCTACTTTGCGGACATCGCGATTCCGGGACTCATGATCATCTTCGAGTTCGATGGGATTGGAAAGCTCGGAAAGAACGAAGCCGACTTTGCTCGGGCGAAGCGTGACTGGATCCAGCGAGAAAATGATCTGCGCAGTGCCGGGTGGACAATATACCGGGTCTCTTGGAGAGACTATGAAGACTTCAGTGCGTTGCGAGCGTGGGCAATCCAGCTCCTTCGTCCGCATCAAGTTGCCATCCCTGAGAATGCTGAGGCGCTGTGGGCGTTGCCGACTGAAGCGTGTGATGGCCCGAATCGACGTTTTCATACGCGCAGTCGGTAGTTATTGCGCTGGTTGCTGTAGCAGTGCACTAGATAGCTGAGCGTTGCACTGGATAGTAGGTAGTGCAATGCCTCCCTATCTAGTGCAATGCTCCTCTAAACAGTGCATTGCTACTTGGGGACAGGGCACACGTGAAGCAATTGCTAGTAGTACCGAGCAGAAGGCGTGGCTATGGCGAACTCACTCCCCGATAATCAGCCCCTACTTCCCCGCCAGCAGCGTCGCCAGGTGGACGCCCCCACGGCCCGCGAGCTGCGCGGCCTGGGTGCGGCACGAGAAGCCGTCCGCCAGATACACCGCGTCCGGTTGCGCCGACAGGGACGGCAGCAGCGAATGCGAAGCGACCGCGACCGACAGGTCGTAGTGGCCCGCCTCCATGCCGAAATTCCCGGCCAGGCCGCAGCAGCCCTCCAGCCGCGTCACGCGCGCGCCCAGCGACTCGAGCAGCGCCTGGTCGGTGTCCCACCCCATGACGGAATAGTGGTGGCAGTGCGGCTGCGCGACGATCTCGACGCCCTCCAGGCTCGGTAGCTTGCGCGCGGATGCGGGCACGGCCGACAATACTTCGGCGAGGGTGTGCGTCGCGGAAGACACGAGCATCGAACGCGGATCGTCAGGCAACAGGTCGAGCAAGTCGTCGCGCAGCACCGCCGTGCACGAGGGCTCAACGCCGACAATCGGGATCCCCGACGCCGCAAAGGGCGCGAGGACGCCGAGCAGCGACGACAGGTGCTTCTTCGCACCCGTCAGCTGACCCGTCGTAATCCACGTGAGGCCGCAGCACGCATCCGGCGCGACGATCGGCGCAAACCCGTTCGCCTCCAGCACGTCGACGACCGCACGCGCCCCCGCATCGTCCAGGGTCTGGCTAAACGAGTCCGCCCACACGAGCGCGTACGGCCGCCCGCTGGGATCGCACGGCCCGGAAAGGATCGGGGAGTCCGCCACCGGCGAGGCCGGGGTGCCGCCGCGCTCGCGGGCATCGGAGGCGGCATCGGAATGTGTAGGACCGGAAGATGCGCCATCGTCAGGCGTGAGCGTCGGGATAGATCCCGCCAGCAGGGAGTGGCGGCGAGCCCACGCGGTGAAGGTCCCGGACTGGAGGGCGGGCATGCCTCGGCGAGGATCCAGGCCGATGAGGCGGAACGCCAGCGACCGCAGGGGAGTGATCGACATGACGGTGTTAGCGAGGGTAGCCAGGCCGGGCACGCGCGCACTCACGCGGGTCAGGCGCGGCAGCCAGCCGAGCGTGTAGTGGCTGAGTGGGCGCAGTCGTCCCCGGTACGTGCGGAAGAGCGCTTCGGAGCGGTAGCGGGCCATGTCGACCCCGGCGGGGCAGTCCGCCGAGCAGGCTTTGCAGGCCAGGCACAGATCGAGGGCTTCGAGGACCTCGGGGGAGTCGATGGCCTTGACGAGCTGCGAGTTCGCGGCTTCCTGCAGGATGCGGGCGCGCCCGCGGGTCACGTCCTTCTCCTCGCGCGTGGCCAGGTAGGAGGGGCACATGAAGGTGCCGGACACTCCCGCTCGGCATTTGCCGACGCCGGTGCAGCGGTGGACGGCGGCCGTGAAGTCGCCGCCGTCGTGGGTGAAGGCGAAACCGCCGTCGGCGGGCATGGGGCGCGCGGCGACGCGGCGCAGGCCACAGTCGAGGGGGTCGACGCCGGGCTGGAGTTCGAGCGCGCCTCCGGCAGCCCCGGCATTCCGCGCCCGCGCGCGAGAGGCGGCCTCGGCCTCGTCCATGGGGGAGGCGAGCACTCCGGGGTTGAGGAGATTGTCCGGGTCGAAGATGTGCTTGACGCGCGCGAACAGGTCGAGCATCTCGGGGGAGTACATGAAGCGCAGGAGCTCACCGCGGGCGCGCCCGTCGCCGTGTTCGCCGGAGACGGAACCGCCGTGGGCGGCGCAGATGCGGGCCGCGGACTGCAGGAAGGCGCGCGAGTGAGCGACGCCGGCCGGGGTGTCGAGCGGCATGGCGAGGCGCACGTGCACGCAGCCGTCGCCAAAGTGCCCGTACAGGAGCCCGTCGATGTCGAACTCCTCCATGAGGGCGGTGAAGTCGCGCAGGTACGCGCCGAGGCTGCGCGGTGGGACGGCCGCGTCCTCGAAGCCGGGCCAGGCCTGCTGGTCGCCGCCGCCAGCGCCGTCCGGAGGGGTGCGCCCGCCCAGGCCCGCACCGTCGGCGCGGATCCTCCACAGGGCCGAGGCCTGGGCCCCCGGCGGGTACACGACCGTGTCGATGGCGGTGGAGTCGGCGCACAGGGCGCGTGCGCGCTCCAGGGAGGTGGTGACGTCTTCGCCGGGGGCACCGACTTCGACGAGGAGCCACCCTTCGCCCTCGGGCAGGGCGGGGACGGCGCCGGGGCCCTTGTGGGCGCGGACGACGTCGACGAGGCGGCGGTCCATGCCTTCCACGGCGAGGGGGGAGTGGGCCAGCAGTGCGGGCACGTCGTCGGCGGCCTCGATCATGGATCGGTAGCCGAGGGCGGCGAGCACGGGCGCGTCGGGCAGGGGCACGAGGCGCACGGTGATGGACAGGATGAGGACGAGGGTGCCTTCCGTGCCTGTGAGCATGGCGGTGAGGTTGCGCCCGCCCTCGGGGGCGAGGTGTTCGAGGGAGTAGCCGGAGACCTGGCGCTTGAAGCGGCCGAGCTGCGTGCGGATGGGAGCGAGATGAGAGTCGATGAGGGAGGCCAGCCCCGGCACGTCGCTGAGGGCGGCGTCGTGCGAAGTCGTGGCCGTGAAGCGGCGCCCGCGCCCGTCCACGCAGTCGAGGGAGACGATGTTGTCGGAGGTGCGCCCCCAGGCGGTCGCGTGCGGGCCGCACGCGTTGTTGGCGACCATGCCGGCGATCGTCGCGCGGTTCTGGGAGGAGGGGTCGGGGCCAAAACGCAGGCCGTACTGCGCCGCCGCAGCCTGGAGGGTAGAGCCGACGCAGCCCGGTTCGACGGTGGCGGTGCGGGCCTCGGGATCGATGGAGACGACGCGGTTCATGTGTCGCGAGAAATCGAGGACGAGGCCGGGGCCGATCGCGTTGGATGCGCACGAGGTGCCGCCGCCTCGGGCGGTGAGGGGGACGCCGCGGGCACGGGCGAGGTCGAAGGCTGCGATCGCCTGCTCGGGCGTACGAGGAAAGGCGACGGCCAGGGGCGGGATGCGCGTGAGGCCGGCGTCGGAGGAGTATCGCGCACGCGTACCGGTCGAGGAATCGACGTCGACAAGTGCGCGCAGGTCCTTCAGGAAGCTCTCGCTCATGGTGACAGTGTGTCACGTGGGCGCGCGTGGGGAGGCGGGTATCCGGTGTGCGGATGGTCGCGCGAGGCCGTGGCCGGTTGGGGCGGCCCTGACGATTACGCGGGTTCCGGGTCGTCGCGGAACATCCTGGGGAAAGGTGTCACGGGGACGGGCATACGCTCAATGGGGGGCAAGTGTGGGATGACCACCTGTTCAGACTGTGGGTACAGTCGGGGCGATGAGTCGGCGCGCAGGCGGTAGGGAGAGAGTTCGCGGCGCGTTTCCTCGGACGCGGGAACCTGCGGCTCCGGCGCCGAATATTCAACGATGCGCAGCTTCTCTCTGCCCATTGAATGCCACCCTGTTCTGTCTCAAGTGCTCTGCCACGCAGTAGTCTAACCGGATGGAAGATGCTGTGCCATCCGGATTCTGAGCGATATGTGCCATCGTACACGACATTGGTCCCACGCTGGCGGGGATTGGTCATAGTTGCTCAGCATGTGTCAGTGGGTTGCGTCGGGCGTTTCGTTTGCCTGGTGGCCGCTGAGCATATTCGTGCGCGTCATGGGTCTCTTGATGTGACGAAGTGTCGTTTATGAATGTCCGAACCTGGGAGAGGCCTAGGTGGGGCGGTGTGTGTCGACAATCGCGGGGAGTGCGCGTGGTCTGTCGGAAGAATCTTGATGTCTCAACCGTGAATGTTGGGTCGGTGATCGGCATCCTGTCGTCGGGTTGTCAGCGTGCCGCTGTCGCGACTCTTCTACCGATGTGAAGGGCTGTGGGCGCGTGGTGTGCCGTACCTGAGGGGCCTTGTCGGCGGGCGATCCACAAGCAGATGCTTACGTGGTATCCATCCCATTGTCCCTGTGTCATCCTTGTTTCTTTTGGAACGTATGAAACAATGGCCCCGAGCGCCCCATACACGTGAAGGAAAGAGCGATGGCCCTGTTTGAGTTCGAGGATGGACACCTCGTCCCCGCTCAATTCGGATATCCGGTTGCGCAGGATCTGGGTCCCGAACTGGTTGACGCTATTTGCCAGCAGGTCCTGCAGATCGTGTCGCGCCCGCTGTTCCCCGTGACCTGGCGTGATATGACGGGCCAGGGCGACGAGGAGACGCCGCGCCTGACAGCTCTCGATGTCTCGGGGCAGATTGTGTCCGTCGAAATTCTGAAAGAACTCGACTCTGAGACCCTTATTACCTCGCTGTCGCGACTGGCTGAGGTCGCCTCGATCTCGTGGTCCGACTTGGCCGGCGAATACCCGTCGGGTCCCGAGGGCTTCCGGGTCGGTTGGGCGCAGTTCCGTGACTCGATGCCCCCGGCCGTGGGTCCGGGCCCGCGACTCATCATCGTCGCCGGCGAGATCGATCCCTCGGTGCGCCCCGCCCTGTCCATCCTGGCGACCTCGGGCGTCGAGGTGCACCTCATGAACCTGCGCCAGATGTCGAACGGCCGCCTGTTCCTCGACGTGAATGCGGTGGGGCCGCGCCTGTACGGTCATGCGCCGCAGCTCCTGGCCTCCGCATCGACGGCGCCCGAGATTGTGGCGCCCGTGCAGGAGGATGTCGAAGAGGTTGACACCGGCGCCTCCGTCGAGTCTGACTCTGAGACCCCGACGACGCGTCCCACGCCAAAGGTCGCGCCCCACCTGCGCGACGTGTTCACCTATCCGATCGACGAGGAGCCCCCGGCGCCCTGGCATCCCGCCTCCGAAGAGGATGAACAGGACGAGGCCGAGACGGCCGATGCGCTCGATTCCACTGAGGCTCCGGAGCAAGGCGAGGCCTCCGAGCGTCACGACGCGGCCGAGGACGCTGCTCAGTCCGCCGCGGATGAATGGGCCCCGGTCGGCGAGGCCGAGGCTCAGGACGAGCACGAGGCTACCGAACAGGACGCTGGCGACGATCACGTCGAAGCCGACGAGCACGTCGACGGCGATGCGGTTGCCGAGGATAGCGACGAGTACGCGCACGAATCCGCAGAAGCGAACCACGCAGACCACGCTGGGTACGCGGATGATGCTGAGGGTGCCGAGGCAGAGGCTCAGGATGGCGACGAGCGCGACGCCGACGCGCACGCCGAGGACGTTCCCGAGTCAGGCGAGCACGAGGACGCCGAGGCCGCCGCGACGGAATACGTCGAGAACGAGGAAACGGGCGAGCTCCTCGACCGCGAGGAGCCCCGCGCGGAGGAAAGCACTGAGTCCGACGAGGATGTGGCGGCCGACGAACAGGTCGACGATCATCCTGACGGTCACACCGCCGCATACGTCGGCGAACACGCGGAAACAGAAACGGAACCGGACGGGGAAGGCGATGACGTGCCCGAGCACACCGACGAGCAGGCCAACATCGAGGCAGACGCGCCCCGCTGGGAGCCCCCCGCCCACATGAGCCGCCGTGCCACGCGCCGTGCCCGCGAGGAGTCGAGCGAACTCAACGACGGCGGAGCGACGGAGGCGGCCACGGCCTCGTTCATCGACCGCGCCGAGGAATCTCCCGAGGTCGTTCAAGCCCGAGCGGAGGGCCTGCCCGTCCTCGGCCGCGACGAGTCCGGCCTGCGTACCCTCGCCCAGATCCTCGGCGAGGACACACCCCTGGTTGCCCGCGGTGAACTCGCTCTGCCCAGTGACCTCGTGCTCGCGGCCAGCGGCGCGGTGTCCGGCGCCGGCCTGACCTACCCCTCACTCGACACGCTCCTGACCGCGCGCGGCCTGGGCCATATCGACGTCTGGGGACAGGTGCGCATCGGCGACCGGCTGGGCCCGACCCTGGCCGAAGCGCTCGACGAGGTCAACCGAGAGATTGTGCGCGAATACGCGCAGGCACCGCGCGGCCACCGCTCCGCCAAGCACTGACGCGCGACTGCGCAGCGCCCACACGGCGCGACGCGAGAAGACGGCGAGAGGCCCGGGATCACGCGATCCCGGGCCTCTCGCTACGGGGCGCTCACCGCACGACAGCGTCCAGCCACCCGCGCATCGTCGCGTACACGGCCTCGCGCACGGGCGCATCCGACAGAACCAGATCGTGCTTGCCGGAAAAACGCGCGATCGTCACCAGGTCCGACAGGCCCAGGCTGCGCTGGGCGATGACGGCCGGATCCAGCACCGTGTCGGAGGTGAAAACTCGCTCGGACCACTCCTCGTCAAAATAGGAGGACGTCGACACCATCGACAGGACCGGACACTCCAGATCCACGTCCTTCTCGATCGTCTCGTGCCCGGCCATGATCGCCTCCAACCACGAGGCCGGGATCGGGTAGGATTCAGGGCGCTTCCACTCGTGGATGATCGGCCAGCCCGCGACCGACGGGTCGTCGAGGCTCAGGCCCTCCGGAATCGGCAAGCCCGAGGAGGCGCGTCCCGCGAGCGAACGGCCGTAGTGTCCCGCACCTCCCGAGGGCACCTCCCACATGGGGTTACGCGACGCGATGCGTCCGATGACGGGGGTCATCGCCCCGCGCCAGGCGGCCATCGACTGCATCTCCAGCCACGCCGAATTCAGAATCAGGCCGGCCAAGACCCCCTGGTGGCGGTGCGCCCACAGCGTCGCGACGAGGCCGCCCGTCGAATGGCCCATGAGGACGATCGGCTCGTCCTCGCGCTCGCAGCGGATGATTTCGATGGCCTCGCCGATCTCCTCGTCGTAGACGGACAGGTCGTCCGTGTAGCCGATCGTCTGGTGGGGGCGCAGGGAACGGCCGTACTTGCGCATGTCCAGCGCGTAGAACGCCGCGCCCGCGTCACTCAGGCGCTGGGCCATCTCGGTCTGGAAAAAGTAATCGTTGCGCCCGTGCAGGTACAGGACCGTCATGCGGGCGCTCGCGGGCGGGCGTGCGCGCACGAGGGTCGCCACGCAGGGCCCCTCCGCGTCGTCGAGGAGCTCGATCGTGCGCGACTCGTAGCCCTCCCCCAGAATGTCGGCGCGCCACTGAAGCCCGGGGGGGCCGGCCTCGCCCCATGGGGCCATGACGTCACGTTCGGGGATTCCCTCGGGCGCCGAGGCCTCGGCCCCCACCCCGGACAGGTCGGGAAGCCCGCTCGTGTCCGGCATCTGCTCGCCGTCGGGCGTCGGATTGCTAGTAACGCTCATGGGGTCAGCATAACGCGCGAGGCCACCCGCGCCTCGTTGATGAGGAGGAGGCGCGGGTGGCCTCTGCGAGAAACGAGCGCGAATCAGGCGCAGGAAGACGCGCGCGAGGGGATGCGCTCGTTGAGGAACTCGTCGAGGAGCGCGGTGAGCTGGTCGTGCTCGATGAGGAAGCCGTCGTGCCCGTGGTCGGAGTGGATCTCGCGGTAGAACGCGCCCGAGATGCCGGCCGCCATCTGCCAGACCTGCTCCGGGAAAAAGAGGCGATCCGAATCGACGGCGACGACCAGCGTGCGCGCGGTGACCGCCTTGAGAGCCTCGGTGACGCCACCGCGGTCGCGGCCCACGTCGTGGGAGAGCATCGTGCGACACAACGTCACGTACGAGCCTGCGTCGAAGCGGCGCACGATCTTCTCGCCGTGGTAGTCCAGGTAGGACTCGACCGCCAGGCGCCCGCCGTGCAGCGGATCCTCGTCATTCTGGGGGATGCGGCCGAAACGCTCGTCGAGCTCGGAGGGGGAACGGTAGGTGGTGTGCGCGATCTGGCGGGCGAGCGCCAGCCCGGTAGTGGGGCCGGGGCCTGCGTAGTAGTCGCCGCCGCGCCACGCCGGATCCAGCTGGATCGCGCGGATCTGCGTGTGCGTCCACGCCGCCTGGTCGGCGGTCGTCTGCGCGCCCGAGGCCACGACCACCAGTCGGCGCACGCGCTCCGGGTAGCTGACCGCCCACTCGATCGCGCGCTGGCCACCCAGCGACGCACCCACGACGATGCTCCACTCGCTAATGCCGAGCAGGTCAGCCAGGCGGGACTCCGCATACACCTGATCGCGCGTGGAAATCACGGGGAAACGTGAGCCCCACGGCGCCCCGTCCGGCGCGAGGGACGCCGGGCCGGACGAGCCCTGACAGCCGCCCAGCACGTTCGCGGCCACCACAAAATAGCGGTCCGTGTCGATGATGCGCCCCGGGCCCACGATCTGCTCCCACCAGCCGGGGGTCGGCTGTCCGGGCGCGGCCTCGCCGCACACGTGCGCGTCGCCGGTCAGCGCGTGCAGGATGAGGACCGCGTTCGACGAGGCTTCGTCCAGGGTGCCCCACGTCTCGTAGGCGAGTGTTACGGAGGGCAGGATCTCACCGTTTTCCAGGCGCTGGGCGCCCAGGTTCGCGAACTTGCGGAACGCGACCGGGTCGCCCTCGCGCCACGCGCCGGACGTGGGTGCGGGAGGCAGGTTGTGGCGGCTCATGAGGTCCTTCTTTCGCGTGAGCGTGACGTGAGAGCGGGAGGAGCGCGGCGGCCTCGGCGCATGAGGAGTGTGTATCTCGCCGAGGCCGCCGACGGCGGGTGGTCAGGCGGTGGCCGCGCGGGCCGCGTCAAAGCCGAGCTGCAGGTCGGCGAGGATGTCCTTGATGTTCTCCAAGCCGATCGACAGGCGCACCGTGCCGGGCGCCACGCCGGCCTTGGCCAGCTCCTCCTCGGTCAGCTGCGAGTGCGTCGTCGACGCCGGGTGAATGACGAGGGACTTCGCGTCGCCGATGTTGGCGACCACGGGCAGGAGCTGCACGCCGTCCGCGAAGGCCCGGCCGGCCTCGTACCCGCCCTTAATGACGAAGGAGAGCAGGCCGCCCGTGCCCAGCGGCGCGTACTTCTTGCCCAGCTCGTAGTAGGGGGAGGATTCCAGGCCCGCGTAGTTGACGGACTCGACGTCCGGGTGGGCCTCGAGGAAGCGGGCGACCGCCAGCGCGTTGGAGACGTGGCGCTCGATGCGCAGGGACAGGGTCTCGATGCCCTGCGAAATCAGGAACGCGTTGAAGGGGGAGGCGATGGCGCCCAGGTCGCGGTTGATGAGCGTCTGGATGCGCAGCAGGAACGCCAGGTTCGCGCCGAGCGCGCTGCCCACGCCCATGTCACGGGCGTAGACGAGGCCGTGGTAGGACTCGTCCGGCGTGTTGTAGAGGGGGAAGCGCTCGGGCTGGGAGGCGAAGTCGAAGTTGCCCGAGTCGACGATCGCACCCGCGATCGACGTGCCGTGACCGCCCAGGTACTTGGTGGCCGAGTGGACGACGATGTCGGCGCCCCACTCGATCGGGCGCACCAGGTAGGGGGTCGCGACCGTGTTGTCGACGATGAGGGGCACGCCGACCTCGTGAGCGACCGTCGCGATCGGCTCAATGTCGAGGATGTCGCCCTGCGGGTTGGGGATCGTCTCGCCGAAGAAGGCGACCGTCTTGTCGTCGGCGAGCGCGCGCCAGGCCTCGGGATCGAGGGGGTCTGCGACGAAGCGTGCCTCGATGCCCAGGCGTCCCAGCGTGTTCTTCAGCAGGGTGACGCTGCCGCCGTACAGGGAGGGGGAGGCGACCACGTTGTTGCCGGCGACGGCCAGGGCGAGGATCGACAGGGCGGTCGCGGACTGGCCGGAGGAGACGAGGAGACCGCCGACGCCGCCCTCGAGGGCCGCGATGCGGGCGGCGACGCCGTCAGTCGTCGGGTTGGTGAGGCGCGTGTAGATGGGGCCGAGCTCCTGGAGGGCGAAGCGGCTCGCTGCCTGCGCGGTGTTCTCGAAGGCGTAGGAGGAGGTCTGGTAGATGGGCAGGGCAGTCGCGCCGGTGGCGGGGTCGAGGTCGTATCCGGCGTGAATCTGCTTGGTTTCGAAGGACCAGTCGTTGGTGGTCATTGTGCGGTTCCTAGGGTCGGGGGTGGGTCGTCTCTGATTCCCCTCCGGCGGGCCGCAGATGCGGTGAAGTGAACATGCGTCGAGGCGCGTCCCGCTGTCGGGGGACTGCGCGGCAGTCGCTGGTGCTGACGCGCAGTCAGCGGCACATTCGACGGTTCATGCCTTCAATTGTTTGTCATCGACGAGGCCGGGGTGCGGTGGTCCCGGATGGTGGACTTTTGTAACGGGTGGGGTTCGTTTTCTTAGTGTGTGAGCAGGCGCACAATGATCGTCGAAAGCGTTATGAAAGTGCTGGTATTTGTGCGGTAATCATGATGCTGGTGTTACTAATGTCGTGATTGTTGTTTGTGTGAAAGTTGAGTTTTATGGTGTGTTTGTTGCCAAGCGTGACGAAAGTGGTTAGGCTTTACCCAGTACGCGCCCCCGGCGCACGTAAACAGACGAGATGAGACAACGATGAGACGACGCGGAACCATTCGCACGGGCCTGACCGCAATCGCTGCCTGCGCCCTCCTCGTGCTGCCCCAGATGGCGCAAGCCGCCCCCTCTGAGGAAGAGATTGCAGCCGCCAAGGCTGCCGAAGAGGCCGCGAAGATGAGCGTCGCCCAGATCGAGGTCAAGCTCGCCGAGGTCAGCGCCAGCGCCGCAACTGCGACGCAGAACGCCCAGATCGCCGGCGAAAACCTCAACGAGGCGAACATCGCCCTGGCTGAGGCGACCGCGACCGCCACCCAGGCCTCGGCCGAAGCCGACGCCGCCGAAGCCGCCTTCCAGGAAGGCAAGCAGCAGATCGCCTCCGTCGCCCAGGCCGCCTACCGTGGCGGCGGTGGCACGCTGGATGCGCTCGCCCCCTACCTCGACTCCGACGGCCTGCGCAGCGTCGAAACCAAGCAGGCCGGCATCAACTCCTTCTCCTCCTCCGCCGAAGCGAAGATGCAGAACGTCGCCGCCCTCGAGCAGGTCGCCAAGGTGACCCGTGACGCCGCAAACACCGCGCTCGCCAGCCAGCAGACCGCCACCAACGAGGTCCAGGCTCGCACCGACGCCGCCAACCAGGCCGCTGCCGCCGCCCAGAACGAGGCCGCGATCGTCGCCGCCCAGCGCAGCGCCTACGTGCAGGAGCTCGCCACCAAGCAGAACACGACCGTCGACCTCATCAACCAGCGCGAAGCCGCCCTCGAAGCCGAACGCCAGGAAGCCGCGCGCATCGCCGCCGAGCAGGCCGCCGCAGCCGCCGAAGCCCAGCGTCAGGCCGACGCCGCAGCCGCTGCCGCAGCCCAGGCCTCGTCCTCCTCGTCATCCTCCTCCGATGATGAGGATGATGACGACTACTCCTACTCCGCGCCCTCCTACTCCTACGAGGAACCCTCGTACTCGGCGCCCTCCTACTCGGGTGGCGGTGCCTCTACCGCCATCGCAACCGCGCAGAGCTACCTGGGCGTGCCCTACGTGTGGGGCGGCGAATCCTACGGCGGCGTGGACTGCTCCGGCCTGACCATGCTCGCGTGGGGCAGCGCTGGTGTCGACCTGCCGCACCTCTCGCGCGCCCAGTACAGCTACGGCACGCACGTGCCGATCGGCTCCATGGAGGCCGGTGACCTGATCTTCTGGTCCTCCAACGGCACCCAGTCCGGCATCTACCACGTCGCCATCTACCTGGGCGGCGGCCAGATGATCGAGGCTCCCACTTTCGGTGTGCCCGTGCGCATCACCGGCGTGTACAGCTGGGGCTCGATCATGCCCTACGCCGTGAGGCTCTGAGCCGCATCGTTGCTGGAGGTCAGGGGCCGCGCAGACTCACTGTCCGCGCGGCCCCCGGCGTTTGTGTGTGGGCTCGTGTATGGCTGGGCTTACACGCCGTGTGTGGGGAGAGTTTCGTGCCGGTTTGGCCTTGAGGTGGGGGTTGCCGGGAGAGTTTTGTACCGGTGGGCGCCTGTACGGGGGTTTACGGGTCAGCAACGGACAATTACAACGCCAGTAACGCGACGGTCGGTACGTGCGCGGTCGGCACGTGTGCGGTGGGTGCATGCGGAGGTCGGGTAAGCGCGAGGCCGGAACACGCGGAGATCGGCTAAGCACGAGGCCGGCGTGCTACTGACGGATCGAGGCCTCGGCGATGAGTGCCGTCCGGTGGTGCGCCTCAGCCCCTTGAGATGCGCGTTAACCCCTTGATGCGCAGGTTAGGCCGCTATTCCGCACCTAAACCCGCTATTTCGCTCGTGGGCAGCCCTGCCCGCGCTCGGATTAGCGGGTTAACGTGCGCGTTGGTGGGTTGAGGTGGCCACCAGGTGGCTGCCGATGCCACCCAACAGTGGATAGATACGCGTGGGCCCCTTGATGTGCGCGTTAACCTCTTGATCCGCACGTTAACCGCTATACCTGCGCTTGGGCGGCGTTGCCCACGTGCATATCGTCGGGTTTACGTGCGGGTTGTGGGGCCTGTTCGCAAGTATGAACGGCATGAATTCACCGGACGCCCACAGCCACATCCGGTCGAGCGACGCAATCCCCACAAGCAGTGCAACCCCCACGGTCCCACGCGTCGTCAAGCCGCTGCCGGCGTACGCACGCACCCTGTCGCTCCTGTGGGCGTTTGGGTACGCCTCGCTGTATTACCTGACCCCCTACGTCCAGGATTGGCGTTCGGGGACCGTGCGCCACGAGGCCGTCACGTGCCGTGATTTCGACGTGGACAGCAGCATCACGAACTCCGGCAAAGGTCACGCCAGGGCACAGTACGTGTTCGAGTTGGTCAGCTCGGACGGCTCGTCGTGGGAGTACAGGGAACGCAAGAGCTGGATGGATAACAGGGTGGAGGCGGGCGAACAGCCCTACGCGACGGTCATTGACGCGTGCCGCTCAGAGGGTACGGAGATCGGGATCGTCCTGTACCCCCACTCGGGAACCATTATCGAGGCGTGGAGGAATCACTGACGCCGCGCACTTCGCGCCGGTGCGAGGCTGGGCTTGGCGCGCCGCTGGATCGCACGGTGTGAGGACGGGCAGCTATGCGAGGGGCCGCGCAGAACAAGTCCGCGCGGCCCCTCGCAAGCTGAGCTCAGTGCTGGCCCTCGTGCTCCTTCAGGCGCTCGTAGGAGCGGCGAATCTCGGCCTCGGCCTCTTCGCGGCCCACCCAGTGGGCGCCCTCGACGCTCTTGCCGGGCTCGAGGTCCTTGTAGACCTCAAAGAAGTGCTGGATTTCCAGGCGGTGGAACTCCGACACGTCGTCGATTTCGGTACGCCACGAGGCGCGCTGGTCGGAGGCGGGAACGCACAGGACCTTGTCGTCGCCGCCCTTCTCATCGCGCATGCGGAACATGCCGAGCGCGCGGCAGCGGATCACGCAGCCGGGGAAGGTGGGCTCTTCGAGGAGGACGAGGGCGTCCAGCGGGTCGCCGTCCTCGCCCAGGGTGTCGTCGATGAAACCGTAGTCGTCCGGGTAGCGGGTCGAGGTGAAGAGCATGCGATCGAGGCGGATGCGACCCGTCTCGTGGTCAATCTCGTACTTGTTTCGGTTCCCCTTGGGGATCTCGATGGTCACGTCAAATTCCATGGCCGTGCCTTCCGCTTCAGCCCCGAAACTCGGGGGTCCAGTTGGTTGTGTGGGCACATGGACAGGTAGTGTAGTTACCGAAATAACCACGAAGGGACATCCATGCATCGCACGTCTATGGGGGCAATTGTAAGCGCTAGCGCCGCGCTTGTGGCGACGGCGGCGCTGGTGGGTTCCGGCTGCTCCCCGCAAGCGGCTACTCCGGCGGACGCTCCTACGGCCTCGACCCTTGAAGCGGCGCCGGTTTCGGGCGACGCGAAGGGCGCGGGCAATCCGGTGAGCGCCGCAGACGTGGAGGCTCTGTGGGCGCCGGTCGCTGCCGCGGCGGCCCAGGGTGGCTACACGGCGTGGGGCACGGTCGTGGACGCGCAGACCGGCGAGGTGCTGCTGGACGCGGATGCGTCGACGGCTCACACGCCGGCGTCGACGACGAAGACGCTCACGGCTTTCACCGCGCTGCAGAACCTGGATCCGACGGCGACGCTGACGACGAGCGCGCTCCTGGGCGCCGACAATCAGACTCTCTACCTGGACTCCGAGGGCGACTTGCTCCTGGGCATCGGTACCTCCGACGAGGTCGAGGTGTCGGGGCGCGCAGGCCTGCAGACCCTCGCGAACGATGCGGCGGCGGCCCTGACGCAGCGCGGCATCACCTCGGTGACCCTGAACTGGCGTGGCACGCTCTTCGACGGGGCCTCGCACCTGGCGTCGTGGGACGCGCAGGAGGTCGGCTCCTACGAGGGCCGCGTCGGGCCGATGGCGATCGACGCGGGGCGCACCTACGAGGGCGCGAACGCCTTCTACTCGGACGCGCCTGGCCGCGTCGCCGAGGTTTTCTCTCAGGCGCTTGGAACGGAGGGAATTTCCGCGACGATCGGCGAGGCCGGGGACGGCCCGGCGGGCGCGGCCACTATCGCGTCGGTGAGCTCGGCGACGATGGGGGAGCAGCTGCGCTGGATGCTCGCGCACTCGGATAACACTCTCGCGGATCAGTACTGCCGTTTCGCCGCGCGCGCCGCCGGGTCCCCCTCGACCTACGAGGGCGCGACCGAGACGGTGCGCAAGACCCTGACGCAGGCCGGTGTCCCCACGGACGGACTCACCTTGGAGGACTGCTCGGGCCTGTCGAGCAGTGACAAGATCAGCGCCAACACGCTGGTCGGCGTCCTCAAGGCCTCGTACGCGGGCAGTGGGACCGGCGCGGACACGATGCGTCTGCTGCCGTGGGCGGGCCTGGTCGGCACGCTCTCCCAGCGCATGACCGAGGCCCCGGCCGCGGGAAACGTGCAGGCCAAGACGGGTGCGCTCCAGGAGGTCACCGCCCTGTCCGGGTCCGTTCAGACGAAGAGTGGGCGCGTCCTCCTCGTGTCGATCGGGCATGACCACGTCACCGAGGGCGCCTACGCCACGCGCGGCAACCTGGACGCCTTCGAGGAGGGCCTGGCCGGGCTAGACTAGGGCCATGGATATGCCGTTTGGCCCGCGCGACGTCGCGGGAGTTCTCGCCTCGCTGTCGTATGCGGGTCCATCGGCCTCCCGCGTGGGTGCCTCCGCGGTGGTGGTGCGCCTGCGTCGTTCGGTGGCCTGGTCGGACCGCAGGCTCGCCGAGCTGTCCACCCTGCCCGAGGCCTCCGCGCAGGTCGCCGACTCCTCGACGATCGTCGTGGATCGGCGTGGGCTGATCCGCTCGGTGGGCTCGCTCCTGGAAGATTTTGAGGACACGCGCACGCCCCTCGTCTTGGCCGCCGAGGCCATCATTCTGCGCGCCCTGGCCAAGGACGCGACGGGCATCTGGGACGTGCGCACGGGCCGTCGGATCCTCGTAGCCCCTAACGTGCTCGCGGACGCGCAGCGCTACGCCTTGGATCAGACGGACTGGTGCCGGTGGGTGTCTCTGTGCACGGGCCTGCGCGGCGTCCACCTGACGCACGCCCCCTACCTCGTCCCTTACATCGCTGACCTGATGCGCGCGCTGCCTGAGCGCAGCGACGAGCTCGTGCGCATCGTCCTGCTCCTGGACGCGCTGCCCACGGCGGAGATGGAGGTCCTCACGCCGCGCGACCTGCCGTCGATCCAGTGGCTGCGCACCCACCGCGCGCACGCCGGCGGGGTGGCGCTGGTGCGCGCGTGCGCGGCGGCCGGCATGCCGCTGGCCGGCGTAGAGGCTCTGCAGGCGCAGACCGAGGGTTTCGCGCGCACCGTCGTGCGCGAAGGCGCGATCGCCCGCCTCCTGTCGGGCATCGAGGCGCTGCCGACCGCGAGCGAGTACGCGGATCCGTCCGCGTGGCTGGCGCGTGTGCGCTGACGCCTCGAGCCGCGTGGGGGCGAACCCGCGTGGCTCCCTGCGCGCCTGCTCCCTCGCGGTGCGCGCTCATCTGACCTCCTTCATCGACGAGGCCGGGGCCCCTCCCGCTCTCGTCGTCGGCCTGTCGGGTGGCGCGGATTCGTTGGCGTTGGCGCTGACGACGATTGACGTGGCGGCGCGCGCGGGGATTCCGGTGATCACGGTGACGGTCGATCACGGGCTACGCGAGGGCAGCGACGAGGAGGCTCGCCGCGTCGCGGATCTGGCGGCATCCCTGGGGGCGCGCGCCGTTGTCGAGACCGTGACGGTGGGAGGCCCGGGAGGCCCCGAGGGTGCGGCCCGCGATGCGCGGCGCGCGGCCCTGCGTGCGGTTGGTGTGCGCGAGGGAGCCCCGATCCTCCTCGGCCACACGATGGACGACCAGGCCGAGACGGTCCTGTTGCGCCTGGCGCGCGGCTCGGGCCCCTCCTCACTGCGGGCCATCGCCCCCATCTCGCGTGATGCGGACGGGGTGACGTGGCTGCGCCCGCTCCTGAAGCTGCGGCGAACAGATACGGAGGGGGCGTGCGCCCAGGCGGGCCTCGCTCCGGTTCACGACCCGACGAACGACGTCGATGGCCCGTGGCGGGCCGCCGACGGGAGCCCGCTGCGCCGCTCGGCCCTGCGGCACGTGGCGATCCCGGCCCTGGCCTCGGCCCTGGGTGTCGATCCCGTTCCCGCGCTGGCGCGCACGGCCGCCCTGTGCGCCGAGGACGACGACGCCCTCAGCGACCGAGCGCGCTCACTCGCCGACGCCGCGCGAGTCGCCGCCGCGCGCGTCGCCGACGACACAGGCCCCGCTGACGGGGGAATATCCGTGGCGCTCGCGGTCGCTTCCCTGCGCGGCGCTCCCCGGGCGGTGCGTACGCGGGCACTGCGTGAGGGGGCGCAAGCGGCGGGAATCCGCGCACTGTCCAGCACTCACGTGGACGCCATCGACGACCTCGTGGTCGCGTGGCGGGGGCAGGGGCCTATCGACCTGCCCGGGGGGCTGGCCTCGCGCGTTGGACACGGTGCCCGCGCGCGCATCGTCTTCGTCGCGCGCGAGAGAGGCGACCCGACGGGACGAGACTGCCCTTAAAGGGTGGAAATGAGCCGCGAGGGACGCCCCCAGAGCGGCCCGGCACCGACTGCGCGATCACAGGATGTTGCGCTGACAGTGAGAATCTCATCCTTCCTGGTACAGGCGAGCGTTTGTATGGCACGCTTATAGTGGAATCGCTCGCGTAGCATCGATACGAAAAGAGGACACGGTGGACGCCACCGACATGGGAAACGACCTGAAGGAAATCCTGGTCACCGCCGAGGATATGGACCGTCGGCTCGCCGACATGGCCGAGCAGATCGACCGCGACTACGCGGGTGAAGACCTGCTGCTCGTCGGCGTTCTGCGCGGCGCCGTCATGGTGATGGCGGATCTGTCGCGCAAGCTGCACACCCCCCTCGAGATGGACTGGATGGCCGTGTCCTCCTACGGGTCGGGTACCAAGACCTCGGGCGTCGTGCGCATCCTGAAGGACCTTGACCAGGACGTCGCCGGACGCCACGTGCTGATCGTCGAGGACATCATCGATTCGGGCCTGACCCTGTCCTGGCTGCAGGCCAACCTGCTCGGACGCGGTGCCGCCTCCGTCAAGATCGCGACCGCCCTGCGTAAGCCGGAGGCCGCCAAGGTCGACGTGGACGTCGCCTACGTGGGCTTCGATATTCCTGACGAGTTCGTCGTCGGTTACGGCCTGGACTACGCCGAGAAGTACCGCAACATGCCCTTCGTCGGCACGCTGCGGCCGCACGTCTACACCAACTGAGAACGCCTACCTGTAAGGGATGCCCGTGAACGAGAAGATCAAGAACAAACGCCCCAGCTTGGGGTGGGTGCTGGTTCCGCTCATCGTGCTGCTGGTAGGCGGCTGGTTCCTCTGGCAGACGAATCAACCGCGCTCGGTGACGACCTCGGAGGGCCTGGCGCTCATCTCGGGTGACACGGTGGAGCAGGTGGTCCTCAACGAGGGCACCCAGCAGGTGAATCTGACGCTCACGGAGAACTACGTCCACCAGTCCACCGGCGGCGACGACAAGACTGTCGATCTGGGTAAGCGCGTGTACTTCACGTACTCCTACGTGCAGACCAAGGACATCCTGGACACGGTGGCTGACAAGGCTCCCGCCAAGGGGTGGAACGCGGTGCGCCCGCAGTCCGGCGCCCTCGGCGCGATTATTCAGCTGCTGATTCCGCTGCTGATCCTCATGGGCGCGTTCTATTTCGTGATGCGTTCCATGTCGGGTTCGCGCATGATGGGCGGCTTTACTCAGTCGCGCGCCAAGGAATTCAACCAGGAGCGTCCGGACGTCACGTTCGCGGACGTGGCCGGTGAGGACGAGGCCGTGGAGGAGCTCGAGGAGATCCGCGAGTTCCTGGCGTCCCCGGACAAGTTCCACAAGGTGGGTGCGCGCATCCCGCGCGGCGTCCTGCTGTACGGCCCTCCCGGAACCGGTAAGACCCTCCTCGCCAAGGCCGTCGCCGGTGAGGCGAACGCCCCCTTCTTCTCGATCTCCGGTTCGGAGTTCATGGAGCTGTACGTCGGCGTGGGCGCCTCGCGTGTGCGCGAGCTTTTTGAGCGCGCGAAGAAGAACGCGCCGGCCATCATCTTCGTCGACGAGATCGACGCCGTGGGTCGCCACCGTGGCAGCGGCATCGGCGGTGGCAACGACGAGCGCGAGCAGACGCTCAACCAGCTCCTCGTGGAGATGGACGGCTTCGATGAGCGCGCCAACATCATCCTGATCGCGGCGACCAACCGCCCCGATATCCTCGACCCCGCACTGCTGCGCCCGGGACGTTTCGACCGTCAGATTGCCGTCGAGGCTCCCGACCTGAAGGGCCGCGAGGCCATCTTGAAGGTCCACGCGCAGGGCAAGCCGCTCACCGCGCAGGTGGACCTGCGTCAGATCGCCAAGCGCACGCCCGGCTTCACGGGCGCGGACCTGGCGAACGTCCTGAACGAGGCTGCGCTACTCACCGCCCGCTCGAACATGCAGTTCATCGACGAGCGCGCCATTGACGAGGCCATCGACCGCGTGATCGCGGGCCCGCAGAAGCGCACTCGCGTCATGAACGACCACGACAAGGCCGTGACCGCGTACCATGAGGCGGGCCACGCCCTGGCCGCCGCCGCGCTGAACTACACGGATCCGGTGACGAAGGTGACGATCCTGCCGCGCGGCCGCGCGCTGGGCTACACGATGGTCATGCCCACCGAGGACCGCTTCAACAAGACCCGCAACCAGCTCCTCGACGACCTGGTCTACGGCATGGGTGGTCGCGTCGCCGAAGAGATCGTGTTCCGCGATCCGTCGACCGGCCCCGCGAACGACATTCAGCAGGCCACGAAGACGGCCCGCGCGATGGTCACCGACTACGGGATGAGCGACCGCATCGGCATGGTCAAGCTCGGCGACGCCGACACCGAGGCCTTTGGGCACGGATCCGGCGAGGCCCCGCGTTCCTTCTCCGATGAGACCGCCGCGATCATCGACGAGGAGGTGCGTCGCCTCCTCGACAACGCGATGCGCGAGGCGTGGCGCATCCTGTCGGAAAACCGCAGTGTTCTCGACACGCTGGCTTCCCGACTGCTCGAGGAGGAGACCCTCGACGAGGCGCAGTTGCGTGAGATTTTCCAGGACGTCATCAAGGCCCCCGAGCGTCCCGTGTGGAACTACCAGTCCGACGCGGCCGTTCCGGGCGTGGTCTTGGGCCACCCGGTCGGTATCAAGGCGGAGGACGAGTGGACGTCCGTTCCCGTGCAGGGAATCGACGTGTCGCCGACTGACGTCATCGGCGCCTCGGGCGTGGAAGAGGAGCAGGAGTGACCTACGATCCCGCAGGCGTCGAGAAGGCGTCGCACGACCTACTCGTTGCGATCGGTGAGGACCCCGAGCGTGAGGGCCTGGTCGGTACCCCCGACCGCATGGCGCGCGCCTGGCGCGAGATGTGCAAGGGCCTGACCGAGGACCCGCGCGAGCACCTGCGCACGCAGTTCCACGCGGGCACCGACGAGCTGGTCCTGGTCCGCGATATTACCTTCTTCTCATTGTGTGAGCATCACCTGCTGCCCTTCTACGGCCGCGCCCACGTGGGCTACATCCCGCGCGGCGGCGTCGTGACGGGCCTGTCCAAGCTGGCTCGCGTCGTCGAAGGCTACGCGCGCCGCCCCCAGGTCCAGGAACGCCTGACCGCCCAGGTCGCCGACGCGATCGACGAAATCCTCAATCCGCAGGGCGTCATCGTCGTCATCGAGGCCGAACACATGTGTATGTCGATGCGCGGCATCTCCAAGCCCGGCTCGTCGACCGTGACCAGCGCGCTGCGCGGCATCATGAGCGACGGGGCGACCCGCGCCGAAATGATGGCCCTCGTCTTGTCTGGGAGCCGATGACATGAGCGCCCTACCCCTGCCCGCCGCCCCGGCCTCGTTCCCGGTCCCGTCCCTGGCGCTGCCGGGCGGGGCGACCCTGCCCGCTGGGCGCACGGCGGTCATGGGTATCCTCAACGTCACCCCCGATTCCTTCTCGGATGGGGGGCGCTACGCGGATGTGGCCGCCGCGCTGCGCCATGCGCGCGAGATGGTGGCCGCGGGCGCGGATCTGATCGACGTGGGCGGGGAGTCGACGCGGCCGAATTCGACGCGTATCGGAGCGGACGAGGAGTGGGCGCGCATCGGCGCGGTCGTCGAGGCCTTGGCTGCCGATGGCGTCGTCGTGTCGGTCGATACGCTGCACGCGGCGACGGCCCGCGAGGCCGCGCGAGCCGGTGCCGCGATCATTAACGATGTGAGCGGCGGGCGCTGGGATCCGCAGATGAACGCTGCTGTTGCACAGTCGGGCTGCGCGTACGTCGTTCAGCACTATCGCGCGCTGCCGGGTATGGCGGGGGAGCACTTCGATTACGGGGAGGACCTCGTGGGTACGCTCGTTGAGCGCGTGGGTTCCCAGGTTCAAGACGCTATTGATGCTGGTGTGACAGCTGATAAAATTGTCATCGACCCGGGCCTCGGCTTCTCGCTGACGGGCGACCAGTGCTGGCAGGTTCTGCGTGAACTGCCGCGCTTCGCGCAGGGCGGATACCCCGTCCTCGTCGGTGCGTCTCGCAAGCGTTTCGTCAAGGCCCTCGGGGGCGACGTGGACGCCGACAGTGCGGCCATCGCCGCCTACTGCGCGGCATCAGGCGCGTGGGCCGTGCGGGTCCACGACGTAGCCGCCACCGTGGCAGCCATCGCCCGAAAGGAGAACGACGTTGACTAACCGACGCGTCATCATCGCCCTCAAAGGACTGGGGGCAATGGCCAATCACGGCGTCTACGACTTCGAGCGCGCCCGCGACCAGCGCTTCAGCGCAGACATCGTCATGTGGGTCGAGACCGCGGGTGCTACCGATGACATCGCCGCCACCGTCTCCTACGCGGACATCGCCGACGAGGCCATGGCGGTCCTCACCGGCAACGCCGTCGACCTGATCGAAACCCTCGCCGAGACCATCGCCGCGCGCGTCATGAGCCACGAGGGCGTCGTCGGCACCGAGGTCACCGTCCACAAGCCCGACGCCCCCATCGACCACCCCTTCGCGGACGTGTCGGTGACCGTGCGCGCGGGTGAGACTGACGCGATGCCGCTGTCGCTGTCCCTCAAGGGCATCTACGAGGCCGAGGACGGCTCGGTCCTCACCGGCGAGATCGAGGCCTACGGCCGCGCTCAGGCGCCAAGCCCCGCGCAGCAGGAGCACCGCGAGGCTCTCCCGTCGCGCCGCGGTGACCGCGCCGCCGAGGCACAGCGCGAGGAGGACACCTCCCGTCCGGCGCACCTGCGCTCGCGTCGCGTGGTCCTGGCGATCGGCGGCAACCTCGGGGACGTGCCCGTCACGCTCATGCACACGGTCGAAGCCCTGTCCTACATGGAGGGCTTCCAGATCGAGGACGTCTCTCCGATCATGCGCACGAAGCCGGTGCTCGCGCCCGGACAAGCCCCCCAGCCGGACTATTGGAACGCCGTCGTCGTCGGCTCCGCGATCGCGAGCCCCGACGAGCTCTTCGCTCAGACCAGCCGCATCGAGCGCGAGCTGGGGCGCGAACGCCACGAACGCTGGGGCGCGCGCACCGTCGACATCGACATCATCCAGATCGAGGGTCTGGCCTCCTCCGACCCGGTCCTCACCCTGCCGCACCCGCGCGCCAAGGAACGCTCCTTCGTCCTGGCGCCCTGGCTCCTGTGCGACCCCGACGCCATCCTCGAGGGCGTGGGACGCGTGTGCGACCTGCTGGCCCACACCCCCGACCGCGGGGGCATCGTCGACGCCGTCGACGACTGGCTCGAAGATCCGACGGCCGTCATGGCCGACTCGGACCAGCTCTTGGCCCAGCGCGCCGAGCAGGCCAGCGCCGACATGCGCGAGCTCATTGAGGCCCTGACCGGCGAAATCAGCCAGGTCGACAACCTCGTGACCCGCCCGGGTGAGCACGCGGCCGGCGCCCCCTTCTCTGACGTGCTCGAGGCCTCGATTCAGCCCGCTCCTCAGACTGTGTCGGCTCCCGCTGGTGCGCCGTCGCCCGAGGCCGCGGCCCCGCACGCGGCAGATACAGCCCTGTCGGCAGGTGATGCGTCGCGCTTTGCCCCGACCGGCGAGGCGGCGGCCATGCAGGTACCCGCCGCCCCCTCACAGGAAAACGAGCCCGCCCGGGAAAACGAGCCCGCCCAGGAAGCGTTCTCTCAGGAGGCTCCGCCCCAGCGCGAACGCCGTCACCGTGCAGATCACGCCCGGTCGCGACCCTCCTGGCACCCGGTCTCCTCCGTGCCCGCGGATTCCGCGGCCGGGCGCATGACCCGCAAGATCGGCACGGGCACCTACAAGCCGAGCGGCACAGAAAAACCCCGCTGGGTCCCCGTCTTTGAGCCCAAGCGGGAGGAAACGCGTTCCTCGATCGCGCTGCCGGACTGGAACTTCTCCGTCAGCTCCGCCCACGACGTGCGCGTCGTCGACGACCGCTCCGGCCTCGGCCATGACGAGGAGCCCCCTAAGGCCACCGTTCACGCCGACGGGCGCTCGACGATCCTCGCCCCCGGACTGCCCGACAACACTCCCGTCGGCCCTATCCCCGAGGACGAGGCCACCCAGACCGGCATCCTGCGTCGCGTCGTCGTGCGGCCCACGATGACCGGAGCGATCCCGATCGTCAAGAGGCGCTAATGAAACCCGTGTCGATCGTGTGGGTGGCGGCGGTGGGCCTCGTAGCTGCCGGCCTGAGCTTCCTCGGATTCCTCGCGCACATGCGCCAGGGCGGCACCCCGTTGATCGTCACCCCTGGACCCGCGGTCATCTTCGCGATTGCCACGGCCTGCCTCATCTGGTCCGGCCTGGCGGTGCGCCGCCTGCGCGCGGGCAAAGACACGTGGATTGACGCGATCGGCGCGATGCGCGTCGCGGTCTTCGCGCGCACGAGCGCCCTCGTCGGCTCCGGCCTGACGGGCATTCTCATCGGCGTCATGGCCGTGTCTCTCATGCAGCTCGAAGCGCCCGTGATGCTGGCCAACGCGATCGGGTCGGGCCTGTCCGGACTCGTCGGCCTCGTCTGGACGATCATCGCGGTCGTTATCGAACGCTGGTGCGTCATCAACCCCGACGACGAGGGATCGACGTCCTCCAAGCGCAGCGCGGCCGCCTGATCGCCCGCACGGCGCAGTGCCTTGAGGCGGCCGCCTCGTGTGAAAGTCGCCCCCGTCCCGAGCGTTAGCCGCGCCCCGCGCCCCGCGCCCGGTATCGTGGATGCGTGGCTGACCAGCGTAAGAATTCTCCCAGGCGACCCACCTCCAGGCGTAGCGCGCCGGGAGGCGCTACCGGTCGCGGCGGCGATCGCGCGTCCCGCGCCGCTGCCGGCAGCCGCGTTTCCGCTGCTCGTCCAGCCGCCGCGAAGGCCTCCGCATCGACGAAAAAGGGGAGCGCTGGCCCGGCGCAGCGCTCCGCAAGCGCGAAGGCACCCTGTCAGAAGAAGTCGTCGGGCGGCAGCCGTCCGCCCGTCAACCTGTGGCCGCGGCGCATCATCACGGGCCTCGGACTCATCCTCATCCTCGCCCTTATCGTGTGGGGCATCGTCGCTGGGATCCGCGCGATCGTAGGAGCCGTGAGCGCCGATCCCGCGCCGCAGTCCAGCCCCCAATCCGCTGTTCAGTCCGGCGCGGTGGACGCGTCCGGCTACACCCTCAAGGGCGGCCAGGAGGCCACGGCTGACGGCCTGCTCACCGACGGCACGACAATCGATATTCCCACCTGCCTGGATCGCGACATCACGGCCACGGCGAAGGCGTCGGCGACGTCGTCCGGGTCGGCGATGCCCGTGACCCTCACGCTCGAAAACCGCGGTTCCGTCGCCTGCTCGACGTCCCTGTCCCGCTTCGGGCTGCAGATTTCGACGGGTGACCTGCAGGTCTACAACTCGGCGAAGTGCGGTGAGGACCAGCAGTCGTCGACGACCCTGCTGCTGCGCCCGGGCGCCACGTGGACCGGTGCCCTGCGCTGGGATGGCTACGTGTACACGAACGGCTGCACGACCCCGGCGGGAGGGGCGAGCGCCGCGTCCGCCGGTACCTACAAGGTCGCGGTCACCATGGGTGCGCGCGAGGTCGGTTCGACCGTCGTCGATGTGACTCCCGCGCCCGCCCCGCAGTCGGGAGCTCAGTCCGGCCCGCAGCCGGGCCGCTAGGGTCTACCAGCCGACCAGGCCGGAGCTGACCGCCTGCGCCTGGTGCGCCAGGTTCTCGGTGATGAGCTTGGCGCGGTAGGGGCCGATGCCCTCGATGGCTTCCAGCTCCTCGGTGGTGGCGGCGCGCAGTGCCGGCAGCGTCGTGATGTGCGCGGAAACCTCCTTGATGGCTCCCCACGACAGGTGTGGGACCAGGGAGAGGGCACGCACGCCGCGCGGCGTGATCTCGCGGTCCAGGTCAGCGACCTCGTACACGTCCAGCCCGAGGATGTTCGCGATCGCGGTGAGGTCCACGATGTGCTCCGACCCGAGGGAGGACAGTTCGGCCTCAACGCGGACGACGTCGTCGGGGTCGCGGATGTAGTCGCGCATGACGAGGGCCCGCTCGGACGCGGAGCCGCGCACGAGGTCCTCGACTTGCAGGGCCAGCAGGCGCCCCTCGGAGCCGAGCTCCTCCAGGTATTCCGTGATTTCGGAGGTGATGCGGCGGATCATCTCCATGCGCTGCATGACGGTGGCGACGTCGCGCACGGTCGCGCTGTCGCGCATCTCGAGGATGGTGAGGGTCTGTAGGACCTCGTCGAGGCGCTGACTGTAGCGGTCGAGTGTATCCACCGCCAGGTTGGCGCGCGAAAGCAGGGCCTCGGGCTCCTCCACCAGGCGGTGCTCGGTGCCCACGTAGATGGAGATCATGCGCATCGACGCTGACAGGGACAGGACCGGCAGGTGGGTCTGACGGGCGGTGCGCTGCGCGGTGCGGTGGCGCATGCCGGACTCGTCAGTGGGAATCGTGGGGTCCGGGAAGAGCTGCACGTTGGCCTTGCGGATGCGCCACAGGTCGGGATCGATGATGACGGCACCGTCCATCTTGCACAGCTCACGCAGACGCGCGGCCGTGAAAGCGACGTCGAGGTCGAAGCCGCCCGAGCAGATGGCCTGCACCTCGGGCGTATATCCCAGGACGATGAGGGCGCCCGTGTGGGAGCGCTGGATTCGTTCCAGTCCTTCTCGCAATGGCGTACCGGGCGCGACTGCGCGCAGTGCCTCACGAAGGATCGCTGCATCGGACGTCAATGTGATTCCCTCCCAGAAGAGTAGGTGTGATACCTATTATTGCGAGTCTGCCGGGACAGCGACACGAATAGCCGTCGCCAGATCCGACACAGTAAAGACGGTGATGCCGTCGACGCCCGCGAGATCCTCGCTGCCCTGAGCGGGAACGATCGCCGAGGAGAAGCCCAGGCGTGCGGCCTCGGCGAGGCGACGTTGAGTGCCCGTGCACGCCCGGACCTCGCCCGTCAGGGAGATCTCTCCGACCGCCACAAGGTCGGCGCGTGGGGGAACGCCCTTGAGCGAGGATATGATCGAGATGGCCATCGCGAGGTCGATCGCCGGCTCGACCGTGCGGGCCCCACCGACCGTGGAGACGTAGACGTCCGCCCCCGACGTGTCCGCGCCGATGCGGGCCTGCAGGACCGCCAGGATCATGGCGACACGCGCGTGGTCCACGCCCGACGTCGTGCGCCGCGGCGAGCCGCCCGAGGAAGGGGCGACGAGCGACTGGATCTCCGTGGGCAGCGGGCGGCGCCCCTCCAGGGAGACGGTCGCGCACGTGCCGGGCACGCCGCGTGTCGTGCGCGACAGGAAGAGCCCGGAGGGGTCAGCGAGGCCGTAGATTCCCGAGTCCGTCAGCTCGAAGCAACCGACCTCGTCCGTGGGGCCGTAACGGTTTTTCACCGCGCGCAGCAGACGCAGACGCGAATGGCGGTCGCCCTCAAACTGGCAGACGACGTCCACGAGATGCTCGAGGACGCGCGGGCCCGCGATCCCACCGTCCTTTGTCACGTGGCCGACGAGCAGGGTGGGCAGGTCGGACTCCTTGGCGACGCGGATCAGCGAGGCCGCGACCGCGCGCACCTGCGCGACGCCGCCTGCCCCGCCCTCGACCTGGGAGGAGGAGATGGTCTGCACGGAGTCGACGATCAGCAGGGAGGGGTGCGAAGCCTCGACGTGGCCGAGGATGACGCCGAGCTCCGTCTCATCCGCGATGAGGAGGTTCGGCTCGAGCGCGCCGATGCGCTCCGCACGCCCGCGCACCTGGGCCGCCGACTCCTCGCCCGTCACGTAGAGGACGGGTCCGCGCCCGCCCGCAGCCGCCGCACGCGCGGCCTTCGCGGCCACGTCCAGGAGCAGTGTCGACTTGCCGACGCCGGGCTCACCCGCCAGGAGAATCACGGCACCGGGCACGATGCCGCCGCCGAGGACGCGGTCCAGCTCGCCCACGCCCGTCAACCGCGACGAGGCCCGCTCCCCGTCGACCTCGCCGATAGGCAGCGCGGGACGCCGTGGGGTGGCGGCCGCCGTGCGCGCGCCCCCGGTGACCTCGCCGGCCTGGTCGACCGTGCCCCACGCCCCGCACTCGCGGCACTGGCCCACCCACTTGGGGGAGGTCCATCCGCAGTCGGAGCAGCGGTACGTGATCTTCTCTTTCGCCATGCACTCACCGTAACCCGACCCACCCTCATCTGCGGTCCGCGCGCGCGAGGCGCGCCGCAGGTGTGCGCGCCGAGGGGGCGCAACGACACGAGCCGAGCGCGGAGGGTTGGTTGAGGGAAAGGCCCGGCTCCGGCCTCGTGGCGCGAGAGAACATCCAAATACGTCGCTGTGGTCAGGTTCTCGTGCGCCCGGCAAGCGCGGGAACGCGGCGTGAACGAGTCACCAGGCGTTTGAACTTATTCAGTACCTGTTGTTGTCGCGGGCGTTTATCCATAGGGTTGGTCGGTGTGTATCCTTGGAATGGCTCACCATGGCCACACGGATACAGATACCGCTCCACAACAGTGCACACATTGAGACTGAGGAAGCCACATGAACAAGGCGCGTCGAACGCGAAACACCTGGTCGAAGCGGATGCCCGCAATCGCCGTCCTGCTGGTGTCCGCGATGCTGTGCGTCCTCGCGGTGGTCTACCGCGGCGTCGAGGTCACCCAGGTCAGCGTCGATGACGGTGGCATTTGGGTGACGAACCAGGATCGTAAGCTCCTGGGCCACCTCAACTACGACGCGCTCATGCTCGACGGCACGGTCTCGGTCAAGTCTGCGTCCTTCGACATCGGGCAGGCCGGCGGCGACGTGACGCTGGGGGAAACAGTGGGCCGTACGGTTACCCCCGTGCGCTCCACGTCTTTCTCGCTGGGCCAGGCGATCACGCTGCCCGAGAACGCGGTCCAGGTCCAGGGCGGGTCCGTGTTGGCCGTCCTCGACCCCAACGAGGGCCTGCTGTGGGTTGGTGACGCCAACGAACCGGCTTCCATGTCGCTCGTGCGCGAGGATGCAATCGCGAACGACCTGAGCGACGGGGTCGTCGCGGTGTCGAACACGGGGACGGTCTTCGCATACTCTCCCGGGTCCTCCAAGCTGGTCACGCTCATGCGAGAAGGCCAGGCTTGGCGCGCAAAGACCACGGAGATCAAGGATTTCACCCCGGCAGGAACACCGACGATCACCGCGGTCGGTGACAAGCCCGTCATCTACGACCAGGCCGGTAACAAGCTGGTGTTGCCCGGTGGCAAGGTACGCGACCTCGCCGAGGAGCACGTGACCGGCGCGGTCCTGCAGGCCCCCGGCGACGATGCGTCCTCCGTCCTGCTGGCCACCGATGCCGAGCTCGTGGCCGTCTCCCTGAACGGCAAGTCGGTGGACCGCCAGCCGGCCTCGGACGGCGGTCAGAAGGGCACGCCCGCACCCCCGGTTTTCCACGGCGGCTGCTCCTACGGTGCGTGGGCGGGTTCGGGCGCCTTCGTGCGCACCTGCACGGATTCGACGCGTAATCAGGCGCAGACGGTGCCCACGCTCGCCGAGGCCACGTCCGCCGTTTTCCGGACGAACCGCACGCGCATCGTCCTCAATGACGTGTCGACGGGCACGCTGTGGCTGCCGGACAAGAACATGGTTGTCGTCGACAACTGGGATCAGATCCCCACCGAGGAGCAGGAGGAAGAGGACACTCCGACCCCCGACGATCGCGAGCAGGTCTCCGAGCCGGAGCACAAGGACAAGAACACGCCGCCCGAGGCCGTCGACGATGACTTCGGCATCCGCCCGGGCCGCTCGACGCTGCTGCCCGTCCTCGACAACGACTCCGACGACGACGGCGACGTGCTGACGGCGCGTGCGGTCACCAACCCCGAGTTCGGCTCGATCATGCGCACGAGGGGCGGCCGAGCCCTGCAGATCACGGACGTCCCCGAGAACATGACGAGCGGGTCGACGTCCTTCACATACGAGGCCTCGGATGGCCTGGCGGGCGCGACGGCGACCGTGACGCTGACGATCCACCCGTGGAGCCAGAACGAGGGTCCGCGTCAGCTCAAGCACCCGGTCATCAAGGTGGGTGCGAACGCGCAGGTCGAGTACAACCTGCTGTCGGACTGGATTGATCCCGATGGAGACCAGTTCTACCTGAAGTCGGCGACGGCTCCCGACGGCATGGCCGTGCAGTTCTCCGAGGACGGCACGGTCCAGATCCGTGACTTGGGCTCGGGCGCGGGCGTCAAGGCGATCGCCGTCACCATGTCAGATGGGCACGCGGAGACCACCGGCGAGCTGCAGGTGAGCGTGCAGGAGAACGGCAACGTGCCGCCCATCGCGCGCGCGGACTTTTACGTGGCGCGCGTCGCTGAGCCGCTGACCATCGACCCGATCGCCAACGACACGGATCCCAACGGCGACGCCCTGTCCCTCGTGGCGGCGGGCACGCCCCCGGCGGGTACGTCTGTGAGCGCCGACCTCTCGCGCGGCACGCTGACGTTTACGGGCTCGGTGCCGGGATCCTTCCAGTTTACCTACACGGTCTCCGACGGCCCGTCGACGACGGTCGGCGTCATCCGCGTCGACGTGGTCGACGATGACACGAACGCTCTGCCGATCGCCGAGGACGACCTGGCGGTCCTGCCCTCGGGCGGCGCCTCGCTGATCGCGCCGCTGGCCAACGATACGGACCCGTCGGGCGGCGTCCTCGTCGTTCAGTCGATCGACGTGCCCGCGAACTCGGGTCTTGAGGTCACGCTCATCGAGCGCCACCTGCTGCGCATCACGTCGCCGGGCGGCCTCAACGATGTCACGACCTTTACCTACACGGTCTCCAACGGCGCGGGTTCCGCGACTGCTCAGGTGAGCGTCATCCCGACGGATGCGCAGAGCGACGAGACCCCGCCTGAGACCACGCCGGACACGGCGAAGGTGCGCGCCGACGACATCGGCTCGGTGAGCGTCCTGTCGAACGACCGCTCGCCGATCGGTCTGACGCTGAGCCTGGACCCCGACGTGCAGGTCATGACCGGCGCCGAGCTGGGCACGGTTTTCGTGACGGGCAACCAGGTGCGCCTGGCCGCCGGCTCCGAGGCCGGCGTGGTGCGCGTGGCGTACACGGCCGTCGACTCGGTGGGTAACCGCTCGACGTCGACCGTCACGTTCGAGGTCATTGCCTCCTCCGCTGCGAACAGCGCGCCCGTGCCCAAGGCGCTGAGCGCCTGGGCCGTGCAGGGGCAGATGGCGCGCATCCCGGTGCCCCTGACGGGCATCGATCCAGACGGCGACTCGGTCGCTCTGGTGGGCATCGACCAGCCGCCAGCCAAGGGTAGCGTCGTGCTGGGGACGGAGTGGCTGGAGTACACGCCCTCCGACAATGCGACCGGTACGGACACGTTCTCCTACATTGTCGAGGACCGCCTCGGCGTGCAGGGGCGCGCCCGCGTGCGCGTTGGTATTGCGCCCCCGGGATCGCAGAACCACAACCCGACGGCTGTGCCTGACTCGGTGACGATTCGACCGGGACGCGAGGTGAGTGTCAACGTCCTGAGCAACGACTTGGACGCGGATGGCGATGCCCTGTCGGTCGATACGGACCCCGCGACCGTGTCGGTGTCGGATCCCGCAGCTACCGTCACCGTGGCGCAGGATGCGGTGACGGTCAAGGCTCCCGCAGCCGATGGCGTGTTCGTCGTCGCCTACCAGATTCAGGATGGACGAGGCGGACGCGCGCAAGGGCAGTTGACGGTGACGGTGGATGCTGATGCGCCGCTGCGCGCCCCGATTGCCCGCGATGACGTCGTGTCTGTCGCGGACCTCCCCGCCGATTCGAAGCCCGTGAGCGTTCCCGTCCTCGTCAATGACGAGGACCCGGATGGGACGACGGCTGCGCTGACGGTGTCGGCGCAGGGCTCGGGCGTGAGCGTGTCGGGGCAGAACCTGTCAATTTCCCCGGATGCGCGTCGTCGCCTCGTCGTCTACACGGTGACGGATCCCGACGGCCTGAGCGCGAGCGCGGTCGTGACCGTTCCGGGTACCGACCTGCTGGCTCCGCGCCTGGATATGACGCGTATTCCGGTGGCGATCCGCGCGGGTTCGTCGGTGACCCTTGATATCGGCGACTACGTGCTCGTGCGCGATCATTCGCGTTCCCCGATCATTACGGACGCGGCCTCGGTGAAGTTCAATGGCGGCCTGGATTCGGTGTCCCTGCAGGACCCGACGCACCTCGTGGTGAGTGCTCCCGACACGGCCTCGGGCAAGGCCTCGGTGTCCTTCACGGTGCGTGACGGCGCCTCGGACGACGCCTCGGCCCTGTCCTCGACGCTGACGATCCCGGTGACGATCAAGCCGGCCAGGAATCTGCCGCCGCGCCTGACCCCGACCCCGATCCTCGTGGGCCAGGGAGAGTCCGTGACGGTCGATCTCACGCAGATGGTGGACGACCCGGACGACCAGGCCAAGAACAGCTTCTCCTACGCCGTGGTGAAGGCCCCCGGCGGCGTGGACGTGTCCCTGGACGGCTACAACCTGACCGTGTCCGGCAAGAAGGACCAGTCCAAGGGCCCGGTCGGCGCGATTACTGTCAGCGTCGACGACGGCTCGGGCGCGGTCAACGCCGACATTCCGGTGACGATCGTGAAGTCCTCCAAGCCCCTCGTGACGACGACGGAGGCTCGCATCAAGGCGAAGGCCGCCCAGACGGTGGACGTGAAGCTGTCGGAGTACACGACGAACCCGTTCCCGGATCCGCTCGTGGTCCTGGACGCGTCGGTGCACGTGGGCCAGGGAACCGCTTCGGGTAATGGCAACGTCCTGTCGGTGACCCCCAAGACAGGCTTCCATGGCGACATGATCGTCGTGTACCGCGTCATGGATGCGACGAACGACCCGGATCGCGTGGTCCAGGGCCGCGTTGTCGTCCAGGTCGTCGACCGTCCCGAACCGCCCCAGAACGTCTCGGTCACGCCAATGGGCGCGGGCACGGCCTTCGTGCGCTTCGACTCGGGTGCCTCCAACGGCGGCCCGATTACGGGCTACACGATCACCGATAGGAATAGCGGTCGGACCTTCACGACGCGCGATCCGGGCGTCCAGGTCACGGGCCTGGAGAACGGCGTGAAGCACTCCTTCACGGTCGTCGCGCACAATGAGGCCGGGGATTCGGATCCGTCGGCGCCGTCCGCCGAGGTGCTGATCGACGCGGCACCCGAGCAGATGGCGGCGCCCACGGTTGTGGGTGTCGATGGTGCCCTCGATATCTCGTGGGTGAAGCCCAGCAACTCGGGGTCTGCGATCCACACGTACATGGTGTTCGTTAATTTGCCGTCGGGTGGCCAGCCGATCTCGCAGTCGGTGTCGGGCTCTGAGAACTCGATCCGGATCGGTGGATTGAAGAACGGTGAGCTGTACTCGGTGTCCGTTCAGGCGCTGAATAATGCGGAGACGCCGTCTCGGGCGTCCTCACCGACCGAGGGCTACCCGCACGGGAAGCCGGATCAAGCGACCGGCGTGAGCGCTGTTGCAACCGGCTCGGCGGGCGATCCGAACGAGGCGACGGTTGAGGTTACGTGGGGCCTGGAATCTCCCAATGGCAAGGGATGGGGCCTGGCCACGGTTTCGGTCAATGGCGTGGAAGTGCAGGTTTCGTCTGACGCTCGTACTGCCACGCTGTCGGGCGTGCCGACGGGCAGTAAGGTGTCTGCATCGGTGACGCTGTCGAACTCGCACGGGGATACGTCGGCACCTGCCACCACGTACGTTTCGATTGCGACGACCCCCGCGCCGATTTCTGCCCCGACCCTGTCCGGTATCGGAGAAGAAGGCAAGGTGCGCGTGGACGGTCTGGTACGCGTTCCGGGCCGAGGCTTCGACGCGTCGCGCCTGACGCTGCGTTATGCCAGTTCCCGGGAAGCGTGTGCCGCTGGGACGCAGGTCGAGAACGGTGACACTCTGACGGTTAACAGTTGGCAGCCGCAGACGTTCTACTTCTGCCAGACGGGCGTCGGCTTGAAGAACGAAACCACGGCATCCCCGCCGGTGCCGGCGGTCGGCCAGGCGACGGGCGCACCGTCGCAGGTGGGAGTGTCGATCACGAACGTCAACGCGACGAGCCTGACGGTGCGTTGGGACCCCGTGGCGGCCAATCCCGCTGTGACGCAGATCCGCGTGACGCTGAGTAACGGCGAGACGAAGCCCTTGTCTCGTGGTGCCACCGAGGCGACCTTCTCGGATCTGGCCCAGGGCACGAGATACCAGGCCACGGTCGTTGCGGTCAACGATGTGGGTGAGACGGTGATGAGTCAGCGCCCGACGGAAACCACGAAGCTCGACGTGAACTTGACGTGGACGGAGGCCTGCCAGGGACTCGAGAAGCACAAGCTCCCGGGTGGATGCCACACCTTTACGCTCAGTGCTCCGGGTTGGGCTGACACGTCGCTTGCTCACAAGTGTACGATCCGTTCGGATGTGGACGGTTGGACCGAAGAGGTGACTATTGGTCGTGCCGGTCCCATTGCGTCGCAGATCGCAACGCGGGCGGATTCCGAGGCGACGTTCGCGCAGGCCGTGCGTATTGTCGGCGAATGCCGTCCGGAGTGATGTTCGCGTGAAGAAACTACGTCGGCTTCTCAACGGCGCGTGGCGTGCCCTGGGCGAACGCGTGCGGGCCCTGCCCGGTTACGACGCGGCGGCTCGTTGGCTGGGCGCGCTCACGCCGGTCGGGTGGGCGGTGATCGCGGTAACGGCCGCGGGTGGCGTCGCTGCGGTGGCCTTCGGATGGCTGGAGGGCTTCATCGTTGCCGTGATGGGCCTGGTGGCCCTCGTGGTCGCGGTCGCCTCGGTCGCGTCCCCGTCGCCGCTGTCGGTGTCCTTGCGCATGAAGAATGATCGCATCGTTGCCGGTCAGGTGGCGGTGGGGCGCATCCGCGTGGTCAACGAGTCCGGGCACCGCTCGGGTTCGACGATCGTGGAGGTCACGATCGGACGAGGCAGTGGCGAGTTCCTGGTACCTCCGATCAGCGCGAACAGCACGTGGAACGAGGCATTTTCGGTGATGACGAAGCGCCGAGGCGTGATCAACGTGGGCCCGGCGCGCACCGTGCGTATGGATGGCCTGGGCCTGCTGCGCCGCGTGCGCTCGTGGGACGAGCCGATCCTGGTGCACGTGCATCCGCCGACGGTGCGCTTCTCGTTTGACGCGACGGGTATGCAGATGGATGTCGAAGGCGTGGCCAGCGAGAAGCTGACCAGTTCGGACGTGTCCTTCCACGCACTGCGTGATTATGAGCCGGGCGACGACCGGCGCGCGGTGCACTGGCCTTCGACGGCGCGCCTGGGCCGCCTGATCGTACGCCAGTTCGAGGAGACTCACCGTTCCCACCACATGGTGCTCCTCGACACGCGCATGGACGCATGGGATCGGCGTTCCTTCGAGACAGCCGTGTCGGTCGCGGCGTCGCTGGCGATCGCAGGGTCGGGTGAGGCGCGCACGGTGTCGATGCACACTGCGGACGAGTGGATTCCGACGGGAACGCCCATGGCGATGCTGGATGCGCTGTCCGAGATGGAGACCTCGACGCGTCCCGACTTCGCGGGTATCGTCCGTCGCTGCATCATGGAGCGTGGCGGGATTTCGGTCCTGTCGATCGTGGTGAGTGAGTCCGTGGATGACGAGGAAGCGGCCCGCCTGGCGAATATCGCGCCAGTTGACGTGGTCGTGTCCGTCATTCGCGTGGTCCCGGGACGGGCGAGGCGCCGACGCAAGATCACACGCGGCGTCATCATCGATTGCCCCTCCCTTGAGGACCTGCCGATGCTCGTGTCGCGGGGGGTGAACGCGTGAGTACTCCTGCTCGCAACGCCTCGCGTCCGGCTCCTCCGCCGCGTCTCTCCCGCCGCCCCGCTGCCCAGGAAACCACCATGGGTGGCTCGGTGCACCGCGCCGCCATGCCCGCGTGGTCCCTCCTGATTCTTGCCGTTCTGTTCACTGGCCCGGTGGTACAGTTCGAGTCCGTCTTTGGTGGCGGTCAGGGTGTGATCGCGGCGCTTTCAGGCGTGGCGACCGGCCTCGCTCTCGCGTGGGCGGCGGCGAAGTTGCGTTGGGACCTGCTGTCGATTGTGGCTTCCGTCGTCGCGGCTCACTTCCTGTTGGGCGGGGCGGCAGCCCTGCGAGACACGACCCGGTGGGTCGTGGTTCCCACGTCGCGCACTCTCCAGACGCTGGTGATCGGTTCGGTCGAGGCCTGGAAGGATCTTCTGACGCTGACGCCTCCTGCCGGTTCCTATGTTGGTCCGGCGATGGTCCCGTGGATGACGTGCCTCGTGTGCTCGGTTGCGGCGGGGGTCGTCACGGTACGGTACGGGCGTCCCATGTGGGGGTCCCTGCCGCTGATTCTCGCCGGAGTGATTGCGATCGTGTGGGGGCCCACGCACGAGGCGCCCTCGTCCCTCCTCGTTATCGCGTGGTGGGTTGGCCTGATCGTGTGGTGGGCGTGGGCGTCGGCGATTGGCCGTGCCCGCATGGGCGCCGACATCGTGATCGGCATGTCCGCGTTGTCGACCACTGCATCCACGACGATGGGTGGCTCGTCGCGTCAGGTCGTGCACGTGTGGTGGCGCGTGGGCATGGGTGCCCTGATGGTGGGCGTGATGGTCGCGGCCGCCCTCCCCGCGGAATCCCTGCTGGGCCCCACGGCCTCGGATCGCGTTGTGGGCCGTGACGTCGTGGAACCGCCCGTGGATGCGCGCGAGTATCCCTCTCCGCTGTCCAGTTACCGCCACTACAACAAGGATCTGGAGGACGAATCCCTGATCCGCGTGTCCAATCTGCCCAAGGGGGCGCGCGTGCGCCTGGGCGCGATGGAGGTGTACGACGGAACGACGTTCGGCATGGGTGTGACGAACAACGCTGATGGTACCGCTGGGTACCGCCGCGTCGGGTCCACGATCCCGGGACGCAGCGCCGAAACGGCGGGAGAGCAGGCTTCGGTGTCTACCTCGCAGCTCTTGGGCCCGTGGGTGCCGACGTTTGGCGAGGTATCGGTGCTGCGTTTTGAGCCTTCCGACCCGGGCGCTGCCGAGCAGCAGAAGGGCTTGAACTACGACCTGTGGGCGGAGACCGCCCTGACGACGGGGCCGACGGGCCAGTTCAACTATTCGCTGAGCACGACGATGCCGCGCGATCACGAGGATTCGGAGTTTGCCAGCGTGGATGCGGCCCGCTACACGGGCACGGACACAAATGTGCCCAAGGATGTGGATTCCCTGGCATCGGAGCACACGACGAGCGCGCGCTCGGACCTGGAAAAGGCCCGCGCCATCGAGAGCTACCTGCACACGGACGGCTTTTACTCGAACGACGACACGATTAACTCGCGCCCCGGTTCCTCCCAGGATCGTATTGAGCGCATGATCAGCGCCGAGGCGCTGGTGGGCGACGACGAGCAGTACGCGACGCTCATGGCGCTCATGCTGCACTCGCAGGGGATTAACGCCCGCGTCGTCATGGGTGCCTACCGTGAGGGGACGTCGGGCGGTGTCGACCTGACGGGCTCGGACATGCACGCGTGGGTCGAGGTCGAGTTCCCCGGCGTGGGCTGGGCGACCTTCGACCCGACGCCTCCGCGCGATCAGCAGCCCACGACGCAGGTGAACAAGCCGAAGTCTGTGCCCAAGCCGCAGGTTTTGCAGCCGCCGGAACCCCCGGAACAGCCGGTCGAGCTGCCTCCGGCCACCCGCGACCAGGCGACGGACCCGCACGATCCGAACGGCCTGCACATCCCGTGGATGGCTATCGGGACGGTGTCCGTGTTCCTGTTCTTGCTGGTCGGTCCGGTTCTGGCGGTGCTGCTAGCGAAGTCTCGCCGCCGCAAGGCCCGCCGCGGCGCGCAGGCCGCCGAGTCGGTGCGCGGTTCGTGGGATGAGCTGGTGGATACGGCGATCGATTCAGGCCTCGTGGTGGAGCCGCACCTGACCCGTCAGGAGGTCGCGTGGGCGTTGGCTTCGCAGTGGACGCCTGACAAATCTGAGGACGACGAGGCGGGGGCGGCGAAGTCCCGCAAGCCCGCCAAGGCCTCGGCTAGCGACGTGCGCGTGCCCGGCTGGTCGCTGTTCTCGGGCACGGTTCCCCGCCCGGTCACCGTGGCGCGTCGCGCGGATGTCGCGGACTTTGCCGCGGGCGGCGCACGCCCTGAGGATGCGAAGCAGGCGTGGGAGGACGTGGATGAGCTGCGCCGCGAGTGGGCGGCCTCGGTCTCCCCGTTCGCGCGGCTGCGTTATGCGCTGTCGCTGAAGTCGTTGCGCTGGCGCCGCCGTGCGCGCCGCCAGGCGGCCGCCGCATCTGGGGTGAAGCGTCGGCCGTTGACGGGGCGTATGGGTCGTAGGAAAGGAACACGCTGATGGAGAGCGGCGCTCGCGTCGGGATGATCCCGGTGCTGCCGGGATACCAGTGGATCCGGCCGCTGGGGTCGGGTGGTTTCGCGGACGTGTTCCTGTGCCGCCAGGAGCTGCCCAGCCGAGAGGTGGCCGTGAAGGTTGCCCGGCGTGATCGTGGGGCGGACGGCGAGGCCGGTATTGCCCGCGAGGCGGACGTGATGGCTCTCGTGTCGGGTCACCCGGCTGTCGCCCAGCTCTACGGGGCGGGCCGCATGCCGGACGGTCGCCCGTACCTGGTGATGGAGTATTGCCCCGTCGCGAACATCCTCGACCAGGTACGCGCAAATCCGATGGCGACGGACCGCGCCCTGTCCATGATCATCCGCATGTGCGGTGGCGCGGAGATGCTGCATCGCGCGGGCTACGTGCACCGCGACATTAAGCCCAGCAACATCATGATTAACGCGTATGGGTCACCGGTGCTCACGGATTTTGGTGTCTCGGAGCCGGTGGGGACGGATCCGCGCGGGGGTCGTGACGGGTTCTCGGTGATGTGGGCGCCCCCGGAGCAGATCGCGGGTACGGCTCGCGCTCACCCGACGCAGGACGTGTGGGCGCTGGGTGCGACCCTGTGGACGCTGCTGATGGGTCGTTCGCCCTTTGAGGTGGTTGACGGGGATAACTCTGCTCAGGCAGTGGCCCAGCGCGTGGCCCGTGGCCGTGTGTCGCGCATCGACCGTCCGGGCGTGCCCGAGGCGGTGACGGCTATCGTTCGCCGCGCGATGAGTCTGGATCCTGAGCAGCGTTTCGGTTCGGCGGCGGCCCTCGGCTACGCGTTGCAGACGATCGAGCGCGAGATGCATCGCCCGGTCACGGAGATGAAGCTGAGCGTCGTCGCTTCTTCGAGTGCGCCCGCCTCGGCGCTGTCCGCGCCCTCCCCGGTGGCCCTCGATGCGGAGCGTACGCGCACCCGGCGCGGTAGTTTCGCGGATGGTGCACAGCCCTCGTCGAACGAGGCCTGGGCGGGCAACTCGACGACGGGCAGGACCGGCTTGGTCGAGGGGGAGTCGAAGCGTCCCGCGTGGGTGCTGCCGGTTCTTGCGCTCGTCATGGTGCTGGCGACCGCGGGCCTGGTGGTCGCGATGCTGACCGGCGGCGGGCACAGCGTTCACCTGGGCGGCGGTAGCGGCGGGGCAACGCCGAGCGCCGAGGCGACGGGCGGGTCCCTGAGCGGCGCCAGCCAGGGGACGGATACGAGCGTGGCTCCTCCGCAGGCGGTCACGGGGCTCACCGCGACGCCGAATGGGAAAGAGATCCGGTGGGGCTGGGATATTCCCCAGCAGGGGCAGTACCAGGCCGCGGAGTTGGCTTTTAAGTATCTGCTGACACGCCCTGGCGAGGCCGTGGTCGCTGAGACGATGCGTCGCAACAGTCTGACGACGACAGCGGTCAGCGGTGAGAACTGTCTGACGGTGAGCGTCGTCGTGGAGGCCACGGGCCGCGAATCGGCACCCGTCACCCAGTGTGTCACGGTGCCGTGAGGAACGGTGGCGGGGCAGTTGGATCTTCATGCTCGCGCGCATGACCGGATGGTAGACTGACGTGTTGCGCGCCGCCGGGGTGCGTGGCGAAAGGAATAGTGATGAAGCATGTGTTCGGTCGCGTCGCGCGGCGTGGCACAGGTGTCGGTGTGGCCGGGGCGCTCATGCTCACGGCTCTGGTGGTTCCCGCGGCTCCGGCCTCTGCTGATAGTGCGATCGGAGCGAATGAGGAGCCTTTCTACTCCTACTACTACCTGGACACGATACGGAACTCGGGGATTACGGGTAAGGGCAAGACGATTGGCCTCATCGATGGGCCGGTGAACACGGGCATTCCCGAGTTGGCGGGCGCCGACATCGACATCTACCGTCCCTGCCAGGTTAATTCTCAGGATAAGTATTGGGACCACGGGACGGTCATTGCCCAAGAGATTGTCTCGCCCCAGTTCGGGATTGCGCCGGGCGCGACGCTGCGTGCATACGTGCTGTCCTTTGCGGGCGATTGGACTGGGTCCGACTGTGCGATTGGCGAGTTTTTGCGAGGCTATTCCGACCTCTCGGTTCTTATTGAGACTGCGCTGAACGACGGTGTGGACGTGATCACGACGTCAGCGAGTTACCCCAGTACTTACGAGGGTATGCGCTGGGCTCTGGCGCGAGCGGTTGCGCAAGAAGTCCCGGTGGTTGCCAGTGTCGGCAACGATTCGACCCGCGATTCGAAGGACTGGCTGCCCGCGTGGGGTGGCGTCGTGGGCGTGGCCGCGATCGAGCGCAACGGCGTTATCACGGACTATTCGAACTGGGGGAGCCCCGTGTCGACGGCGGCCCTGGCGCGCCCGTACGTGCGCTCCGGCGTGTCGCAGGAGCGCGGTTATTGGTGGGGGACTTCTTTTGCGGCACCCCTCGTCGCGGGTTCGCTGGCGCTGTCGATGGAGCGCTGGCCAGGTGCGAGCGGTAATCAGATCATGCAGGGCCTGGCGCGTACCGGCGTGGGCGGAAACGGTGGCCAGTGGAACCCGTACACCGGCTATGGCGCGCTTGACGTGTACGCGTTGCTCACGACTTCTCCGATGTCCTTCCCGGATGAGAATCCCTTCATGGACAAGGGCGAGAACACGGTGCCGAGCCGCCAGGACGTGCAGGACTACAAGGACGGCGTCGTGGATCCGCGCGTCATCCTGAACGATAACTCCTACCAGTACCGGGGCCTCGATGAACGCCTCGTCGTCAGCCGCGACAGCACGTACCCGACGCACCTGGGGACGAGTCCGCGTTACCACAAGAAGTCGACGCAACAGACGACGCAGAAGACGAAGCGTAAGAAGAAGTAGTGGGTGATGCGGCGCGCCCCGCCCTCCCCACGAACGAGAAGGGAGAACGGGGCGCGGGGTGCGCGGTGGTTCGCGCGAGTGTCATGGTCACTTCCGGTGGTAGCGGGGGCTGGTTCCCAGGTGGACGGTTTGGGCCCCGCGGAGGTGGAGGGGTGCTTCGTCAGCTCCGCGGTAGACGTAGGTATCGGGGAAGGAGGCTATCTGTAAGGATCCTGCGACTCCGTCGATGTAGTCCTGAACCTCCTGCGCGGTGGGCTCAGAACCATAGCCCTTTTGGATGATGGGGTTCTCGTCGGGGTACTGCGAGGGATCTGTGTTGACCAGTGCACCACCATCGATGGCGCCGTAGCCCGTGTACTCATTCCAGTCGTGGTTGGGGTTCAGGCCGGTGTGGACCAGGAGCTGGAGGATCTGGTTGGCAGTGGCGTCGGGCCACTTTTGGCGCGCGAGGGCCAACATGCCGGCCACGAGTGGGGTGGATATGGAGGTGCCTTGAACGGTGACCGGCTCCCCTGTGTTCACGTCGTACGTGGTGTATGGTCCGCCGAAGGCGGCGGTGACCATACCATCGGCCCAGTTGGAATAGGAGGCGAAGGTGCCGTCACTGTTGATGGCGGACACGCCGACGACACCGGAGTACCTGCCCAGATATGTGGTGTTGTCTGGGAGTGCCTCGTTTCCGGCCGCGGCGACGATGATGACGCCCTTGGTGATCGCGTTGGTGATGGCCCATTTGAGCTCGAAGGAAACTTCGGAGACGCTTTGGGAGACCGAAATGAATTGGGCGCCGTCTTCGACGGCCTGGTTAATGAGAGCGGAAACGGTGTTGAGCCGGCCCCGTTTGGAGTCGCATGAGCCGTTCGATATTGTCCCAGCGGTGGAGGCCTGGTAGGTGTACAGGGTTGCGTCGGGTGCCACGCCCGTGATGGGGGAGACCAGGATGATCGCCATGTCAGTACCATGGCGGATCCCCTCAGGTGAGTCTTGGATGGTGCAGCGGCTCTTATCAGTGATGTTCGCCCCCTTGAGGGCCGGGTTACTCGTATCGACCGGACCGTCGATGACGGCAATCGTGACACCCTTACCGGTGTATCCTTTCGCGCGTGCGGTGTCGAAGTGGTAGTAGGAGAAGTACTCCTGTGAGGGCACCGCGCCATCCGCGTGGGCCGGGGCGGGTGCCAGGGTGAGGGCGCCAGCGGCTAGGGCCAGGGCGGAGGCGATGGTGGTCAGGGCGCGCGCGGCGCGCCCCGCCCTAACCACGAACGAGAAGGGAGAACGGGGCACGGCGTGAAAAGACAAGCTCACCATTGGCGCGGATCCCATCCGTCGTCCGTGCGCTTGGCCGGGGTGATGGTCGTGTCAGACCCGTAGGTCTGGGACATGGGGTTGACGTAGCCGACGGGCAGATCGTCCTCGTCGTCCTCGAACTTGAAGGCGACGTACTGACGCTTGCGACCCTTCTTGTCCTGCTTACCCGCGCCCGCACCGGCACCCGCGCCCGCACCCATAAAGCCCGAACCCGAGCCACCCTTGCCCGCGGCACCGGCGGTACCAGCCGCGCCACCGTTCGCCCCGGTGGAACCGGCAACGCCCGTCGCGCCCGACGCGCCCGCCCCGGAACCGGCCAGGCCGTTCGCACCCGGAGGAGGATTGTAGGAGCCAAAACCCGACCCGGAGTAGGACCCGACCTTCAAGGCGGAGGCGCCCGCGCCACCCAGGCCACCGGTCATGCCGCGCATGCCCGCGCCAAGGCCACCGGACCCCATGCGGGCCGCGCCGCGCATACCGAGGGCACCCGCGCCGAGCACGCCAGCACCGCCGAGCCGTCCCGCGGTGCTCGCGTCGGAAGCCCCGCCGCCGTTCAGACGCCACAGAGGGTGATCCATATCCGCGGGCGGCGCCGGGGTATGCCCGCCGACGACGCCATTGCGGTAGGCCGTGCCGTTCACGCGCGTGTGCAGCAGATCCCTGCCCATGAGGTCCTGGGGATCGGTGATGGGGCTCGTACGCGATCCGGCCTCGCCGTAGGCGGGCTCCTGCGTGGGAACCGCGCCTGAAGAAATGATGCGGTTGCGGGCCGCGGCAGCGTCGGCCTCGCTCCACCACGGCTGGTCGAAGCCACCGGGGTAGTTGGGAGAAGAAGGGCTACGATCCGCCGCGCGACCGAAGTCATCGCCCTTACCGTATCCCCAATCAGCACCGCCGCCAGCACCACCAGCACCGCCACCGCCACGGGTGCCACCACCGCCCTGGGTGCCGTCACCACCGCCACCCGGATTCTTGTCCTTCTCCTGCTGTTCGTACACCCTAAATTCGGTACCCTGATCGTCGGGCTTGTCCGCGATTTGGCCCTTCATGATGCCACTGATCATCAAAGTGCGGTCGTTCACCATGTCGATGATGCGCTTCGCCGCGGCCTCGCGCTGCTCGTTCGCCTGCTCTTCGACGGCGGCGACGTAGGCGGCGCCGGTGGTGTAGAGCTTGCCCATGAAGCGGAAACCCGTACCGGGCTCGCTGGAGGGGACCGACACGAGCAGGTCGTCGCGCATGGCGGCCGTGTTCGCGTCGAGGAGGTCCGGCGAGAGCTTCTCAGCTTCGCTCAGCGCCATCGCCATCACGTTACGGCCTCGAGAGTAGGTGTGATAGCCGCGCTCGTATCCCTCCCGATACTTCTCGATACGGGTGATGGACGCGTCAACCCATCGATCCATGGCTCTACCCGTCGCGCCGGTAAAGCCGTGGCTCTCGCGATAGGCGCGCAGGCGCTCAACGGCGTCATCAAAGCCCTTCAAGGCCTTGTCGTGATCCCCATCCCACGCGTCAAGCCCCTTGTTGGCGCGAGCCGCCTCCATGAAGACCTTAAGACGCTCATAATTCGGTGAAGCAACCATTGTGACAAACTCCTTATATGTAGCTATGCAGTTCAGTAGTCCGACGGGCCTGAGGACGTAGTCGGTGCACTACCCGAACCACCCGCCGAACCGGCACCGGATTGAGTGGGGGACGCGATCAGTGGATCCGCAGCGGAGCCGAGATCTTCAAGGGTCAAACCGAGTGCGTGAAGCATCGCGGTGAACTCGGTCGGGTTCTGCGAGCGGATCGCCTGCATCTGCTGGTCGGCCTGCGTGCTCTTGAACTCCAGCTGGTTGTCGTATTCCGCACCCGTGAAGCGGGTCATGGCTTCATGCATCTGCGCCTCGAACGTCTTGAGCATGTTGGATTCGCTCGCGAGAAGTCCGGATACGGCTTCGAACATCGCCGCAGCACTGTCTTGTAGGTCCGCGGGCCCGTCTTCGTGTCCCCAGAAGGTGGATGTCTGCGCGGATCCGAGGGCCTCGGTATGCTTGCGCGATCCCGTCACCGCGTCCCAGGTTTCGGTCACTTTCGGTGCAGCTGCTTGCTGCTGGTCGTCGTCGTAACTGACGTCTGCATTTCCGGCCATTGTTGACTCCAAAATGGTTGATGAGAAAAGAAGAGAGTGCGTCGATGCGCAGGGACGCTTACTTACCGACCTTGAAGCGGCGGACCAGCGGCTCCTTGGGCTGATCGTCACCATCGACCTTCAGGGTCCACACGTACGTCAGGTCGGCGCCCGACCCCTCCACGTCTACCGTCCACGACGAGTAGTACTCGCAGTCCTGCTCCACGCACAGGTCGTAGGTGTCCTGGCCCAGACGCCAGTAATCGGTGGCCGACATCATCAGGTAGATCTTGTCGTCCTTGTTCACCACGGTCTTACCCTTGGGATCCAACTTGAAGGTCTGGTCGATGATCGACGGGGGATCCACCGCGACCAGCTCCGTCCCCACCATCTTGCTCAAGGCCTTCGCCTTCGCGGCGATCTCCTTCTTCTCCGAGCCAGACGCAGACTGCATCTGGCTGACCAACTGCTGCTTTTGCCCCTCGGGAATGTTGGGCAACTTCGAAATATCGGTGGAATTTCGCGCACCACCCAAGATGCTGCAACCGGACAGGGCGACGGAAGCGAGCAGCAGGGAAGCTGTGGCTGCGCGAGCGCGACGGGACACGAGAGAGGACATGTTTTTCTCCTACTTTCAGACTGGTCAATCATATGCGACGAAGGGGCCGCTGTGTCAATAAACGATCAAATTGCTGGCGGGGTCCACGTCAGCTGCGCGGCGACGACGCCCAGCTCTCGGTGAACGACCTGCGCGCGGCCGGCGATCGCGCGCTTCGGCTTCACGCCGTTGATGATCGCGCCCTCGCTGGGGTTGCCGGACAGGAGGATACCGGTGACAGCCAGGTCGTTCATCATCTGCAGGACCTTCTCGTAGGCCGCGCGCGACGCGCCGCCCATACGACGAGTGATGATCACGTGCAGGCCGATGTCTCCCGCCTGTGGCAGCAGGTCAATGAGCTCCATCAGCGGGTTACCCGACGAGGTGGCCACCAGGTCGTAGTCGTCGACCAAGATCCACACTTCCGGACCCGACCACCACGTGCGCTCGCGAATCTGCTCGGCGGTCACGTCGGAACCGGGCAGGCGCGTGCGCAGGAACTTCGCTAGCTCACGCAGCTGCTTCATCGCCTCGGCATGGTTCGTCAGGTAGCGCAGCGAATACTCGTCCGGGATCGCACCCAGGAGCGAACGACGCATGTCGATCGCCAGGATCTTTGCCTCGTTGGGCGAGTACAGGCGCGTGACCTCGGAAATGATCGACCGCAGGAAGGAGGTCTTGCCCGTCTTGCCGTCGCCGAACAGGTACAGGTGCGACTCCGCGCGAGTGTTGAACAGGAGCGGCCCCAGGCGCGACTCCTCCACGCCCAGCACCATGTCGCCGCCGCCGCGCGGCAGGATCTGCTGATCCGGCAGCTGCGAGAGAATCTCCGCAAGCGTGATCCGCTGGGGCAGCAGACGCAGCTTCGGGCCCTCGCCCGCCACCAGGCACTCGCGAATCTTGTTGACCGTGTACGCCACGCCCTGCGACACGGTTGACGGATCCTGCTCCGCGTCCGCGCGCGGCAGGCCGATCATCATCTCGTGACCCGCCATGTCGATGCCGCGCCCCGGGCGCCCCTTCGGAATGCGAGCGGCACCCTCGCGGTTGACGATCGACTCCTTCGGGTTCGCCGTGTGCAGCTCCAGGCGCGACCCGAAAATATCCTGCGCCTCGGCGCGGATATCCATCCAACGGGCCGCCGATATAACCAGGTGAACGCCCAGCGACAGGCCTCGGCTCATCATCGTCGTGACCTCGCGGTCCAGGCCATCGAACTCGGAGCGCAGTGCACCCCACCCGTCGATCACCAGGAACACGTCGCCGTAGCCGTCGTCGTAGGTGCCCGCCAGGCGCCCACGACGGTAGGTATCCATCGAGTCGATGCCGTGCGCGCGGAAGTAGCGCTCACGGTCGTCCATGATCGCCGCGATCTCGGCGAGCATACGCGTGCGTACCTCCTCGGTGTCGCGCGTCGCGATGCCCGCCACGTGCGGTGCGCCCGCGAAGCCCGCGAAGGTGCCGCCGCCGAAGTCCATGACGTAGAACTGGACTTCCTGGGGCGTGTAGGTCAGGGACAGGGCCTGGACGATCGTACGCAGCGCCGTTGACTTACCCGTCTGCGGGCCGCCGACGAGGGCGAAGTTACCACCCGCGCCCGACAGGTCCAGGACGAGGGTCTCGCGGCGCTGCTCAAGCGGCAGGTCGACCGTGCCCAGGGGCACGCGCAGGACCCCGGACTCGCGCCAGGCGCGAGAAATGAAGCCCAGCTCCGGGTCCGGGCGCAGGTCGGGCATGAGAGTCGCGAACGTATCGGGAACCTCCAGCGGAGGCAGCCACACCTGGTGCGCTGGGTAGCCCTTGCCCTTCATCTTCTCCACGGCGATGTCCATCTCGGACATGTCTGCCCACACCTCGTCGCCGGCCAGGACGATCTCCTGGTTCTGATCGACTTCTTCCTCCTCGCCCAGGTCGTCGCGCGTGATGACGGGAGCGACCGTGAACGGCAGGATCTCGATCGGCGCGCTCGGAGCGCCGGCGGTCGAGGCCTCGGCAATTGACGCGAGGGTGCGCGCCGGCGGGGGAGCGGCCACGTAGGACGCGCGGAAACGGACGAGGCCGTCGCCGCCCGCCTTCAGGAAGCCCGAACCGGGCAGCGGAGGCAGTTTCGCGGCGTCGGGGATACCCAGGACCTCGCGAGAGTCGTTCTCCGTGAAGGTCTTGAGGGCAATGCGGTACGACAGGTGGGATTCCAGACCGCGCGCCTTACCCAGGTCCATCTTCTGTGAAGCCAGCAGCAGGTGCACCGACAAGGATCGGCCCAGACGACCGATCATGATGAAGACCTCGCCGAACTCCGGCTTGGCCATGAGCATTTCCGTGAACTCGTCCAGGACGATGAACAGGGCCGGCAGCGGCGGGAAGTCGTGCTTGCCCGCGAGACGGTCCGCCTCGTAGTCGGACACGTTCGCGTAGTTGCCCGCCTGGCGCAGGACCTCCTGGCGGCGCACCATCTCGCCCTGCAGCGCGTCCTGCATACGGTCGACCAGGGAAAGCTCCGACTCCAGGTTCGAGATCATGGCCGACACGTGCGGCAGGTCCGACATGCCGGCGAAGGTCGCGCCACCCTTGAAGTCGACGAGGACCAGGTTCAGCTGCTCCGGAGAGTGGGTGAGCGCCAGGGCGAGCACGAGGGTGCGGAGCACCTCGGACTTACCCGAACCGGTCGCGCCGATCAGCAAGCCGTGCGGACCCATACCCTGCTGGGCGGATTCCTTAATGTCCAGGACCACGGGGCGGCCCTCGGGCGTGACGGCGAAGGGGGCGGCGAGGCGCTCGCGGCCCTCGCGGCGTCGCCACTGCTTCTCCGGGTCGAAGTCGCGGATGTCGCCGATGCCGACGAGCTCCATGAGGTCTTTCTGGCGGGACTCGTCCGAACGGCCCACGGGGGTCTCCGCCTCTTCCAGGTTCTGCTGGGTGGCGAAGGGCGTCATGCGGCGTGCCACGGCCTCGGCCTGAACGGCGGTGAGGCGGTCGGCGAACGCCTGCTCGGGCAGGGAGTCCATGGTGACCACGTCGACCACGTCCGCGCCCTTGTGATCAGGGCTGGGGTGGATGACGAGGCGCAGGGCAGTGTGAGACTTCATCGGCGTCCACTCGCGGGCGCGGCTCATGATCGTCACGCCGCGCACGCCCGCCATCGACCCGAAGGGTGAGGAGGTGGGGAACTCGGCACCGTCGCACACGAGGAGGAGATGGGGCCACTCAGGCATCTCTTCGCCCTGGCGGTACGCGCCGCGCATCGCGATATCGGGGCCGATCATCTCGACCAACTCACGCGGGTCCGTGGAAATCATGCGAGCCGGGCCAATGGCGTCGCGAACGTTGGCCGAGCGCGCCTGTGGCATCCACTTCACCCATTCCCAGTCGCCCAGACGATCAGCCGAACACAGGACCGCGATCTTGAGCTTGGAAGGCTCGATAAAGCACGCCACGTGCATCATGATGGCGCGCATCTCGTTATAGGCGCTCTCGCCCTCGCCGACGACCTCGATGTGGCTGAAATCACCCAGGTAGAGGAACTTGCCCACATTGTCCGTGTGATCGTGCACCGCGATGAAGCGTTCCATCGCCGACAGACACACGACGTCCATCTCCGTCATTGGATCGATCGGCGGACGCTCGAACGTCAAGCCCAGGGGCTGCGTGCCACTGCCATAGCGGAACGTGAGAACGTTGTAGGTGTTGCCCTCACGCGACCACAGGCGAGACCCGTTCGCTGCCAGGGTCACCAGGGCGTCGGGGTCGGGGTAGACCCAGTTGTAGTAGGCGCGCTGCTTCTTCGCGACCTTGCGGATCGACTCGCGCGTCTCCGCGAGGTAGGACAGGTACTCGCGACGCTGCGTCTTCACGCGCGTACGGTACTGGGAGAACTGGCGGTACATGTTGAAGCCGACCATGCCCAGCATAGCGACCAACATGCCGCCGCCCATGAGCATGGAACGCCGGCCACCGTTGTTCTGCATCGCCATGAAAATCATGACACCCGTCGAACCGAGCATCGGGACGACCATCATGAGGACGTTGCCCATCGATGCGGGCTCAGCCTTCTCCGGCGGCATCTGCAGGGCCAAGCTGCCGGAAGGCTGCTCCGGAACCGCGGCAATCCGCCGTTTTTTGCGTGTAACCATCAGGTCTCCTCGCGCTGCGCGCGTACGTGTTCGATGCGACTGTCCCCAGTGTAGCTGAGTGCTCTTCCAAGTTTTAACCGGCGGTTAGCCTCAGTGCATTACACTGGGCACTGTTGTTTCCCTTAGATCGGAGGTTTCATGAGCGCCACCATGGTGTCCGTGACCGTTATCGACTCCGATGGGGCCTCCGATTTCGCTGCTCCCACAGGGACCACGGTCGCAGGTTTGTGCGCCATGCTGGCCATCGACCTCACCTTGCCGTCCGTGCGTATTTCCTACGCCGACGGGCGTCCCCTCGACGGGGCTGCGGTCCTCGGCCGCGACCTGCCCGCAGGGTCGACGATCGCCCTGTCCAGCCGGGTCCTGTCCGCCCGCCAGCTCAACGAGGCCTCGGAGCGCTACGAGAATCAGTGGCTCTCCCCCACCCTCGCCCTGGTCGGCCTGTGCTTCCTCCTCATTGGTGCGGTCTCCTCACTGTGCCTGCTGCCCATGATGGGCGACGCAGCGCTGAGTGGGCTCGCCCACAGGGAGGACGGACCCGCCTGGGCGCTCGCGGCCTCGTCGATCCCGACGTGGGCGCGCGGAGTATGCGCCCTGGTGTGCTGCGCGGTTGCGATCATTCCGCTGTTTGCCTCGCGCAGGCTGCGCTCGATGTCCCTCCTGCTCCTCCTGATGCCGGCGCTCGCGGGTTACAGTGCCATCGGCTTCGTGTCGATGGCGGGTATCCATGCCCTCTCGCTCGCGCCCGTTGTCGGAGTGTGGGTGGCCCTTGTCGTGTCCCTGGCGGTGCTCTCGCTGACGAACACGCCGACGGCGCTCAGTGCCATGATGGCGTGGCTCGGTGCGACCGTTCTCGTGACGATTGGCGCCTACCCGTTCTTCCACCTGATTAATATTGCGCCGCTCGCGTTGGCCCTGGGTGTGTTCCTGTTCCTCATGGCCCCGCGCTTCGCGTTGCGCGTGCCTGACAGTCAGCTGATCGATGCGGCGGCGGTGCAAACGATTGCCTCGCGTATCCGCCAGCCTATGATGGTCCCTCCCACGCCGGTGACCGGCGGGCGCATGAAGACGGCGATCGGACACACCGATGCCCGCTACACGCTGCTGCTGACCGCCTCGACGTTGTTCACCCTCGCGGGTGGTATCCCCCTCGCTCGCACGGTGATGCCAACGGTGGCCATGGGCCGAGGCGTCGGCGGTTTCGTGATCGTCATTGCGTCCGTGGTGACCCTGTTAACGGCGCCGAGGGGTGCCCGCACGCCGATGGGGAGGGTCCTTCCGCGCATTGGTGCCGCCGGCATCGGGTGCGCCTTCCTCTTTGGCGCCTGGGTGAAGTCTTGGGCGGTCGGCGCGCAGATCTATCCCGTCCTGCCCGTGTGCCTCCTCGTTCTGACGGGCATCGCGCTGGTGGCCTGGATGACGCTGTATGAGCCCAAGGGACATGCCGCACTGATCGGCACGATCCTCGACTTCGTGCAGTCGTTCTGTATTTTTACACTTCTCCCCGCGGCGATTTTCTCCTCGGGTCTCTTCGAGTTTGCTTGGAGGGCGATCCTGTAATGGGTGATACCACGAAGACTCCTTTCGCCCGCGCGACCGCTTCGCGGCTCGTCGGTGCGTACGTCATCGATCTGCTGGTCCTCGGGGCGCTGGTGGGGGTGACGTGGTTCGTCTATTTCACGCCGGTGACGGTCGGTCTGATCATCGCCGAGGCCGTGGTTGCCTCCGGCGTCATGCTGGGGGTGTCGGGGCGGACACCGGGTATGGCCCTCATGTGCGTGTGTCTCATTCGAGACGAGGATGACGCCCAGACTCCTTCGCTGGGAGCGGCCATGGGCTACACAGCCTTGAGTGCGCTGCTTCAGGTGACGGTTGTGGGTCTGCTGGCCTCGTACGCGATGGTCCATGATGGGCGCACGTGGCTCAATGGGCCCACGCATACGCGTTTCGTCGACCTGCGCAAACATGCGGCCCTCGCTGCGGGTCCCGGACAGGCGGTGGATGATCCCCGCCCCGGCCAGGCGCCCAGCGGCTTCGAGGGCGTGCAGGCAGGTGCGGGTCAGTGGGATGCGCCGAGTGCCCCGCTGACTCCCGTTCCTTCGTCCGTCCCCGACTACTCGGCTCCCGGTCAGCGAGCGAACGATCCCTACAGGGCGCCAGTGGCACCGAGTGTCCCCGCGGTTCCGGCTGCGCCCGCTGCCGCGCAGGTTCCGGCGGTGCCGCTCCCGTCCGCGCCGAGCGTGCCCGCGGTTCCGGCTGCGCCCGCTGCCGCGCAGGTTCCGGGGGTGCCCCTCCCGTCCGCGCCCGCCGCTCACGAGCCCACGCAGTTCGATGCGCTCCTCGCACCACCTCAGGGCGCGCCCGAGGCTCATCGTCCGGCACCCCAGCGGCCCACGCCCGCACAGGTGCCAGCCCAGCAGCCCCCGGCGGTGCCCGTGCCCTCCGCGTCGCCCGCGCCCCAGGACGGCTGGGGTGGGCCCGCGCGCCAGGAACCCTCTCAGCCCCCGTACTCTGCTCCGGTGCAGTACCAGGCCCCGGCCTCGGGCGTGCCTGGACCGCCGCCGAGTCATCGCGACGTGCAGGCTGCCCAGCGCGCCGCCGCCCCCCAGGGGCAGTGGGGAGGCGCCGGCCAGTCCCAGTGGGGCGCGCCCGCGACGCCGCCGCGCGCGCAGCTCCTGTGGCTCATTTTCGACTCGGGCCAGCGTGAGCTCATCGACATGCCGCTGACCCTGGGGCGGGCACCTGCAGCCGCCGAAGGGTCGCGCGCTGTCGTCGTTCCCGATACGACGGTGTCCCTGTCGCGCACGCACATGCGCGTGGGTCCCACAGCAGGTGGGGCGTGGATTGAGGACTCGTTCTCCGCGAACGGCACGCAGATCCGCACCCCCGACGGGCGTATCACCGCGTTGACCGGCGGTCAGGCCGTTGAGGTCCCTGCAGGCACCGAGATTCTCATGGGTGAACGTCGCGCCACGATCGTCCACGCTGACGCGGATTGCGTGCGCTGACTCGAATTGCGCGTCCTGGTCTCGCTCCCGGCTCTGACCCCGCGCCCTGCACATGGCTCTGACCCCGGGCCCTGCACATGGCTCTGACCCCGGGCGTGAGTGTTGGAGTTTGTTCAGTCGGATGCCTCCCGCCGCTGCCCCCTTCGAAGGAAGGGGCGGTTTTCTGCTGCCTGGCACATAGTCAATTCAACCCGACGGAAAATTACGCCGGGCGCGAGCGACGTTGATCCAGCGGTCGAGCATCCGCGCAGCGCACGCACCGAATGCCGGATGCTCGTAGACGCGGGCCCGGCAAGACGGGCGCACGAAACAACGCGTGCGCGACACAATGCGCACGAAACAGAAAAGGGCCGCCCCATGCGGGGCGGCCCTTCCCAGAGCGCTAGGCGCTCATGCTCTCAGAAGCGGGCAGCGTTGGACTGGTCCGTCGTCTGGTAGTTGGAGCGAGCGGCGTCGACAGCGCTGGAGGTGCGACGCAGAACGTCCTTCAGGCCCTCGAGGCCCTGGTTCCAACGACGCTGAGCCTCGTCGTAGGCTTCCTGGGTCTGGCCTTCCCACGAGGAACGCAGCTGGTTCAGGATCTGCTCGAGCTCGTCGAGGGCGGCCTCAAGGTTGGCGGCACCCGTGTTGATGTCAGCGGCGGCGGCGTCAAGCGCGGCGTAGTTTACCTGGAAATCCATATCAGTCTCCTAATCTACCTAATCTCTCACAGTCCGCCGAGCAGGTTGGAGAACGAGTTCTCGGTCTCCGACTCGTTGGCTTCCATCGACGAATCAGTGGCGCGCAGGTTATCTGCGAGGTCCTGAAGGGCCTGGTTAACCTTGGCGGCGTTTTCCTGCCACTGAGCCATCAGCACCGTGAACTGCGCCGATGCGGCGCCCTGCCAAGAGCTGCCGATGGTCGACAGGTCGCCCTCGAGGCGCTTGAGGTGGCTGTCGATGTCGGCCTTGGTGGACTCAACTGCCGAGAAGCCCTGCTTCAGGGCGCCTTCTGCGGCCCTCTGGTCTGCCATGTGAACCTCCATTTGTATGAGTGGACTCTCCCGCGGGGATGCGTGAGAGCATGGGGACATATGAATACTAACCATGTTTTCATGATTATTTTTGATGTTACGGAAAAATCATGACAAAAGCTGACCGAGAATCTAGACTTACAGGGTTGTGTCGTGTAGTTAGAATCCCCATCACGCGGCAAACGGGAGGACCATATGGCAACGAAAACATCTCGAGGAGTGGCGCTGATTCCGCTCACGATTACCTATGGCGTTGATCGTAGTGACGTGACGATTCCGCAGTCGATCCCTCTCGTGGAGCTGTTGCCCGGAATGGTTGAAACCGTTGGTGCTTTCACTGATCAGCCGACCAATGATGGCTTCTCGGTGAGGACCTCGTCAGGTCGTCTGCTGGACCAGTCGAAGTCGCTGTCCGCCCAGGGTGTGCGTGCGGGAGCCGCCCTCACGCTCGAGCCTCTTGGTGAAGGCGCTGCCGACATGGTCTACGACGACCTCACTGAAGCGGTCGGTCAAATCGTCGAACGAGTGTCCACCCCTTGGACACGTGAGGATGCGCACATTCTTGCTGCGCTGTCTGCCGCTGCCCTCATTTTCGTTGCCGCCCTCCTCCTGGCGACCACGCCCCCGGATGCCCTGGCATCCTTGGACCCCCAGCGCATCACGCTGCTCAACCGTGTCTATGGCGTCATCGGCTTCATCGCCGCCCTCCTCGTCACCGGCACGTCGGCTGTCGTCACGCGTCAGAGCCCCCGGCCCAGCGGCATCGCGCTGGCGCACACAGTGCCCCTTCTGACCTGCGCATCCGCGCTTCGTCTCACGCAGAGCCAGTGGGACACCGCCGGGTGGATCTGGATCGGTGTCGGCCTCCTAGTCGGCTCGCTCGCGGTCCTCACACTGCCCAAGCGCTACCGCATCTCGATCGTGGCGCCCCTCGTCCTCGGTACCGTGATAGCGACGACGGGTCTCCTGGTCTCTCTCGGTTCCCTCTCACAGGTCGGCGTCTCCGCTGCCCTCTTCGCTTTCGTTGTCGTCCTCCTCCAGATCACGCCGTGGATTGCCCTGGCACACATTCCCGTGCGTATCCTCGACGCGAACACGACCGAGCAGATTCCCGCCCAAACGATCACCGACCAGGTCGGCACTTCCTTCGTCTTCGTCGTCGCCTTGCGCGCGGGCGGGGCGTTGGCAGCGATTTTCCTCGCGGTCTCGTTGATGAGCGCGCCCGGCACCCGTTCAGTGCTCCTCCCGATGATCCTCGTCTTCCTCGGATCGATCTCCCTGATCCTCCAAACCCGCTCGATTCGCGCGCGCGTGGAGGTCCTCCTCGGTGTTCTCACGGGTCTGGTGACGATCCTGATCACCGCGAGCCTCGCCACCCGCGCGGAACCAACGATGCTCGCGTGGGTGGCCCTCACAGCAATTGCGGCGGCCCTCGTGCTCGTCATCACGAATGTCGTCGGGCCTCGTGCGCGTCCGTACCTGACGCGACTCGCCGACACTATCTCGGTGCTGTCGCTGTTTGCCCTGATTCCCCTGGCCGTCTACATGTGGGGCTGAGCTATGCCGACCAGTAAAGATATCCTCGAAGCCCAACGCTTCAACCGAAACCGCCTGATCACGGCCTTTACGTCGGGTACCCCTGGCGGCCGCGAGGTCGACACTCCCTCCCCGGTGCGTCCTCTCATCGTCGGCGCCGTCGTCGCCATCATTGTGTGCGTCATCGGCATCGCCCTGCGGAGCTTCGCAGCGAAGCCAGACCTGACGGACGCTAACTACAAGCTGGTCGACGTCAAGGACACGGGCGCGCGCTACCTGTCAGTGAACGGCGTGCTACACCCGATCAGCAACGTGACGACCGCGAAGCTTCTCGCGGGAGACTCCGGCCTGACGATCGTCAGCGCCAGTGCCTCCTCCCTCAAAGACACCCCGCGCGGCGCCCAGATCGGCCTGCCCGGCGTCCCAGACGACGTGCCTGCATCCGCAGACCTGGCCTCGACGTGGCTCTCCTGCGACCTGCCGACCAGTTACCACACGTGGATCGCCCAGGACCTGCCGGCGGATAACTTCCCGCTTCAGCCCGCCACCGCGGCCCTCGTGCAGGCGGTGGGCAGCGAGGACAAGTACTTCATCGATGCGAAGACCCACAAGAAGTACCTTATTGACGCCTCCGTGAGCCGCCTGGGCGACTGGGTCCTGTCCTTCCAGAACAGGACGGCGTACCCGATCATCGTCGAACCCGAGTGGCTCGACCTCTTCCCCTCCGGCACGCGTTTGAAGCCGTGGAGCTACAGCGACATCCCCAACGCTGGCGAGCCCGCGAGGAATCTGCCGGGCCCACTCAAGAATGAGAACCTGACGATCGGCACGGTCGTCGAACAGATCAATTCCAATGGCGAGGTCCTCAACTCCTATCTGGTCATCAACGACTCCGATTTGGCCGTCTTCAATTCGACTGCGGCCAAGCTCTACCAGGACGCACCGAAGGTCGAGCAGTATCCGACGGAAATGTTCAAGGACGTCGCGCCCGTGCAGGCCGACTTCATCGGCGAGGACTGGCCCACCGTCGAGGACTTCGCGAACCCGGAGTGGAAGGACGACAAGCTTGACGCGTCCAGCCGCACCGTCCTGTGCACCAAGATGGACACGAAGGACAAGACTGTTCCACAATTTGGCCTGTACACCATGAAGGAGCAGCGCGCCATCCAGGCCTCCTACGACGCCGAATCGGTCTCTGCGACGGGTGGTCCGACGACGTCGCGCACGGTCACGGTGGCCGGCGGTTCCGGGGTCGTCGCGGCGCTGACGGCGGGCGGTGGCGATGCTGGTGCCTACGTTTTCATTTCGGATATGGGGTACCGGCATTCGCTTGGCGATGCTCCCGCCATCTCGCTCAAGGCCCTCAGGTGGACATCGGATGACGTTGCGATGATCCCGCAGGCGTGGGGCAATATCATTCCCCCCGGATCGGAGTTGACGCCTCAGGCGGCTGCTACCTCAGCGGGGCTGTCGTGAGCCGCATACGTGCCAGATCCTGGGCGCTGGGCCGAGGCCTCGTCGGGGCATCCCTGATCGCCGGCCTGACGCTCGCCGCCCTCGTCGCCCCCCTCACCCCCTCGGACGAGGCCGGGGCTGGGGGCGCGTTTGGCCCGGCCCCCGCGCACGCGGACCCGGTGCCGACGCCGAGTGTGCGCCCCACCCCGACCGCATCTCCCTCCCCGACGCCGACCACCCCGGCCGACTCAGGGGACGGGAAATGTTCCGAGAACTCGCCGTCGTACATTAAGAACCAGCCCGACATCTTCGATGCCGTGGGCGTGCGGCGCGCGTGGGAGATCTCCCGCGGTAAGGGCGTGACTGTCGCCATCGTCGACTCGGGTGTGGCCGCAGGCAATGAACACTTTCAGTCCTCCGACGGCCCCGTGGTGCTCCCCGGCGTGGATCTGAGTGGCGAAAACACCGACGGGCGCGTCGACGTCGGCGAGCATGGGACCGCGATCGCCGGCGCGATTGCTGCCCGCGAACTGCCCGCGTCAAAGAACTCTGGCCTCATCGGCGTCGCCCCCGAGGCGACGATTCTTCCCGTCCGCGTGGACACTGGCCTCGAGCAGGGTACTTCGACGAAGGAAGGCGAAGAGACCTTCATGTCCAAGGTCGGCAGAGGCATCCAGTGGGCTGCCGACCATGGCGCGCAAGTTATCGTCGTCGCCCAGTCGGCGGCCGAGGGCGACGCGAACCTCGAAGCGGCAATCCAATCCGTGCGCGGCCGTGCCCTCGTCGTGGCCTCGACCGGCAACGTGTATCAGGGGCAGGACCAAAAAAAGGTCGTGTATCCGGCCGCCTACGAGAGCGTCCTCGGCGTGACGGCCTCGAATGCCGACGGGTCAGCCTCCGACCAGCAGGTGCACGGTTCGCACGTCGGGATCGCTGTTCCAGCCGGCGCCATCCTCACGACATGGTTCAACCAGGCCGACTGCCTCGTCGGCGGATACGAGGGCGACCAGCCGCTGCCCTCCTCCTCCTATGCGACCGCCTACGCCGCAGGTTTCGCGGCGCTCATCGCGTCGGCGTACCCGGACGAGGGACCCGAGATGTGGAAGTACCGCCTGGAGGTGACAGCCGTACGCGGTACCGCCGACCAACGCACCGATGGGCTCGGGTGGGGGATCGTCGCCCCCTTTGACGCGCTGACCTTCACCGACATCGGCACGAGATACGGGCCAGCGCACCCCAACGCGGCTCAGCACCCCGCCCCCGCCCGCCCCGCCGTCGCCTCGCCGAACCTGACGCAACGGGACAACAACCTGACGGTCCGCGCCTACATCGTCTCCGCGATCGCCGTGCTCGGTGTCGCCATGATCGCCGGCCTCGTGATCCTGTCGCACCTGCGCGGCAGACCCGCGGTCGTCGAAGAGCCGGACGAATACCCGTCGTGAGGCGAGGCGCCGCAGGGGCGCTGGTGTCGTAGCTCTGGTCACTGCACCGTCGCGTCTCGCGCGCCCTGCCGTCCGCTGACACGGCGCAGGTCGTTGACACCCACCCGATTCACCGAGAGGAACGACAATAATGACACCATTGGTCAATCGCGTCCGGGGCCCGCGCGCCCTGTGCGTGACGGTGTCGGCCTGCCTTCTCGCGGTGGGCACGCTGGTGGCTCCTGCACCGGCCGCGCACGCTGACTCGCGCAAGGTGCAGGCATCCGACGAGGCCTACTATTCCCGCTATTCACTGGCTGACCTGCACGCACGCGGGTATCGCGGCGACGGCGTCATCATTGCGGTCATTGATAGTCATATCGACGCCTCAATCCCCGAACTGCGGGGCGCAGACATCCAGGACAAGACTCCCTGCAAGGTCACCAATGACGCGGAATCTGACGATCATGCGACCGAAGTCGCCCAGATCCTGGTTGCGCCCGACTTCGGGGTCGCTCCCGGCGCGACGATCTACAACTACGCGTACGCGGACGATTGGGGGGACGTGGATTCAGACTGCGCTCTCGGATCAAATTCGGCTGCCCTCGCGCGCAAACCGAGTCTCATCGAGCAGGCGCTCAACGACGGGGTCAACATCATCGTTATCACCTCCTCCTACAACAAGGCCGACGAGGAATCGCTGCGATGGGCCGTTTCCCGCGCGGTAGCAGCAGGCGTTCCCGTTGTTGTATCAATGGGTAACCACGGCGAGTACAACGCGTCCAATACTATGGGGCGCTTCGCCGGTGTGATTGGCTCCGCTGCGCTCACAACTGACGGAACACACGCGGACTACTCGAACTGGGGCGACGGAGTCTCCATCGCCGCCGTCGGTGAGTTCTACGCACGTAAGGCCAGCACCAATCAGCTGAAGACGGTCGAAGGAACCTCGTTTGCGACGCCGCTGATTGCAGGCGTCCTGGCTCTGGCATGGGACGGCTTTGACAGTGACGTGCCGTCGGAGCAGATTCTGCAGGCACTGGCCGCTACCGCTCGCGGCTCGGGTGGTCGGTGGAACGATCGGACCGGTTTCGGGGAGATCGCCCCGGTGGCCTTCCTCGCCTCTGACCCGACTCAGCACCCGGACGAGAACCCTTTCGAGGACAAGGGTAACGATCCCGTGCTGACTTCCGACGACATCGATGATTATGTCGATGGCCTCGTGGATCCCGAAGACATTTACAACGATAACGAGTACGTCTATCGAGGAATCGACGAAAGGGTAGTGGACTCAGGCGCCTACGGATTCCCAGCCCATCTGGGCACGAGCCCGCGCTATCACGCCCAGCAATAGTGCCCCAGCGGTGGCAACGTCAGTGAAGTGACAACAGAGGAGAAAATATGAGCCTTTCTTTCCATTGGTCGCGAGGCCTGCGCACCCTGGGCGTGATGGTGTCGGCGTGCGCGCTGGCCCTGACGGCCGTGCTCTCGCCCGTCGCTCCCACTGCCCCCGCGGAGGCGGTGGATCGCAAGGTGACAGCGGCGGATGAGGCGTACTACTCGCGCTACAACCTGGACGCGCTGCGCGCCCAGGGGTACACGGGTGAGGGCGTGATTATCGCGGTCATCGACGGGCGCATCGACACGTCCATTCCCGAGCTGCAGGGTGCGAGTATTGAAGACATGACGCCGTGTACGGTCCAGAGTGATTCGTCGAATGATGATCATGCGACGTCCATAGCCCAGCTTCTCGTTGCACCGGACTTTGGTATCGCGCCGGGGGCGACCATATACAACTATGTGAGTGTTCCGAACAGCAGCGATGCGGGTTCAGATTGTGCGCTAGGAAGTCGTGCATCGGTTCTAGGAGATCACTCAGGGCTGATCGAAGAGGCGCTGAATGACGGCGCGGGCATCATCGTGATCTCCTCAAACATCTTTTCGCGGGATCGTGAATCGCTCAAGTGGGCAGTGTCGCGTGCCGTCGTTGAAGAGGTTCCGGTCATTGTGTCGATGGGCAACGAGAGCACGCGTAATCAGGATCGATCGCTCGTCCAGTGGGGAGGAGTCGTTGGTGTTGCGGCGCTTGAGCGTGATGGCAGCTACGCGGATTACTCGAACTATGGAGACGGAGTGTCGATTGCTGCTGTTGGCGAAATACGGGTACGCCGGGCCAGCGAAAACAGAGTCGATGCGATGCGCGGCACGTCGTTCGCCGCTCCCATGGTTGCCGGAATGTTGGCATTGGCGTGGTCCAGGTTTAGCTCGGATGACGTATCGGCTGATCAAGTCTTGCAGGCGATGGTTGCTACCGCTCGAGGGGCGGGCGGCCAGTGGAATGAACGGACTGGTTTCGGTGAGATCGACCCGGTTGCACTGCTGTCCTCCGACCCGAGCCAGTACCCGGACATGAATCCCTTTCTAGAGAAGGGAGGAGACTCTAAGCTGACTTATGCGGACATTAGAGAGTACTATCACGGACTGGTCGATCCGAGCGCGATTTTCAATGATGGCTCATACGTATATCGAGGAGTCGATGAACGAGTGGTGAATTCGGGTGCCTCCGGTTACCCGGCTCACCTGGGCACGAGCCCGCTGTATCACGCAGAGTAGCTAGCGCATGTAGCTCGTAACGCATATGCTTCAATACTGAACGCATATGTTGCTTCTGGGGGGTGTGGAACCCCAGAGGCATCTCGTCAAATGAAGTGGTGTACCGGCACCGCGGAAGTCAGTTAGGATAACCGTATGGTAGATGTGATGGGGCAGACCCCCGAAGATGCAATGCGAATGATCCAGGAACGAATCGATGAGGCGCAGCGTCAGGCTCAGGGTGCCCGCGACTTTGTTGATGCCCTAAAAAAGGCGCGTATCACGGGTCATGATTCACGCGACGAGATCGAGATTGAAATCAACTCTGACGGTCGCATGGTGAGGATCGAGATCGACGAGGAGGCTCTCGAAGGTTCGGCCCGCGATCTCGAGCAAGCCATCATGGAAGCGTACGCTGATGCGGGTGCTCAGATGAGTGCGATCGTTCGTCAGCAAGCGACTGAATGCTACGGTGACAAGGTCGGTATTATGAGCAGTTATCTCGATAACCTCGACAATACCCTCGGTTCGCTGGGGCGCTGATCAACGATGGCTAGTCCCGATCTTAAAGTAGATACCAACCTCATTCGCTCCCACTCAAGCCAGGTCGGGGGCCTCGCCGACACCGTCGACCAGTGTTCGTCGGTTGCGGGTGCTACGAAGGGGCAGGTGAGCGGCGGCGCGTTTGGCGTGCTCTGTTCCTTTTTTGCTGACCCCGTCAACAACCAGATAGACAACCTGAGCGAAATGATCGACGACCTCGGTCAAGCCGAGCACCGTCTGGTCATCTGCCTCCTGCAGTGGGCCGCTGAACTGGATGCCGCAGAGAACGACGCGAAGGAACATCTGCCGAATCCGGATAATCCTGAGCCCACTCCCGGTCCCGGTACTGGCCCCAGCGGTCCCGGTACTGGCCCCAGTGGTCCCGGTACTGGCCCCAGTGTTCCCGGTACTGGCCCCAGTGGTCCCGCTCCTGATCCGATCTCGCCGACGGTGCCGAAGCCTATACCGGAGCCTCCGGGCGTCGTAGAGAACGACGACGACAAGTCTAAGGACGACGACAAGCCTAAGGACGACGACAAGCCTGGCGAAAAGGGCGAGAAGGGCGAAAAGGGCGAAAAGGGCGAGTCCGGCGAGAAGGGCGAAAAGGGCGACGACGGTAAGGACGGCGACGCCGGTAAGGACGGTAAGGACGGCGACGCCGGCAAGGACGGTTCTGGTAAGGACGGCAAGGACGGTAAAGACGGCCAGGACGGCCAGGACGGAAAAGACGGTTCTGACGGCAAGGATGCTCCCGGTAGCGGGAACGACTTCGCCAGCCTCCTGGGTGGCCACGACAAGATCTGCGTTGACGACGATCAGCTGCGTGCGTTCCTCGAACAGCAGCGCAACAATGAAAACGCCGATTTGGCAACGTTCTACGAGCGCCAAAAGGCCGACCAGGACGAGGCCCTCTTGCGCTACGCCGAGGCACACCCCGGCGAAGATCTCTCACCGATCCGCGAGTTCATTGAATCGAACCAGCAGCAGCAGCAAGATTCGATGACATCTTTCTTGTCTGAGCAACGCACTTCGGAAGAAGCTCAGATCCGCCAGTTCATCAAGGAGAACCCGCAAGTGAACAGCCGTGACTTTGACACCTTCATGTCAAAGCAGCGCACGGAGCAGCAGGCGAGTTACCGCAGCTTTGTTGAGGACCAGCAGAAGGCCCAGAGTCAGCGCATTGACGAGTTCACGAAGGCTCATGCAGACGCATCCTCGGATGACGTCCGTAAGCTCTTCGAGCGACAGGATAACAACGGTGATCAGGACATCGAGAAGTTCCTCTATCGTCAGCGTCAGGACGAAGAACGCACCCTGCGTCGCTTCGTGTTTGAAGGAGTGAAGAAGTGACTGCACAAGCACCAGTCCATACACAGAGCCTGAGTAACTCGACGCCGACGGAGGGTCTTGGGTTTATCGATGACCTGTACCGCAGTGCGGTTGCTGTTTCGAATGGTGACTTTGGTGGTGTCATCACTGCAATCGAGACCGCTCGTGCAACCATGCATGCATTCGAATTGAACCCGTGGAACATTTTCGCGGAGATGGCGATTAGCTTCATCCTTGATCATGTCGGTCCCCTTAAGGAAATGCTCAACGACTTCACGGGTGATTCCGCACAGGTCTTCGGTATGAGCGCCAGCTGGCAGTCGATCGCTGAATCGCTGGCGTCCATTGCCGACGAAATTGATTCCAGCTCGAGTAGCGCAATGTCTAATATGACCGGACAGGCCGTTGACGCATACCTCTTCAGGCAACAGACTGTCTCTGAGGCAATGCGGGCCGTTGCAGAAAATGCCTCCGCCTTCAGTGGGGTCCTTACGGACACTGCCAATATTGTGGACGCGATCCACGATCTAGTCCGTGATGCGATTTCTGACGTTATCGTGACGTGTGTATCGGCAGTGATTACCTCGATCGCAACGCTCGGTGCTGCAGCACCAGCTGAGAGTGTTGAGATCACCGCTAAAGTGACGGGATGGGTTACCACCATTGGGCAGATTGGTCAGGCACTTGTCCAGCTGTTGCAGGCCATCAAGGCTGTATTTGATGGGCTGGACTCGATCCAGACTGGTCTCACTGCCGAGGTGAAGGTCATCGGTGCGAACTGCACCATGCCCACCGGCGGTTGCTGTGGCTCCAATGCCGCCGCTCAGGATCTCTCGTCGCCCCTGAGTGGTAGCGGCAATGCAACCGCCAACGGTCAGACTGGTGGAACCACTGTGTCTTCAGGCGACGGCGGCGTAGCTGTCGGTGGTGACAATAATGGCACGATCAATAACGATAACTCGTCAACGAACATCAATGTTGAGACGCCTGTCACGATCAACGGAGGTAGCTCCGGTCGTACCGATGCTCCCGATGATGACTCGAAGGGTGGTAAGGGCAAGAAACCCAACAAGGGTAAGGGGAAGAACGACCATTCAGGCGGCTCCACCGGTACCACCGGTAGCTCGGGTGGCCAGTCCGGCAAGGGTGGCAAGCATCCTAATCCTGGTTCGGGTGGCAAGCATCCTAAGCCTGGTTCGGGCGGCAAGCATCCTAATCCCGGTTCGGGCGGCAAGCATCCTAATCCCGGTTCGGGCGGCAAGCATCCTAAGCCCAACTTGCCTGGTTCTGGCGGGGGCAAGCCGCGCATCCCGCGCCCCAGGAAGATCAAGTTCAAGTAAGGAGATCTCCCGGGACGGGGCTGAGTGTTCTCGCTCGGCCCCGCCCCGGCCTCGTCCACTGGGCATACAACGGTGCCCCCACACATACTCTGTGCGGGGGCACCGTTCGTCCCTTGAGTCAGGGGCGGTTCGCGAAGTACTCCAGCAGGTGCGAGTCGCCCGACACGATGATCTCGTCGTCTGCGTTGATGCGCGTCGACGAGTCCGCGTACTCGAAGCGATGCTTGGGGCGGCGGATCGCCAGCACGTTGACGCCGTAACGGCCGCGCAGGTCGAGCTCCTCGAGGGAGAAGCCTCGCACCTCCTGCGGGGGACGCAGCTTCATGATGGAGAAGCCGTCCTTCTCCATCTCGATATAGTCAACCATGCGGCCGCCCACCAGGTGCGCCGTGCGCTTGCCGGCGTCCAAGTCGGGGTAGACGACGTGGTGGGCACCCACGCGCCGCAAGATACGGCCGTGCTGAGAGGACGTCGCCTTCACCCAGATCGAGGAAATACCCATGTCGACGAGGTTCGCGGTGATGAGCACCGCCGCCTCCAGCGAGGAGCCCACGCCGACGACGGCGCTGCGGAACTCGCGCGCCCCCAGCTGCTCGAGGGCGTCCTTGGAGGTCGCGTCCGCCTCGACGAGGGGGAATCGACCCGCGAAGGCCTGCACGCGGGCGGGGTTCTTTTCGACGGCCAGGATCTCATAGCCCAACTGGTCCTGCGTCACCGCGACCGCAGAGCCAAAACGGCCCAGCCCGATGACCAGCGTTCCCGACTGCAGTTCCTTTGACTCGCGTTCATCTGCCATACCCCCCATTCTTCCCTGCGGGCGCGCGTGCCGCGAACGCTGCGGCCGCGCGTCGCTGGTATGTGCGATGTGTACGAGGCGCGGGCGTGGCGCGTCGTGAACCTAACGCCTGTTCGGGGCGCGAATCCCCACCGTAGACGCGGAAATGTGAGTGTCGTGTGCGAGACGGCTGCTCTGCTTAATTGCGTGAAACGCGCGTGAAACGCTCGGGAAATGGGGTCACGTTCTCGTACTGCCTCGTTATTTAGCGGGCGGACCGGGAACGGATGGCGACCATAACCTGGGCGACGACCTCGTCAATGAGCTTCAGATCCGACCACCGAACCCGAATCACCTTCCAGCCCGCGCGCTCGAGGTCTCTCTGACGACGCTGCTCGGCCTCGATCGAATCGTGTACCTGGCTGACGGTCTCCCCGTACTTGATACGGCCATCAAATTCGATCGCGATCTTCAGTGCAGGCAACGCAATATCAATGAAGTACGTGCGGCCGTCAATGTGGACTTCTTCCTGCGTTGTCAACCCGGCGATCCCCGCCCGCAGCAGCGCAAGGAGAACCAAGGCCTCGCCGGGAGACTCACAACCAGCGTCAGCATGGTCCACGATCCAACGGGCGTGCCCGCGCCCTCTGGCGTTGCGGGGAGTGGCATCCAAAGCCTCGTGGAAATCCCTCCGCGCTTCCTCCTGCCGCGGCCGCGACGCATCCTGACGGAAACGATCAAACTGACACACCCTTGCTAAAGCCGCGCAAGCGATGGGAAAAGCGTGCTTGTCGTCCAGCGTGCGCGCGCAATCAATGAGAACACGGGCCGGGGACGCCATGCGAAAACCGATGTACTCGATGGAAGACACAGGACGGCCCGGGCGGCACGTACGAACACATACGGAGGGGATGCGGATGCTGTCATCAATGACGACTTCCGGGAAATGCACGAAGGTTGGGCACTTTCGCGACGGCGCATACAGCGTGAGTTGCCCAATGCGAGCCTCGCACGGAAGACCAAGGAGGTACGCGGCGACGACACCACTCATCACGTAGTCGGGGTAACGAAGACTCAGGGCGCATACACGTGCAATAAAAACTATGTCCCTGCACTCGGATGAACCATGTCTGTCCAACAGAGCTGTCGGAATGTAGACGCCCGAGAGTAGACGACGCAGCGTCCCGTTTTGAATGCGTCGATGAATACGCATGCTAGCTGCGTGGGAGTCCGCAACTACCAGGGACGATCGTATGGATTCCACGTGTTCTCGCAACATTGCAACTCCTTCGTTACTGCGAGGTGTGCCTCGCTGTTGGTACTTGGATGCACGATTTGGTACTTGTCTTTACTTTTGGTACCTGGATTTAACTGTGTGCCGATTGGTCCTGGCGTTCAAGCTCTGCGCAAGTGCCTGTGGATAACTTCTGCTGGAAACTAGCCTGTGGATGACGGTGCCTTACGTCGGACACGTTTGTTCTGGTAGTGGGTTGCTGGGAACTGGCCTGTGGGTGCCGGGGCAATGTCCAGTCGGCTAACCTCCGACCAGTCCCTGCGCTTTTGGGAGCTACATCATGATGAGCAGCCAATAACCCGCACAATGCCCAGCTGAGGGGTGCATTGGTCTGGTGCTCGGGTGAAAGTGGGGACCAGCCTGTCAGCTGCGTTGAAATAGACACCAAGGCGGTGTTGTTGCGGGAGAAAATTCTCCCTGCTCGGTGGTGCGGCGTTGGGAACGGGAAAAGATTCTCCCTGCTCGCGAGAAATGGCCAGTTTTCGTTGATTTTGGGCGTGCAGGGAGAGTTTTGTACCGGTTAGGCCTTGAGGTGGGGGTTGTTGGGAGAGTTTTGTCCCGCGTGCTGACTCGCGCCCCGGGCGAGCGCGTTGTAAGGGCCGCTGCTGGGCGAACTTTTTCGCGCGGGAACGGTTGGGGTGGGCGCGCTGGGCGTATTTTTTCGCGGTTTGGCCAAGGTGAGGATGTTGCTAGGCGAATTTTTCGCGCTCTGGCGTTATCAGGCCACCCGCCCGCGCGCCGCGACGGTGCCAACCACCAGCAATTAGCCGATGATGGGCTGCTCTTCGGGCATGCGGATGACGCGGGAGCGCTGGCGCAGGGCCAGGGCCGCGGCCACGGTCATGGACCCGGTACGGCCCGCGAACATGAGGACAATCAGCACGTATTTGGCGCCCACGGGCAGGATTGGGGTGATGCCGGTGGATAGGCCGACGGTCGCGAATGCTGACACGGTCTCGAGGAGGATAATGTCGAGCGTGTAGTCCGTCATCGATAGCAGGAGTACGACGGAGATTGCGACGAGCGCCAGCCCCAGCAGGGACACGGCAACCGACAGGCGGATCGTGGAGGTCGGGATGCGCCGGCCGAAGGTTTCAATGTCGCGGTCGCCTCGCGCTTCCGCGATGACGGCGAGTACGAGGACAGCGAAGGTCGTGACTTTGACGCCGCCCGCGGTGGATGCTGAGCCGCCGCCGATCATCATGAGGATGTCCTGGACGAAGTGGGTTTGCGAGTGCATGGCGCCCACATCGAGCGCGGATAAGCCAGAAGAACGGGAGTTCACGCCGGCGAGCATGGCGTTGAGGATCTTCGACGGCGTATCGATTGCGCCGAGCGTCGTCGGGTTGTGCCACTCGGTGAGAGCCATTGCGAGGGCGCCGACGAACGCCAGAATCAGGTAGGTCGACAGTGTCAGCTTGGTGTGGAGGCGCCAGCGGCGCGGAGTGCGCAGGTGTTTGGCGACGTCCATGATGACGGGGAAGCCGATGGCGCCCACGGTTGTGCCCAGGATGATGGGGATGAGCATCCACCAGTCGGTGACGTGGGGCGCGAGGCCGTCGGGGAGGATGACGAAGCCGGCGTTGTTGAACACGGAGATCGCCATGAAGACGGCATCCCAGATGGCGCGCACGGGGTCGAATCCCATGGCGAGGAAGCGAGGGAGGAACATGGCGGCGAGGAGTGCCTGCATGCTCAGCGATGTGGCGATGACGGCTTTGAGGAGGGTCGAGATCTGTCCCATGGCGCCGGTCCCCGCTTCCTGGGTGGCGAGCATGCGCTGGGTGAGGCCGAGGTGGCGTGACACCGCGAATCCGAGGATTGATGCGAGGGTCATGACGCCCAGGCCGCCGACGACGATGCCGGCGGCGATGACGGCTTGGCCGAAGGGGGACCAGTAGGTCGCGGTGTCGACGGTGGTCAGGCCGGTGACGCACACGGCGGATACGGCGGTGAAGAGGACGTCGACGAAGGGCGCGGACGTGTCCGACGAGGAGGAGATGGGGAGCATCAGGAGCGCGGTGACGACGCCGATGATGAGTGCGAAGGTGCCCAGTGCGAGGCGTGCGGGCGAGTAGCGTGCTTGGCGTGAGAGCCAGGCGCGCACTCGCTGCATGCGGGAGGTGGGGACCTGGGGGTGGGGGCCGCTGGGTCCTCCGGGGATTTGGCGGACGATGGGGGAGGGCTGTGGGCCGAGGGTTTCCCCTGAGAGAGCGGGGGACGAGGCCGGGGCTCGCCCGTGCATCAGGGATCGGGTGGCGCCGGGTTTGGGGCGTAAGCGAGGTGCCCTCGCTCGCTGTTGTCGACCCTTGCGTGCCGGTGCCATCGCTGCTCCTTAACGACTCTGCAACAAAAGTGGACAAAGTTGCAGTTTCCATGTGGTTGGGCAGTAGTATATTTCGTGAGGCTACGTAAGCGGTGAACGAATCGGGTTTAGCGCGCCTCGCGAGCATACTGGGAGTCAGTAAATGGAACAGCAGTCGGCGCCGCGTTTTATGACTGTCACGGAAGTGGCGGACATCATGCGCGTCTCTAAGATGACTGTGTACCGCTTGATTCACAGTGGCGAAATGCCCGCGATTCGCGTCGGAAAGAGCTTCCGAGTCCCGGAGGCCGCGGTCGCTCAGATGATCCAGGCTGGTATGGCGGATCACTCTGGTGACCAGGCTCGCGTCATTGGCGGGTAGTATAGGCACGATGTGCCCGTTTCGGGCACCCATCATCCATCAGCGGTAGTACCTCTGCCGCACACACTACGAGGGAGGAACCCCATGGGCTCCGTCATCAAGAAGCGCCGCAAGCGCATGGCGAAGAAGAAGCACCGCAAGCTCCTGCGCAAGACGCGTCACCAGCGTCGCAACAAGAAGTGAGCGAGCGGAGGCCCGGCCTTTTGGTCGGGCCTCTCGTGTATCTGGCCCCCTATACTTGGGTGTTATGGAACGCACCATCATTCATGTTATGCGCCACGGTGAGGTGGACAATCCGAACGGTGTTTTGTACGGGCGTCTGCCTGGTTTTGGGCTGACGGAGCTGGGCCATGCGATGGCTGCTCGCGCCGCGGAATACATGGTGGATTCGGGTGCGGATATTACGCGCGTGATTTCTTCGCCGCTGCTGCGCGCGCAGTTGACGGCGGCGCCGACGGCGGCGGCGTATGGGCTGACGATTGAGTCGGATCCGCGTCTCATTGAGTCCGATAACGTGTTCGAGGGGATGCCGGTGAATTCGAATCGGGTGATGCTGGCGAATCCGAAGTACTACAAGTACTACTGCAATCCGCTGCGTCCCTCGTGGGGTGAGCCGTATCGCGATGTTGCGTCGCGCATGAGCGCGGCCCTGTCGTCGGCTTTGCGTGCGGCGCGCGGGCACGAGGCGTTGGTGGTGTCGCATCAGAATCCGATTGTGACGCTGACGCGTTTCGTGAATGGACAGCCGTTGGCGCATTCTCCGAAGTCGCGTCACTGTGCGCTCGCGTCGATCACGTCGTTCATTTTTTCGGGTGCGACGCTTGTGGGTACGTCTTACGCGGAGCCTGCGGCGGACCTCGTTGCGATGGCGAAGGATATGACGCCGGGGGATTCGCAGGCGGATCTGCGCCGCTGACGGTAGCGTCCGGGCTGACCGTAGCGGCCGGGGTATCGGGTCTCGCTGCGGTTGGGCGCGTCTGAGGCGCGCGACAAGTAGCGCCTGAGGTGGACGGTAACGGTGTCCCTTAGCGGGCCTCGTCGCCCGAGGCCTCGGAGGGGTCCGGTGCGTCGCCGTTGGAACGCTTGCGGCGCTCGCGTTCGCGGCGTTCTTCCTCGCGGCGCTTGCGTTGGATGTCGCGCTCGAGGCGGAAGAGGAACTCCGGGTCGTCGTCCGGGGCGGAGGGGCGCTTGGGGGCCTGGGGCGTGCGCGTCTGCTTCTTTTCTGCGCGGGATACCCAGCGCAGGACGAGCCATGCGATGGGGCCGATGGCGGCGACCGTCGCGGTGAACAGGATGATCATGAGCCATATCGGCTTGGCGATTTTGCCGGGCATCTCGTCTTCGGGCGTGCGATGCCAGTCGGCGGCAGCGTAGATGGTGAGCGCGAGCATTGCGATGACGAGGGCGATTCTGGCCATGCCCCTAGCATAGGGGCGTGGGGCGCCTCACGCTGGCGCGTTCACTCCCGGAGCAATTGGGGGCGTTCCGCGTGGCGCTTAGGCGCGCGTCACGCGGGGGAGCGCTGCGTACGAGGGGGCGGCGCCGGGCGCGAGGACCGCCGTCGATCCGGCTCGGATGCCGTCGGCCACGGCCTCGTCGAAGGGCTTGCCGAGGGCCATCGCGGCCGCCAGTGCACCCACGCACGCGTCCCCGGCGCCGGTGGTGTCCACGGCCTCGCCGAGGGTGAGAGCGGGGCAGTGCCCGGTCTGGCTGCCCGACGCCCACGCAGCCCCATCCGCGCCCAGGGTGACCATGACGTGCTTGGGGCCGAGGCCTCGTAGTGCGCGCGCGACGCCGATCGCCTCCATGGGGCTAGCGGGGGCGGGCATGCCGAGCGTGAGGCCGGCCTCCGTCTCGTTGACAACGAGGATGTCCATGCGCGCCATGAGCGCGGGGTCTGTCTGGCGCGCGGGGGCGAGGTTGAGCAGGACGCGCGCACCGAAGGAATGCGCCCATGCGAGGGCTTCGGCATTGGCGCGCTCGGGGATCTCCGCCTGGAGGACGACGATGTCGGAGGGGGCGGGGAACAACGAGGCCTTGGCTGGTGTGATGCTCACAGTCGCGTTCGCGCCTGCGTCCAGGAGGATCGTGTTCTCTCCCGATGCGGCCACCGTGATGAGTGCGGTTCCCGAGGGGCCGTCGGCCTCGCGCAGGTGCGTGACGTCCACGCCGTGGGATGCTAGGTCGCAGCGCAGGCGCTGGCCCGAGGGGTCTGAGCCGAGCGCGCCGACAAAGACGACGGTCGCACCCGAGTGTGCGGCGGCGGCCGCTTGGTTCGCGCCTTTGCCGCCGAGGCTGTAGGTGAGCGAGGTGCCGGAGAGTGTTTCGCCGGGGGAGGGGAAACGGTCGACCGTGACCGTGACATCCTGGTTGATGGAACCGACGACAATGACGCGTGCCATGAGAGCTCCTTTGCGATGGGATGCTCTATTGTGCCACGTCACAGTGGTGTCGTCGCGTATTGTGGCGGCTCCTTGGCGAAGTTGGTGGTGCGGGTTAGCCCATACGAAGTGTTAAGTGCAGCTTCATTCGCGCACTAGTTTCATGCAATACTACTAAATGGTTGATTTATGGTGAACTAATCGCCGTGCGCACGCTCCGATTCTTCATCTCATCGCGGGCGGCAGGTCCCACCTGCCGCGTCGCCACCGTTCCTTCACAGGTCATCCGAGGGGATGCCTCGGCCACCGCGGTCAACGTGCGCACCGTTGCCACGGACGGCGAATACGCGGACGGACCCGCGCGCGTGCTCCTGCCGCTTCTCGGCATCTACGCCCTCGGCACCGTCTCCCTTCAAGGGTTCAACCTGGTCTACCTGCGCGTCGCCCAGGACATCGGCGCGGGGGACGCCTCCAGCCTGATCACCGCGATTCCCGGCATCATCCTCGGCGTCGCCTGCTTCCTCTACGGGACCCTCGGCGACTTCATCCCGCTACGCCGCATCGTCGACGTGGGCATCGCGCTCATCGTCGCGGGCTCGCTGCTCGGCTTCGCCTTCTCCTCGTCCTTGCTCGGTGTCATCGTGGCCCGCGCGCTCCAAACCCTCGGCTACCAGGCGGCCGCCTCCGCGTACATGATCTTGGCGACCGCCATCCGTGATCCGAAGAAACGAGGCCTCTACGTGGGCCTCATGTGCGCGGCCTTCCAGGGCGGCACCGCGATCGGTATGCTCTCGGGCGGCATGCTCGCCGACATCAACTGGGCGCTCCTCCTCCTCATCCCGCTAGCCGGCCTTGCGTGCCTGCCCCTCATGGGGCGCCGAGTCCCCGCGCGCGCCCGCGCCGGACGCGTCGACGTCGTTGGCCTCGCGATCTTCTCCTCCCTGGCGCTCCTGCTCACTCTGGCTGCAGCGAACCCGCGCTGGTGGCTCATCGCCGGCCTCGTCCTCGGGGGCGTCCTCTTCTGGCGCTACATTGGGCGTGCGCGCGCCCCCTTCATCACACGCTCCTTCTTCACGAACGTGCCGTGGGCGCGCTCGATCAGCCTCATCCTGATCGTCTACTGCATGAACTTCACGGTCGCGCCCCTCATGAACGGCATCGGCGCCGCCTACTACGGGCTCACCCCCGCCCAGGTGTCCGTGCGTCTCCTGCCCGCCTACTGCGTCGCCCTGACCACCGCCATGACGTCGGGCGCCGTCATGTCACGCATCGGACGCGGGCGGACCGTGCGCGCGTGCATCGGCTTCATCCTGACGGGCACCGCCCTCCTCGCGCTGTGCATGAGCATGGGAACGTGGGTCATCACCGCCGCGATGTGCCTCATTTACGCGGGCTTCGGCGCCCTGTTCACACCCATCTACGACACCGTGTTCGCGACCGTCGCCCCCGGACAGAATGGGCGCGCCGTCGCCATGAACGACCTCGCCATGCAGGGCAGCGCCGCGATCGGCATCGGCGTGTTCACGCCGTGGCTCGCCTCGGACGCATTCCGGGCTGTCGCCCTCGTCTGCGTCGTCGCCGCAGTGACCGGCATCGCGGGCGACTGGCTGCACGAATACCTGTACCGCCGCGGGCGCTGAGCTACTTTCTCACCCGCGGCGCATACGCGCGAGGAGCACGAGTGGTCGCGTTCCTCGGCGTGCGGTTGCTTGTGGCGTCATCCTTGTCCTGCCGGTGGGAGGTTGGGGTCGAACCAGTCGGGGATGCGTCCGGGCTGGTCGATCAGCTGTTTGGGATCACCGTTGGATCCATCTGAGGGGTTGCCTACCGTGTAGTAGTAGGTGGAGGTTTGCTCGCCCAGTCGCGTCGTCGCCGAGACCACGGCGTGGTACTCCTCGTGGGTCCACAGGAATTGGACGATATCAACTCCGTTGGAGGTCCAGCGCTTTTCGGAGAGCTCAAATCCGAGGGGGAGGAGGCGAGCGCTGTAGGTGTCGCGAATCAGGTCGGTGTCCAGCTCGGTAAAGAAGAACATGCGCGAGTGGAAAGAATATACGTTCTTTCCGTCATCCATGTAGGCAGCAATGAAGTAGTTGTCCTTGTATGCCATGAAGTTCTCGGCGGTGACGAGCTCATTACGTGCCGTGATGATGGTGGGCTCGAGGTCGTGCTGGAATGCCTCGACGGATTTCACCGGGGGGGCGCTCGGGGTCATGGATCCTCCAAGAAATGGTGCGCATGCGGCGCATGTGATAACTGAAAAAAGTGTGAGAAGGGCGGTGAAGAACTTCCTCATGAGGGCGGATTCCCTCCAATGACGCTGGCGATATCCTGGTTCGCCTGGGTGTCCTTCTGGAAGTAGCCGCTGTGTTGATCCCACGGTCGATAGGAGCTCGGAGCGGAACCGACGTCCCCTGAGAGGTGCTTGTAGCCATCCATCGTGTCGGGGTTCTTCCCGAACCAATCATCCGGTCCGACGCCCTGCACCACATCGTGAAGGTAGGGAGCAGCGCTCACATAGAGGTGTCCCTCAGGGACGTGGAACTCGCCCACGTCCTGGACGCCTGATCCGGGCGAGCCAAACTGGACAAGATCGTCGATGACGCCGTCTCCCACGAGTGTCGCGGCGATGCCCGCCGTGGTCGATCCATAGGAGTGGCTGGCGACGGTGATGTGGGCATCGCCAGCACCGTGCTCGCGCACAGCATCGATGCCGTTCAAGAAGCGTGCTAGCTTCGGTGCGCCGTTGTTAGCCATCCAGGTGTTTGATGCTCCGACGAGACTGCCTGGGGCGTCGTATCCGAAGAACTCGACCATCGCGACCTTTTCTCCGGGCTTTGCGGCCGCTTGCGCCGCTTGTCGCATGACTGTGGCGTGACCGTCGTAATCGAGGATGGAGCCGCCTTCGCCGTTCCCTGCGACGCTCGTCGTCATGCCGGGCACGATGACGCCGATGTGCTGAGAGTCGTCGGGGTTATTCTGTGAGACGGCCGCGAGTATATTTGGCCCGCTCGGGTCAAGCTGCATCAGGTAGCGGGGAACACCGTCGGACTCGTTCTTGAGGGTTGCGTCGATGTTATCGAGCGCTGTCACGCGGTCTTTCAGGCGTTTCTCTTCAGCGAGTAACCCGGCATTCTCAGGCGTCACGGGGATGGACGTGCCGTAAGTATCGTAGAACTGCTGGAGTTCATCCTCTGCCTGCTTCTGAAGGCGCGGAAGCATGATGCGGTTCGCCTGATTGCGCGACGTGTAGTCGACGCCCTCGAGGTTGCCGATGACGTCCGGATGCTGCTCGATCATCCACTGCTTGTCCTTCTCGGACAAGGCATTCCACCAGGTTGCTACTTGCTCAGGAGAAGCACTCTTCGGAGGTAGCGTCGGGCGACTTGAACCCGTAGCGGTGTAATGCACGCCGTTGTCGAAAGTTCCCTTATCGAGGGCTCTGATCATCGTCGCTAGCTCGAGGGCAAGAGCGTCGGCCTCGGCAATAATTGCGGCGATACGCTGAGTGATTCGCGCCAGGAGCTTCGTGCGGTTAAGGGGATCCTTCAGGAAATCGATGATTTCGTCAGCGACAGAACGAAGGAAAGAAGCAACTCCGCTCGTATCAATGTGGATGCTGTACGAATCCGCTAACTGCTTGACGTCTTCGACATCAGCCTTAATCTTGCTGATGCCTTGCACAGCTTCTGAAGCGATTTCACTCGCACCGATCAAGTAATTGACCAGGTCTTCGATCGCTTTGATGCGCTTACGGAGCTTATCCTGGGCGGCCGTTACGGTCCGTCCAGTGCCGGTCAGGCTATTGAGGTCGGCGACGAGGTCATCAGCAGCGGTCTGCAACTGCTGCTGCATGGAGGTGCACTTGGAGGAATAGTCCCGAAGGGGGGTGGGGTCCCATTGAAGAACGCTCAACCAGTTCACGGCTTCACCACCGAACCCGGGGCAACCGCGCCCATCGGGGCATGCGCGCCCGCCGTGTAGGAATCATTGCTCATCGTGGCCTCCGCGTAAACGGTGAGTAGTGCTGTAGGTCATCCTACCTGACAGGCGGTCGTATTTCGTCGCCCGGCGAGGCCTCCTGAGCGGGTGGAGCCCCGGCCTCGTCGATGAAAACCTACGCAATCACGAGGACGATCGCCGCGAGAATACTCCACGACAGCGTGAAAAAACCGGTGTTGCGCAGCACCGTGATGAGGTCGCGACCCGAGGCGCCGGTGAGGACCGGCAGGCTCACGCCGACCGCCCACGCGCCCGCGCCCACGCCCAGCGCGCACGTCGCCAGCGGATGCAAGCCAACCCCCGCGCCGAGCACCGCGATCATCATGACCGGAAGCCACGCGCACGCCGCAAACACCCAGCGCGACGTCCGGTCCCCCAGGCGCACCGTCGCCGTCATCTTGCCTGACTCGCGGTCCGTCGGAATATCTCGAATGTTGTTGGCCATCAGCAGGGCCACCGACAGTAGGCCCAGGGCCGACGCGCTCATCCACAGCCACCACGGGGCCGACTGCACCTGCGTCCACGTCGTGCCCACGCACGCCAGCAGGCCAAAGAATACGAACACCATGAGCTCTGACAGTCCGATGCCCATATAGGCGTAGGGGTGCTTGCCGCCCGTATAGAACCACGCCGCGACCACGGCCGCGACGCCCGCGGCGATCAACCACCAGGTACCAGAAATCGCAACCAGCGCGAGGCCCGCGACCCCAGCCAGTGCAAACGAACCCAGCGCCGCCGCCAGCACAGTCTTCGGCTTGGCGAGGCCCCCGCCCGTCAGGCGTGCAGGTCCCTTGCGATTATCGTCCGTCCCGCGAATGCCATCCGAATAATCGTTCGCGTAATTGACCCCCACCTGCAGGGCCAGTGCCACGAGCAGCGCCAGGGCAGCGCGCGCCGCGCTGAAACCCCCCAGGTAGTGCGCGGCCGCTGACCCCACGATCACGGGTGCAGCGGCGGCAGGGAGGGTGCGCAGGCGAGCGCCTTCAATCCAATTCGAAACGGAAGCCATGCCCACCAGTGTAGTTGGAGCGGGGACGCACCAGGGCAGCGGGTTAGCGCACCCACTCCCGTTCCGTGCCCGAGGTCTCGGCCGCGGCCTGCACTGCAGCAGCGCGATCGACCTTATCGAAACCCAGGTAGGGGAGGGCCTTGACCGCCACAACCCGACGAGGAGCCTGCGCGCGCCCAATCCGAGCGGCCGCGTGCTCGCGCACCGCCGAGCCGAGCTCCGCCATCTCCAACGAATCCGACGGCATCTGCTCGGGCACTACCAGCGCAGTCACCACGTGCCCCCACTTCTCGTCCGGCGACGCCATGATCCACGCATCCGACACACCCTCGAACGAGCGGACCGCCCGGCGCACCGGACCCGGCGCAATCGACAGGCCACCCGAAACGATCACGTCGTCCGCGCGACCACGCACCTCCACCGTCCCAGAAGCCCGGATAATGCCCATGTCCCCGGTGAGCAGCCAACGGTGGCCGCCCTCGTCGAAGAAAGGACTCTCCGCATCCAAATAACGAGTCATCAGTGTCGGACCGTTAATCGCCAGGCGCGTGCGCCCGTCCCAGTCGACCGCGCGCACCGACGTGCCCGGCAGCGGCTTGCCGTCGTACACGCAGCCGCCCGCCGTCTCCGTCATGCCGTACGTGAGGCGCACCTTCAGGCCGACCTTGGTCGCGCGGTCGAGCAGCTGATGATTCGTCGCCGCGCCCCCCACGAGGATCGCCGACAGGGAACGCATCGGCCCCACGACCTCCTCGCCCGCCTCGAGGCACTGTGCGAGCTGGGTGGGCACGAGCGACAGGTAGCCGGGCATCCCATCCTGCGTGGCGCCCGCAATAGCGGGCAGGAGCGCGCGGGGATCAAAGCCCTCGGATGTATCCACGATCTGCGGATTCGTCTCCGCGACCGCCGCGCGCAGCAGAATCATCGCGCCCGCAATGTGGTGCGCCGGCAGCGCCAGGATCCAACGGCCCGAACCCTCCAGAGCCAGCTCGGTGGCCTTTGCCGACGCAATGAGAGCCTCAATCGACAAGCCGACGAGGCGTGGGGTGCCCGCGCTCGACCCCGACGTCGGAACGACCAGGTCGATACCGTCGAAGAAATGCGGGTCCGCGTTCATCGCCTCGGCGAGGCCGGGGTAGCGGTCCTCGGGGAACGCATCCTCGGGGCTCACCGCGGAGCCGCGCAGCGTCGCCGGAGGCACATCCCCCGGTGTGCGCAGGATGACAACCGTGTGCGGCGCCGGATGATCCGGGTCCGCCTGGCGCTCCTCGTACAGCTCCACAAGCTTATGAATCGACGCGTTCGCCAGAGCGACGGCACCGATAGACGTGCCTCCGGGCACAACAAGAAGTCGCGGCGCAGCCATGATAAGCCTCCCAAAAACGACGGCAAACGCATATACAACAAGGATAAAGGCTCGCGTTCTCGCAGGTGGCGAGGGAACTCGCGGCAATAATAACGTTTGTCGTTTGATTCGTTGGTTGAAAGGGCGGTATTTCGCATATTTCGTTGTGGTCGATAACTCAGCTGAAAATTCAACGGAATTTCCCCGTAGCCATGCGTGAGGCGATACGATAGGTAACGATGCTCAAAAAACTATCCCTGAAAACCAGATGGGCGATCGGCGTCGTGAGCGCTCTCGTCCTCCTCGTCGTATGCGCCGGCGTCGTCTACGCAGCCAACTACTCCGGACGTGCCCTGCCCGGCACCACCATCGCCGGAACCTCCGTCGCGGGCATGACCCGCGACCAAGTCGTCTCCGCAGTGAACCAGCGTGCCGACGCCACCAACGTGACCCTCACGGTCGAAGGCAAGACCACGCAGGCCTCGCTCAACGAAGCCGGCATCACGGTCGACGCCGACCAGACCGCCGATGCCGCAATGAAGGGCTCCACATCCCTCCCCGCGTTCATCAGCGCCCTCTTCTCCAAGCGCAACGTCGACCCCGTCGTCACCGTCAGCGAGGAATCCATCAAGAAGCTCGCGACCACCGCGAACTCCACCCTGACCTCGGAAATGAAGGACGCCGCGGTCGTTGTCGGCGACGACGGTGAATCCTTCACCGTCACCCCCGCTCAAAACGGTAACGGCGTGTCCACAGACGACGTGGCCGCCGTCGTCAAGCAGGCCGGCGCCACCCTCACCTCCGTCACCCAGGACGTCAGTGTGCGCCAGATGGAACCCTCCATCACCACGGAGAACGCGGAGGCCGCCGCCGAGAAGGCCAACGCCCTCCTCGACACGCCCATCGAAATCTCCGACGGCATCGACACCTTCACCGCCGAGCGCTCCGACAAGGTCCAGTGGGTCGAATTCCTCACCAAGGATGACGGCAGCCTCGACACGCCCTCCATCAGCGCCGTCAAGGTCGCCGACTGGGTCAACGCCCTGGCCGCCAAGACCGACGTCAAGCCCGAAAACCGCGTCGACAACGTCGACTCCGAAGGCAACGTCCTGACCGTTGCCCGCGAAGGCAAGAAGGGCCTCAAGACCAACAACACCGAACAGATCACCAAGGACGTCGTCGCCGCCATGACCGACGGCAAGGCATACGAAGGCCTGTTCCACTACGACGACGTCGAGCCCGGCTCTGAGACCAAGCATGTCGCCGAAGGCACCGAAAACCTGGTCTACCAGGCCGCCGAGGGCGAAAAGTGGGTCGACATCAACCTCTCCGACGCCTCCGTCACCGCCTATGTTGGCGGCAAGGTCGCCGGCGGCCCCTTCTACATGGTGCCCGGCGCCCCCGACACGCCCACCGTCACCGGTACCTTCCACGTCTACCTCAAGTACGACGTGCAGACCATGCGCGGCGAGAACGCCGACGGTAGCAAGTACGAGACCGAAGGCGTCCCGTGGGTCACCTACTTCACCGGCTCCTACGCGATGCACGGCGCCCCCTGGCGCTCTTCCTTCGGGTGGAGCGGCTATGGCGGCTCGCACGGCTGCGTGAACATGCCCGTTGACGCCGCGAAGTTCATCTACGACTGGACCGACATGGGTGACACGGTGGTCGTGCACTACTGACGCGCGCCGTGCGCTGCTGATCGCCACTGAGCATCGAGGGTGGGCCGGAACCGAGAGGTTCCGGCCCACTTTGTCATGTCCGTGGCGGGTGTTTGTTGCGCCGCTGGTGTTCCGGCGCCTTCCACGCCAGTGGGGACTGGTGTGCTGACGTATGGCTGGGTGCGTCGGCTTGTTATCTGGCCAGGCTTCGCCGCCGCCCGCGGGCGCCGCAGCCAGGCCCTGTTGGCCAGGTGGCCCGGTGGCCTGAAACCATCGTCGCCTTTGCTTGCTTGTGTCTGTGTGGGATTGAAACCGTTATCGCCTTTGCGGGTGGGAAATGGGTATTTTGGTGCATTTTTTGGGCGCAGAGGTGATGGCGGTTTCAGTGGTCCCTTGTTGGGGGTGAACGGTGGTGGTGTTGGTTTCAATGTCGCCGTGTAGGCGCGAAAAAGTTCGCCCAGCGCACTCAAAACACCCCAAATTCGGCGTTTTTGGGTGTGCTGGGCGAGTATTGTCGCGGAAATGCCACTGGAGGGGCCGTGTTGGACGGCTTTTGATTGGAGGCGGCTTTGACCCACGCCGCGGCATACGGTGGGGCGAGGCAAGTCAGACACGGTAGTCTGCTCCTAATGGCAGCGGGCCGACGTGCCCGACCTCAACGTATGGCAGGTGCTCCATGTTCTTCTGTAACGATGCGCTACACCCCCACGGCAACGGCCTGGGGGTCGACGAGTGGTGGAAGGGCGCGGTCGTCTACCAGATCTACCCGCGCTCCTTCAAGGATTCCAACGGCGACGGCTTCGGTGACCTCGAGGGGATCCGTTCCAAGCTCGACTACCTGCAGGCCCTCGGCGTGGACGTCCTGTGGCTTTCGCCGATCTACGCCTCCCCGCAGGCCGACAACGGCTACGACATCGCCGACTACTACGACATCGACCCGATGTTCGGCACCCTGTCGGACTTCGACCGCCTGCTGGAGGGTGTCCACGAGCGGGGCATGCGCCTCGTCATGGACCTGGTCGTCAACCACTCCTCCGACGAGAACCCGTGGTTCGTCGAGTCGCGTTCCTCGCGGGATAACCCGAAGCGTGACTGGTACATCTGGCGCGATCCTCGCCCCGGGTGCGTGGGCGGCGAGGCCGGAGCTGAGCCCAACAACTGGGGGTCCTTCTTCTCCGGCTCGGCCTGGGCGTGGGACGAGGCCACGGGACAGTATTACCTGCATCTGTTCCACAAGAAGCAACCCGACCTGAACTGGGACAACCCGCAGGTTCGCGCGGCCGTCTACGAGATGATGAACTGGTGGCTCGACCGCGGCGTCGACGGCTTCCGCATGGACGTCATCAACCTGATCTCGAAGAACCCGGGCCTGCCCGACGGGATCGTCTACCCCGGGCGCGCGTGGGGCGAGGGCTTCCCGCACTTCTCGCAGGGTCCCCACCTGCACGAATATCTTGCGCAGATGCGGCGCGAGGTCTTCGAGGACCGCAGCGGCACCATGACGGTCGGCGAGTGCCCGGGCGTGCGCTGCGATAACGTCCTGCTGTTCACGGACCCGGCGCGGCGCGAGCTCGACATGGTGTTCCAGTTCGACCACGTCGACCTCGGCCTCGAAGCGGGGAAGTTCCATCCGCGCCCGCTGCGGCCCGGCGAGCTCGCCGACTGTTTGAGCGCCTGGCAGGAGGCCCAGGGCGAGGTCGGGTGGAACAGCCTCTACCTGGATAATCATGACCAGCCGCGCGCCGTCAGCCGCTTCGGTGACGAGGAGTGGCGCTACGAGTCGGCCACCGCCCTGGCTACCGCCCTGCACATGCTGCGCGGCACGCCCTACGTGTACCAGGGCGAGGAGCTCGGCATGACCAACGGCGTATTCGGTGGCATCGAGGACTATCGGGATGTCGAGGCGCTGCGCTACTACCGTGAGGCGGTGGAGTCGGGGGAGAGCCCCGAGGCCGTCCTGAAGGGGCTGGCCTTCACCGGCCGCGACAACGCGCGCACCCCCGTCCAGTGGGACGCAAGCGAGAACGCCGGTTTCACGCAGGGCACCCCGTGGATCGGCGTCACCCCCAACTATCGGGAGATCAACGCCGCCTCCCAGGTCGGTGACCCGTCCTCCATCTACGCCTACTACCGCGCGCTCGCGGACATCCGACACGGGCTCCCCGTCATCGCGGCCGGGGCGTTCGAGCGTATCGGTGCCCCCTCGCCCGCGATCTTCGCCTATCGCCGCACCCTCGGCGAGGCCGTGGCAACGGTCCTCGTCAACCTCTCCTCCCAGCCCGCCTCCCTCGGCGAGGCGGCGCGTGAAGTCAGCGGGGAGCTCCTCCTATCCAACCGCGACCTGCCCGAGGAGGACCGGGGAGTACCGACAGTCCTGGAGCCATGGGAGGCGCGCGTCTACCTCACGTGAGACGGGCGGAGCCCCAGGATCGGCGAGATCCCGGGGCTCCGTATCGGGCTGCCGACGAGCAAGGCTGCCCAATGAGCAGCTGCCGATGGGCGACGCCTCAGTAGTAGTAGGGGTAGTCCTCCCAGCGGGGGGCGCGATGCTCGAGGAAGGCGTCGCGCCCCTCCTGTGCTTCGGCCGTCATGTACGCCATGCGCGTGGCCTCGCCCGCGAAGACCTGCTGACCGGCCAGCCCGTCGTCGGCCAGGTTGAAGGCGAACTTGAGCATGCGGATGGCCTGCGGGGACTTCGTCGCGATGGTTGCTGCCCACTCCAGCGCGGTCTCCTCCAGCTGCGCGTGCGGCACCGCGCGGTTGATGACGCCCCAACGCTCCGCGGTCTGAGCGTCGTAGCGCTCGGCCAGGAAGAAGATCTCGCGCGCACGCTTATCCCCGGCCTGGCGGGCCAGCAGCGCCGAGCCGTAGCCCGCGTCGAAGGAGCCGACGTTCGCGTCCGTCTGCATGAACGCCGCGTGCTCGATGGAGGCGACCGACAGGTCCGCGACCACGTTCAGCGAATGCCCACCGCCGGCGGCCCAGCCGGGGACGGCCGCGATGACGACCTTCGGCATCGTGCGGATGAGGCGCTGAACCTCGAGGATGTGCAGGCGTCCGGCGCGCGCGGGGTCGATCTGCTCGCGGCGCTGCGCGGTGGCCGCCTCGGGGTCCGCTCCCTCGACCTCGTAGCGGTAGCCGTCCCGGCCTCGGACCCTCTGGTCGCCCCCGGAGCAGAAGGAATAGCCGCTGTCGCGTGCCGATGGGCCGTTGCCCGTCAGAATCACGGCCGCGACCGAGGAGGTCTGGCGCGCGTGATCGAGCGCGCGGTACAGCTCGTCGACGCTGCCAGGGCGGAAGGCGTTGCGGATGTCGGGGCGATCAAAGGCGATGCGCACGACCGGCATGTCGGCGCCCTCGGGGCGGCCGTCCACCTCGGGGCCGCGCGAGATGCCGCGATGGTAGGTGATGTCGGCGAAGTTGAAACCCTCGACCTCGCGCCAACGCGTCGGATCGAAGGTGTCGGAGACGAAGGGGAGTGCACTCATGCCTCGGATTCTAATCGACGAGGCGGGGGCGGTGCGGTGCGCGTGCGTGCGGGAGGGGGCTCGATGGGCCCTGCTGAAGGGGTGGTCAGGCTCTCCGACGCGGTGGATGTGCGCAACCTAACCAATCGGGACAAAGGGTGCTCTCGTTTTCGCGGATGGTGAGATAACTAGTCACTGATGCGTATGTCGTGACATACTCTTTTATTTGCCAGGCGTTCTGCTCTGTTGGGGAGTCTGTCACTTTGGGGCGCTTACTACATAAGCGCATACAAGTGTCAGCGTGATCGAGTTGTTGCGAAGCCAAGGTTGCGCGATAATATTACCGGTAAGTAAGGAGGTTCCTCATGAATGCCCCGCAACCGACGCTCATGCGCATTCCGATGCGTACATTGAGTCGCCAAGCGCGTTACGCCCTCGAGGGCGTCGATGACATATTGGTGTACAAGGTTGCGATGACGACGCGTTTCCGCGGGGTGACACGCCGCGAGGGCCTTCTTCTGCACGGACATGCCGGTTGGGGAGAGGCTGCGCCCTTCTGGAACTACGACGATTTGGAGTCCTCGCGCTGGCTGGCCGCAGCCCTCGAGTCCGCTCGCCGTTTGCCTCCGGTGCCTCGACGCAAGTTCGTGCCCGTCAACGTCACGATCCCCGTCATTTCGCCTGAGGAAGCCTACGAGCGCGTGAAAGCCTCGGGCGAGTGCGCGACCGCGAAGATCAAAGTCGCCGAGCCCGGCGTCAGCGTTGGGCGCGACTGTGCCCGTATCGCCGCCGTCGCCGACGCCCTGCGCGAGACCGTGGGCGGGCAGGCGATGATCCGCCTTGACGCCAACGGCGCGTGGGAGGTCGATCAGGCTCGCGAGGCCATCCCCGCAATGGCCTCGGCCGCCGGCGTTGTCCCCATCGAGTACGTCGAGCAGCCCTGCCTGACGGTGGACGAGCTGGCCCAGATACGCCGATCCGTGGACGTGCCGATCGCTGCCGACGAGTCGATCCGCCGCGCCGAGGATCCCCTGGAGGTGGCCCGCAAGGAGGCCGCCGACGTCGTCATCATCAAGGTTGCGCCCCTCGGAGGCGTGCGCGCTGCCCTGAAGGTCGCCCGCAAGAGCGGCCTCGGTGTGGTCGTGTCCTCCGCCCTCGAGACCTCCGTCGGCCTGTCGGTCGGCGTCGCCGCGGCTGCCGCCGTTCCCGGTGTGCCCCGGGCCGCCGGGCTGGCCACCGCCTCGCTGCTGGTGGGCGACGTGACCCAGCCCCTGATTCCCGAGCGTGGCTGCCTTCCTGTGGGGCGCCTCGAGCCGGACCAGGAGCTCATCGACCGCACTCCGGTCGACGGCGATCTCGTCACCCGCTGGGGCATGCGCCTCGAAGGCATGGCTGAGCATCTGAGGGTGGGCTCCCGGTAGGCTGGGCGCATGCCCTCCGTCGATACCGCCAGCGCTATCCTCTCGTCCCTGGATGCCCTAGGCGTCACGCACGTCCTGTACTGCCCGGGTTCGCGCTCCGCGCCCTTCGCCTACGCCCTCGAAGCGGGTTTTTTCGGCGGCGACGTACGCGCCGTCCTGGATGAGCGCGGCGCAGGTTTTGCGGCCGTCGGCTTGGCCCGTACCGGGGTCCTGCCCGCCATCGTCGTCACCTCGGGGACAGCCGTCGCCGAACTCGCGCCCGCGGTCCTCGAGGCCTCCCACGCGCGCCTGCCGCTCCTGGTTGTGAGCGCCGACCGCCCCGGCGAGCTGCGAGGCGTCGGCGCGTCCCAGGCGACCGACCAGTCGCGGCTCTTCGGCACCCACGTGCGCGCGCAGGTGGACCTGGAACCCCAGGAGGCCTCGGCTACGCTGGTCGGACACCTGGCGCGCTGCGTCGCCGCCGCGTGCGGCGCACCCACGGGCACCCCCGGGCCTGTCCAGATCAACGTCGCCTTCCGCGACCCCCTCACGCCCGCGGCTTCCGGGGACGAGGCCGGGGCTTGCTTCGTCCCGCGCCCGACCCGGGTGCTTCCTGCGTCCCCCGTGAGCGCGCGCTGGGAGGACGTGGTCGGCCCTGCCGCCGCCGGGCTGATCGTTGCAGGCGAAGGGGCTTCGCCTCGTGCGCTGGAGTGGTCGCGCGCCTCGGGATTTCCCCTGCTGGCAGAGCCGGCCTCGGGCGCGTGGGCTGGCGGGGGAGTCACCCCCTTCGAGCAGTCCCTCGTGGCTTCGCCGCTGGGACGGGAGGCCGAGACCGTCGTCGTCACGGGCCGCCCGACGCTGTCTCGCCCCATCCACGCCCTCCTCGCGCGCCCCGACGTACGCGTCATCCTCGTCGACCCGCACGCCCCGTGGGTCGACATCTCGGGCAATGCCTCGGTCGTGGTGGCCGACCTGGAGCCCGCGCGCGAACCGATTCGCGCCGCACAGGCCGAGTGGGCATCGCACGTGCGCGACGCCGCTCGCGCCGCAGGTGAGCGCATCGATTCTCTGCTCGCCGCCGGTTCCGGGCGCACGACGCTCGACCTGGCGCGAGCCGTCGCCGCCTCTACGAGCGGCCCTCTCGTCCTCGGTGCCTCCAACCCCGTGCGCGCCTTCGACCTGGCCGTCCCCACGTTGGAAGGGCGCGCCATCCACTCGAACCGCGGCCAGGCCGGCATCGACGGCACCATCGCGACCGCCGTCGGTATCTGCCTGGGCGCCGGGAGCGTCGGCGAGGCCACGGCCCCTGCGGGAGAACGCGTCACCGCCGTCATGGGTGACCTGACGGCCTGCCACGACGCGTCCTCCCTGGCCCTGGCAGCGAGCGTGGGCGCTCACCTGGATATCGTCGTCGCCGACGACCGCGGTGGCGGCATCTTCGCCACCCTCGAACACGGGCGCGCCACCACCCCCGAGGCCTACGACCGGTGGTTTGGTGTCGCCCAGGAGGTCGACTACGAGGCGCTCGCGGCCGCGTACCACCTGGCCTTCGCCCGCGCCGACGAGCCTCAGGAACTGGAGTCGTTGCTCGCCCAACCCATCAGCGGCCCGCGGTTGATTCACGCGCCCGTCGAGCGCGGCGCGCACCTGTACGCGGCTATCCGGGACATCCTCAACTGAACATCGTGGGATGCGTTCGCTGTGAGAGCAGCGGTTTTCAGGAAACTTGCAGGACGCTTTCAGTGGCTCTTTGAGGAAGCGACTCATACTGGTGGACAGATAACGAACTGACATCAGAGGAAAAGCATGAACGAGTCTCAGATTCCGGCCCCTGACGCCGATTCGTCGCGCGATACCGTCACGGCCTCGGCCCCCAACTACCCGCAGCGTGCGACGGTTCAGGATCCCGACTTAGCCGCGCAGGAAGCCCCCGCGGCTGGCGGCGCATACTCCGCCCCCACGGGCGAACCCTACGGCGGATACGCGGCCCCGGCCTCGCCCGAGGCGGCTCCCGCTCCCACGGCTGTGGCTCCCACTGTCGTCATCACGAAGAAGGGGCCGGGCTGGGTGGCCCTCTTCGGCGCGATGCTCCTGACGATCGGCCTGACCCTCGGCGCCGTCTTCTATGCGCGCCCGGCGATGCTGCGCGCCTCCACGCCCACGAACCTCAACGGGGGAACGGTCGCGGCCGTGCCCGCGTCCAATAGCTCCGGGACGGACTGGACGGACGTCGCCTCCGCCGTATCGCCCGCCGTCGTCACGATCCAGACCCAGGGCGCGTCGTCGGGTGGTACCGGTTCGGGCGTCATCTACGACGCGCAGGGAGACATCGTCACGAACTACCACGTCATCTCCTCCGTCCTGGGCGGCGGCCAGATCCAGGTGACCCTCGCGGACGGGCGCCTCTACTCCGCATCGATCGTCGGTCACGACAAGACCACCGACCTGGCCGTCATCCGCCTGGAGGACCCGCCATCGGACCTCACCGTCGCGCGTTTCGCCACCTCCGTGAACCTCGAGGTCGGTGCCCCCGTCATGGCGATCGGTGCGCCTCTGGGCCTGTCGAACACGGTGACGACCGGCATCGTCTCCGCGCTCAACCGCCCCGTCGAGGTCTCCATGGCTGAGGACTCCTCGTCGCAGGACCCGACTCAGGCGTCCTCGGAGCTCGTGGTGACGAACGCGATCCAGATTGACGCCTCCATCAACCCTGGCAACTCGGGTGGCCCGCTCTTCGACGCGACCGGCGCGGTTATTGGCATTAACTCCTCGATCAAGTCGCTCTCCTCGTCCTCCGACGGGCAGGCGGGCTCAATCGGCCTGGGCTTCGCGATCCCCTCCGACCTGGTCGTGTCCATCGCGGACCAGCTCATCGCCTCCGGCACCGCCTCGCACGGCATGCTCGGCGTAACCGTCAAGGCTGCGACCACGACCGTCGGCTCCGACACCTACGTGGGCGCCGAGGTCCAAGATGTGTCCGCAGGCTCCGGCGCCTCCGCGGCGGGCATCCGCGCCGGCGACGTCATCGTCAAGGTCGAAGGCCAGGAAGTGACCAGCCCCAAGCAGCTCATCGGCTACGTGCGTCGCTACAAGGCCGGCGACACCGTCTCCATGACGATCGTGCGCGACGGGCAGACGCAGGACGTGTCCGTGCGGATTCAGTGAGCTGCGTGCGTTGCGTACACGCTGAGCGCGTGCGCGCGCGTGCGGAGTGACTCCAGTTCCGCGCGCTAACGAGGCCCGCTGTCCCTTTCAGGGACGGCGGGCCTTTGCGTATCGACGAGTCGTTCAGACGCCGAGGGCGTCCAGGAGCGGGCGCATCTTCGCTTCGGTCTCGGCCAGCTCGGCGTCCGGGTCGGAGTCCGGCATGATGCCGGCACCAGCGAAGAGGCGCAGGCGCGTGCCCGACGTGAGCCCGCAGCGCAGCGCGATCGCAAACTCGCCGTCCCCGGCCGTATCCACCCAGCCCACGGGCCCCGAGTAGCGGCCGCGTTCCGTGTCTTCCAGCTGCTCGATGAGGCGCATCGCCGCGTCGCGCGGAGTGCCGCATACGGCGGCCGTCGGATGCAGCGCAGCCACCAGATCCAACAGATGCGCCGACCCCAGGCGCGCGTGAACGTCCGTCGCCAGGTGGACGACGTTGGGCAGCGACAGGAGGAATGGACCCTGCGCGGTCACCGAGGTGCACAGCCGCGTCAGAACCGAGGACACGGACTTCGAGGCCAGGTCGTGCTCGCGCAGGTCCTTCGCGCTCGACGCGAGCATCTCGCCCTCGCCGGGCTTGCACGTGCCCGCCAGGACACGCGAGGTCGCAGTGCCGCCCGAGGCCGCGATCAGCATCTCCGGGGACGCGCCCACGAGCGAATCCACGCAGAAACGCCACGTCGACGGGTACAGGTCGCTCAGGCGCTCGAGCAGGAAACGCTCGTCGAAGCCGTGGGCGCAGCGCACCGTCATATCGCGGGCCATGACGGCCTTGTCGGCGGCGCCCTCGCGCAGGCGCTGCGCCATCGCCCGCACCGAGTCTCGCCACTGGGTGCGCGACATCGACCCGTGCCCAAACGTCAGGGACTCCGGCACGCGCGGGGAGGGCCTCGCCTCGGCAACGGCCGCGTCAACAGCCGCCAGCGGATCCGGGGCGTCCCCGATGCCCGCCGTGATCGCCCAGCGGGCCCCGGCCTCGTCGATGAGAGCCAGCGTCGGCACAAACGCGACCGAGCGGGCGGGGGAACGGAACGCGAAGGAGGCGAACAGGACGGGGGAGGGTGCGCCGCCGGGGGCCGAGGCCGGGGTGGCCTCCCACGCGCGGCGCACGTCGGCGATCGCACCCGGGGTCGCGGACTCGAGTGTGAGCGCCCGTCCCAGGCCGATCATCTGGCGGCGCTCACCCAGCCAGGCGGCGCCCCCGGAGTCGGGAAGCAGGGATGTCAGTGAGCAGGTAGACCCCGGGTGCTGCGGGGGTAGGACCAGCGCCCGAAATGCGAGGCGCGAGCATCCGAAGTCGATGTGCATAGGTTCCATGGTAGGAGTAGGGGCGGCGGCGCGCTGGAAGACGTGCGAGTATTGACGCATGACTGAATCCCCGCGCGCGGACCTGAACAAGGATCCCAAAGAGATCGCCTCAATGTTTGACTCCCTCGCCTCTCGCTACGACGCGATGGATGCGCTGATGACGGGCGGTTTGGACCGGGTGTGGATGACCGCCCTGCGTAAGGCCGTCGCCCCGCATCCCGGCGAACGCATCCTCGACCTGGCGGCTGGCACCGGCGCGTCGTCGGCCGCGCTGGCCAAGGGCGGCGCCGAGGTCGTCGCCTGCGACCTGTCCGAAGGCATGATCGAGGTCGGCCGTGAGCGTCACCCCGAGATCGAGTTCGTGCACGGCAACGCCATGGACCTGGACTTCGAGGACGGCTCCTTCGACGCAGTCACCATCTCGTGGGGCCTGCGCAACATCCCGGATCCGCAGCTCGCGCTGCGCGAGATGGCGCGCGTCGTGCGCCCGCGCGGCCGCCTCGTGGTCCTGGAGTTCTCCACGCCGCCCTCGCGAGTCTTCCGCGGCATGTACAACGTCTACCAGTCGACCGTCATGCCGGCGATCGCGCGCCTGGTCTCCACGAACGACGGTGCCTACGACTACCTGGTCGAGTCGATTCGCGCGTGGCCGGCCCAGGAGGAGCTCGGCCGCATGATCGCCGCGAACGGCTGGAGCGAGGTTGAGTACCGTAACCTCACCGGCGGCATCGCCTGTATGCACCGCGCGGTCAAGCCGCTGCCGTAAAGCGTGAACGACGAGGCCGGGGCAATGCCTTACGATCACGAGGGTTCTCAGATGTCTCAACTGATTGTAAAGTTGTTGCGCGTGGGCCTACACTAGGTCCGATAAGTGAATCCTGACCGGCGGTGTAGTTCGGTTGCTGACAGGAGGATGAGCATGAGTGCTGATTACGGTTTTGATGAAGAGCAACACGCTCAAACGAACGGTGATATGGATGAGGGTGGGGACGGTCTCACCCAATCGAATAATGCTGTCGGTTCGCTGAATCGAGCTCAAACCGCAACTCGTTGGACCGACGAGCAAGGCGCGCAGGATTTTCGCAATAGTGCAGTGCGGTTCTTCGACTCTGTTGACGAGATGCTTGCCGATGAGCGCGCCATCTTCGATACCTTTCAGATGAACCTGGCGGATGCTGTTCGTGAAACCGTCAGCAGCGAGGAAGCGAACGCGTCGGTCCTCGAAGCAATCAATCGAGCGCTTCAGTCGGATCCATCGGTCGCTGTTGCCTCTTCGGCTGCTGGAACGACGAGTGCTCCTTCCACAGGCCCGAGCGCACAGCCCGATGATGTGCCTACCGCAGCCGGCGCAATGCCCGAGTTCTGAGCTTCTAAGGACGACACATGGTTTCTTCACCGATGTACGATCGCCTCATGACTTTTGCCGCTCAGGCGGATCTCAATGCACAATTGCAGTCATGGGATAGCGAACATAAGCGTGTTATTGACGGCTTCGATCAGGCGATCGAGCGTGTGCAGCATTTCCAGCAGCATCAGGGGTTTACAGGAAAGACTGGAGAAGCCCTCACGGCGTGGGCAGACAATGCTGTGGCGCGTCTCGAGGCTAAGCGCTCGTACTACATGGGTGGGATCGCTCGCTATGTCGCCGCGCGTCAGGCTATCGCCCAGGCTGCTGCGGACGCGCGTCGTCTTTCACCGACACTCATCGATTCAAAAACAGCCGCAATGCGCGATGCCGCGAAGGTTGTACTGCCCTATACGCCCGCTATTGGTGTCGTGGCGGGAGCAGTGCCAGGACTGGTTGCAAACACCGTGTTGTCGACTGGCGCGGCGTATGTGGACGGCGTCGAGGCGCAGGCGAACGCCATGCGTGAGGTGGCTGCGACCGAGATTCTTGAGCGCTTGAATAGTGGCTTGAATGAGCTCAGCGCCGGTGTCAATACGTCGACGCAAAACGGCATTAGTGGCAGCACTCGAGGAACTCGAAGGACGATTCCGGTTCTTAGTGACGACGCTGCGACGAATTTGGATCGTGGTTATGTCAATGTTTCAACATATGACTCAGGGGTATATGGCCGTAGTGCTGACGATGACTATGGCCGTGCTGGTCTACGCTCCGATAGATCTCTCTATCCGGATGGGTATGCAGATCCGGAGACTGACGAGTTTGCTCGTCGTCGCGCGTTGGCATCACAGCAAGTCTCCAAGCGATACCTGCCGCCCGATATGGATGGCTCCTACGATCGTCCCATCACGAATCCGCAGGACCTGATGGGTATGGATCTCATGCACACGAGGGTGGACGCGAATCACCACCGAAACGGAGTTGTGTGGGGCGGTCACGTTCCCGCCAATCCCACCGACATCGATCACCCACTGTGGCGCATCAATGGGGGGCCCGCTGCTGACAACGGTTCTGCCGGGCGCCTCGCCGGGCTCGGCGCGCTCGGAGCTGGTGTCCTTGGCATGCGTGGGGCCGCACGTATGGGAGCGGGATCCTTTGGCGGATCGGGAGCAGCTTCTGTGATCCCTGGGACATATAGCGGCAAGGGGTTTGGAACGTATGGCGCCCCCTCGCAGGCGGGAAGTGGAAATGCAGCTGGAACCGGCGTAAGCGGAACGACTGCTACTCCTCGAGCGGCAGGCTCTTCCGCTGCTCAAGGTGGCGCTTCCGGCGCGAACCGGGGTGCGTTTATGGGCAGTGGCATGGGAGCGGGTGCGGGTGGCTCGAAGGACGACAAGAAAGCAAAGCGCCGCAAGTACCAGGCCTACAGGTACCTGGACGATGATCCCGATGCGCTGCCTGAAGGCTACGTGAATCCCATGTCGCAGACCTACGGATCGGACAAGGACCTGGCACCCGCGAAGCGCGAGGATGACGGATGGGACCCTCGCCAATGGTGACTCGTTACCGCTCGACTGTGCGCGCGTCCCTCACGGCAGTCTGCGCGTCAACACTCGCTATCGCCGTAACGGCGCTGCCCGCAGAGCCGGCCAATGCGGCCGACACCATCACAGCGGCAGACCAGCCCCACTTTGCGTACTACCACCTGGACCAGGCGCGAGCAAAAGGGTACACGGGTGAGGGAGTAACGGTGGCGATGATTGATGGCCCCGTTGCCATAGAATCGCCTGAACTGAGCAGTGCGAGGATTGCAGATAAGAGTCCCTGCACGGTGAATGCGAGTGCAGAAAGTAAGAGTCACGGTACTGCAGTTGCATCTGTGCTAGTTGCAGATGGCTATGGAGTCGCTCCAGAGATTTCACTCCTAACGTATACAAATGTTGATAAGACAAGTGTTCCCGGTAACGACTGTATGACGGCAGGTGGGCTGGACCTTACCTCCAATGCGTCTCTCATTAATCATGCGATCAATGATGGTGCCTCGTTGATTGTTAATACAACAAGTTCGTCGGATCATGGCAATGGCCTCAAATGGGCAGTGGCTCGAGCTGTAACTCAGGGCGTTATCATCACTGATGCCATTGGTAATGAAGCTCGAGATGAAAGCAGAACAGGACTCTCTTACTGGTCCGGTGTTGTTGGGGTGTCTGCTGTCGACACAAACGGTGCCCGGACGAGTTATTCCTCATGGGGGCAAGGCGTAGCAGTCGCTGCAGTCGGAGGACCTGTGACCGTGCGTCAATACCCGGGCACCTCGTTGGTTCAAACGAACGGGACCTCTGTCTCTGCCCCAATTGTCGCCGGCTTCCTGGCTCTCGCCCGCCAGAAGTGGCCCGATGCGACATCAAACCAGCTGCTGCAACTGCTGATACACACGACCGTGAACCCGGATGGGGGCTGGAATCAGTACACCGGCTACGGTGTCGCGAGCCCGGCGACAATGATGAATACCGATCCCAGTCAGTACCCCGACGTCAACCCCCTCGCGGATAAGGGAGGCGGCTCCAGTCCGACCCCCGAGGAGATCGCGCAGTATGTCGATGGCGTCGTCCCACCGGCGGAGATTGTCTTTGACAACTCGTACACATACCGCGGCTTGGACGAATCTGTCCTCGGAGCAACCACGAACCCGTACCCGACACACCTTGGTACGAGCCCGCGCTACCACGCGAAGTAGAACCAGCCTCGACAGACGTAGTGAGAGGCCGGGGCCCCTTGTCTGGGGGTCCCGGCCTCTCGCGAGCGGGCTTGCTCGGCGGCAGCGGCAGCCGCGCGGTCACCCTCCCACTCTGACCCGGAAGGATCGAGGGCAGGGTGGACTCGATGGTCTGGCTGGCCACGATCTTATTGTTCTCATCGACGAGGATGACCTCGAGCGGCCACATCGCGTGCACACCCTGGATCGACTCGAGCCCCTTGTAGTCGCGGCCGGCCTCCCTGTTCGGGCAGGTCAGCGGCTGGGAGAAGATGCACTCCTGGATGGGCGGGTAGAGCTCGCCGCTGATCGGGGAGCTCTTCCAGGCCTCGGCCTCGCCCCGCTCCTTCAGCTTGGGCAGGAAATGCCGGCTCGTGCCCTCCAAGGTCGCGTAGCCGAGGGAATCGTCGAAGTAGCCCATGCCGTGAGCCTTCGTCGCCGCGGTGGGGTAGCGGTTCTGGATGAAGGTGTCGTCGAAGGCCTCGTACCAGGCCTCGACGAGGCGGGCGCGGAACTCGTCAGACGGCATCCAGTTGATGGCCTTCGGATTCTGGTCGTTGAGGTAGCCGTTGTAGGGGTAGGTATGCTCCTCGCCCCAGAAGCCTTACAGGCCCGCCGTGATGTAGCCGATGCGCGGGACGCCGTCGTACTTCTCGCCGAGGGCAGCCACGAAGCGCAGCATCATCTCCTGGACACCCGGCTCATCGTAATTGGGTGAGAACGAGATCTTGTTGTTGCCGTGCAGGTCGTACTGGCGGCTCGTATCCGTGCCCGCGTCGAGGAGGTAGCGGGGCATGCCCGTCGTCCTCCCCGGATAGTCCAGGTAGAAGCGGATGGCGCCCTGGCGTCCGCGAGAGGCAATCGCATCGAGGAGGGTATCGACTTTCTTGAAGTCGTAGGTGTTGCGCCCCGTAACGACGGCGTTCACCGGGAACGTGGCCCACTCGAGGGTGTAGGGCAGGGCGTTCGCAACCGTGCCGGGTGCGCTCCCGTCCTCGGGTGCCCACGGCATGAAACCCTTCATCGGGTTTGAGATCGGGGCGGGAGAGGAAGTGAGCGCCGTCCACTGGGGTGAGGTGGTGGACGAGGCCGTGGCCGGGAGGGTTGGGCGGGTCGTGCCGACCACTCGACGACGTGTGTGTGCACGTCGGGACCGCGCTTTGAAGGTGGGTTGGGTGATGTGGCGTATCGCGGTAGTCTGCGTGTCGCTGTTCTCGGGTGTGCGCTGAGCGCACGTGCGCGTATCCGCGTTCGGATGACGAGGTCGGGGCCGCCATTTACGACAACGTTTTGTTGCGCAAATGGGTGTCATGGGCGAGCCTGGCCCAGGCCTCATTCGTTGAAACGGTGGGAAAAAGTGTGCTCGGTCGCCGAGGCGAGGGTTACCTGGCTAGGGTTGCTTGCGGAATGAAGTGATGTGCACGCTTCAACCACCTTGCACACTCGCGCGGACGCACCCGCGCACCACATGACGGAGGAATGCCGTGGCATCCACCATGCCTAGCGACATGAGCGCTGATGTCGTCGTCGTCGGCGCAGGCCCGGGCGGGTCCTCCACCGCCTACCACCTGGCCAGAGCAGGCCTCGACGTCGTCCTCCTGGAGAAAAGCCCCTTCCCGCGCGACAAAATATGCGGCGATGGGCTCACCCCGGCCGCCGTCCACGAGCTCATCGCGATGGGCGTGGACACCACCGGCTGGATGCGAAACCGTGGCCTGACCGTCATCGGCGGCGGCCACACCGTCCACATGGACTGGCCCGACCAAAAGTCCCTGCCCGGCTACGGCATGACCCGCGCCCGCATGGACCTCGATCACGCGCTCGCCAAGCGCGCCGTCGAGGCCGGCGCCCGACTCTACGAGGGCGTCACCGTCGTCGGCGCCATCCAGGACGGCACCGGCCGCGTCGTCGGCGTGCAGGCCAAGAGCGGGCGCGGCAAGAGTGCGACCACCTTCGAGGTGCGCACCTCCATCACCGTCGATGCCGGAGGAGTGGCCGCTCGACTGGCCACCAGCCTCGGCCTCGAAAAGAAGATGAACCGCCCCATGGGCGTCGCCGCACGCGCGTACTTCCACAGCCCCCGCGGCGACGAGGAGTGGATGGAATCCCACCTCGAACTGTGGAGCGGGACCCCCGGCGCCTCCGACCTGCTGCCCGGCTACGGCTGGATCTTTCCCATGGGCGACGGCATCGTCAACGTCGGCCTGGGCTCCGTCGCCTCGCGCGCAGGCGCCACCAACCTGCCCTACCGCGAGGTCTTCAAGACCTGGACCGCGAACCTGCCGGGCGAATGGGGCTTCACCCCCGAAAACCAGATCGGTCAGCTTCGCTCCGCCGCCCTGCCCATGAGCTTCAACCGCAAGCCTCACTACGTTCAGGGCCTCGTCCTCGTCGGCGACGCCGGCGGCATGGTCTCCCCCTACAACGGCGAAGGCATCGCCCCCGCCATGAAGGCCGGACGCTACGCCGCCTCGTGCATCGCGCAGGCACTGTCCCGCTCCCACCGCGCCGGTATCGACCGCGCCATGAGCGAATACCCCCACATGCTTCGCGACGAATACGGCGGCTACTACCAGCTGGGCCGCATCTTCGTCGCGCTCATCGAAAACCCGACGATCATGCGCACCTGCACGAACGTCGGGCTGCCCATTGCGCGCCTCATGACGCTCGTCCACAAACTCCTGTCGGACGGGTACGAGAGGACCGGGGGCGACTTCGACGACCAACTCATCACAATGCTGACCAAGGTGGTGCGCCCCGCATGACCACCACCACCGATAACCGGGAGGAACGATGACGAATCCCTACGTGCCGCTGCTCATCATGTCGGCAGC
>CALHZX010000089.1 GCA_938040725.1 uncultured Actinomyces sp. | reverse complement strand
GCGAACCTGCCGTACAACGTGGCCGTGCCGGTTCTGCTCAACATGCTCGAGGCCTTCCCCTCCATCCAGGTCGTCGTCGTCATGGTTCAGGCCGAGGTCGCGGACCGCCTGGCCGCCGGCCCCGGATCGCGCACCTACGGGGTGCCTTCCGTGAAGGCCTCCTGGTACGGCTCGGTTGAGCGCGCGGGGACGATTGGTCGCTCGGTGTTTTGGCCGGTGCCCGGCGTCGATAGCGCGCTCGTGCGCCTGACGCGCCTGGAGGCTCCGCGCGGGGACGACGAGCTGCGCCGCGCCACCTTCGAGGTCACCGACGTGGCCTTCGGTCAGCGTCGCAAGACCCTGCGCGCGGCCCTCAAGAACTGGGCGGGCGGTCCCGAGGCCTCCGAGGCCCTCCTGTCAGCCGCCGGCATCGACCCGACGCGCCGCGGCGAGACCCTCTCGATCGACGAGTTCGTCGAGCTGGGACGCGCCGTTATCGAGGCTCGCGCCAACGGCACCCTCGAGGCCTCGACCGCAGCCCGCTGACGGCGGCTGGGAAGACAATCGGCAGGAAGAAGGAACGCCATGCGTGAAGTGCGCGCCAGTGCGCCCGGAAAAGTCAACCTGACCCTGCGCGTCGGCGCGCCCACGCCCGACGGCTACCACCCCCTAGTCACGGTCTTCGAGGCCCTGAATCTGCGCGAGACCGTCACCGTGCGCACCTCCAAGACGCCCGGCGTGCGCGTGGAGACGATCGCGTACCTGCCCGACGGCAGCGTCGACGAGGCCACGACCCGCGCCATGGCGGACCTCGACCCGGCCACCCACCTGGCTGTGCGCGCTGCGCGCGTCCTCCAACGCCTCGCTGCTGCGGGCCCCTGGGCGTCCACTGCCGCGGGCCTGAGCATTCGCGTCGACAAGCGCGTCCCCGTCGCCGGCGGCATGGCCGGCGGATCCGCCGACGCGGCCGCCGCCCTGGTGGCCTGCAACGAGCTGTGGGAGCTGGGGCTGGGTGCCGAACAACTCCAGGCCATCGGTCGCTCGCTGGGTGCTGACGTCCCCGCCTGCCTGGCGGGCGGCATCGCGCTGGGAACCGGGCGCGGCGACCACATGAATGTCCTGCGCGAGGGGGACGAGGAGGGCCAGCACCACTGGGTCATGCTCCTGTCTCGCGAGGGCCAGTCCACCCCCGAGGTGTTCCGCGAGTTCGACCGTGTCGACGCGGCGGGTGCGCCCGCCCTGGCCGAGCCAACACCCGAGGAAGTCGCCGCCCTGTGCGGGGAACCCGAGGAACTGCGCCACTGCCTCGTCAACGATCTGCAGGCACCCGCCCTACGCCTGCGCGCCGAGCTGGCCGAGACCATCGGTGCCGCGCGCCACGCGGGAGCCCTGGCCGTCACGCTGTCCGGATCCGGCCCGACCGTCGCGGCCCTCGCGCGCGACGCCGAGCACGCCCGCGCGCTCGCGGCCACCCTCAGCGACGTGCCCACGGTCGGGCGCGCAATCCCCACCCACGGGCCCGCGTGCGGCGCCCGCATCGAATCGACGGAGGCCATCTGATGGCGCACCTGCTCGGAACCCAGAATGTCGGCGCCCTCGCGGGCTCGCGCAAGCTCCTCGAAGGTGTCACGGTCGGCCTCGATGACGGCAGCCGCGTCGGCATCCTCGGCCCCAACGGCGCCGGAAAATCCACGCTCCTGCGCATCGTCGCCGGCACGCAGGAACCCGACGGGGGAGTGGTGACCCGCCGCGACGGCGTGCGCGTCGCCGTCCTCACCCAGGCGGACACGCTCGACCCCGAAGACACCGTCATCCAGGCCGTCCACCCCGGCATGGAGGAGTACGAGTGGGCATCCAACCCCGCCGTGCGCGACATCCACGCTGGGCTCCTCGCTGACATCAATCCCGCCGCCCTCGTCGGTACCCTGTCGGGCGGACAGCGCCGCCGCGTCGCGCTCGCCCGCGTCCTCGCGGCCACCGCGGACATCGTGTGCCTGGACGAGCCCACCAACCACCTCGATGTCGAGGGCGTGGCGTGGCTGGCCGCGCACCTGAACGCCCGCTTCGCCCGCCCCGGCGCGTCCGGCGCGCTCCTGGCCGTCACCCACGACCGCTGGTTCCTCGACGCCGTGTGCGAGCACATTTGGGAGGTCGTCCCCGGCGTTGACCCGGGCGGCGATCGTCCGCAGATCGCCGGGCACGTCGAAATCTACGACGGCTCCTACGCCGCCTACACGCTGGCCCGCGCCGAGCGCATGCGACAGGCGGACGTGGCCGCCGCCAAGCGCGCCAACCTGCTCACCAAGGAGCTCGCCTGGCTGCGCCGCGGGGCGCCCGCCCGCACCTCCAAGCCGAAGTTCCACATCGCCGCCGCCGAGGCTCTCATCGCCGACGTGCCGCCCCCGCGCGACACCGTCGAGCTGGTGAAGATGGCGACCGCGCGCCTGGGCAAGGACGTCATCGACCTCGAGGACGTCTCCGTGTCCTTCATGCGCCCCGACGGCTCACGCCTGGACATCCTCGAGGGCGTCACCTGGCGCCTGGCCCCCGCCGAGCGCGTCGGCATCGTCGGCGTCAACGGCGCCGGCAAGACGACGATCCTCAACCTGTTGCGCGGCGACCTCGAGCCCACGTCGGGGCGCGTCAAGCGCGGCAAGACGGTCCAGGTCGCCACCCTCTCCCAGGACACGCACGAGCTCGACGCCCTGTCCGACATGCGCGTCGTCGAGGCCGTTGCCGACGTCGCCCAGACCGTCGTCGTGGATGGCAAGGAGGTCAGCGCCTCCCAGATGACGGAGCGCATGGGTTTTACGCGCGCCCGCGCCTACACGCGCATCAGCGAGATCTCGGGCGGCGAGCGCCGCCGCCTCCAGCTCATGCGCCTGCTGATGAGCCAGCCGAACGTGCTGCTCCTCGACGAGCCCACGAACGACCTCGACACCGACACCCTGGCGTCCATGGAGGACCTGCTCGACACCTTCCCGGGCACCCTCGTCGTCGTCTCGCACGACCGCTACCTCCTTGAGCGCGTCACCGACCACCAGGTGGCCCTCCTCGGCGACGGTCAGGTGCGCGCGCTGCCCGGCGGCGTCGAGCAGTACTTGCAGATGCGCGCCTCCGGCGACTTCGGGTCCTTCTCTTCCTCCAATCGTTCCGACGAGGCTGGCTCGGCCTCCCGCTCTGCCGTGTCCTCCGCGCACGCCTCCTCGGGCGAGGAGAGCGCGGGGCAGGGGAGCGCTCGCGGCGGCGTGAGTGACGCTGCGGCGCGGCGCGCGGCCAAGAAGGAAGTGGCCCGCATCGAACGTAAGCTGGAGCGCCTGCGCGCGGAGGCCTCGAACCTGGAGGCGAAGCTGGAGAAGCTGTCGATCCAGGTGGCCACGGACCCCACGGTGGTCTCCGAACTGACGAAGGTCTCGGCGGCCCACCAGGACGTCCTGGCGGAAATCGACGAACTGGAGGAGGCCTGGCTCGAGGCGGCGGATTTGCTCGAGTAAAATGTGTTGTGATTAAATACGATGTTCAACTGAACAAGTGGTTGAACGAGTGGTGTTCGCCGCTCTCTATCCGTTGAAGGAGGAGCGTTGTGAGTGGACCTGGCTTTGGACTTGTCATTGGTGCGCAAACGAAGGCTGCGGGTTATGTGGTCGACTTCGAGAGTAAGCTCGTGGATGTAGCAGACATGCTTGAGTCCTGCATTCTCGATGACGTTGCGCGAGTGAATGGGCCGTATGTATCGGTTCTGAGTGACGCCCTACAACGGTGGGGTGAGGGTGCAAACGCACATCAGGCCGACCTGGAGCGCTATGCGCAGGCTTTGATCTCGGTCGATGAAGCGCTTGTGACAGCGGAGGAAGATGCGAGCAGGGATCTGAATGACATCGCGCTGAGCTTCGGGAGCGCATCATGAGTGGGAACGACCTTGTCTTCAATGAGACCGCTGTCAATTACATCATGGATGATGTAGAGCGTGCGGCGTTGAAACTGCGGGAAGGGGGCACCGAGATGTCGGACCTCGTGGAGCATGAGCTGGTCGAGTGGTCGGATACCTCTGAGGCGCGTCAAGCACAGAAAGAGTGTGCGCAACGTATGGATGCCCGAGTGGAAGACATGGCCGCTGCCTTGGATTCCCTGAAGCAGGCATTCGAAGAAATCCGTCAGGCGGGCATTGACGCCGAAACCCGTGCATTCGCTGCCGTTGATTAGGGTGAAGTGGCATGGGAAGTCATGATTTTGAAGTCGATCTTGAGGCGTTGGGTACTGCCGTATCGCAGTTGAGCGACCTGCAGGAACGCAATAGAACGTATGATGTCGCAGACTATACGCCCAACTCTGGAATGGTTGGTGATCCCGTCGTAGCTGGAGCACTGGAGAGCTTTAATACGAAGTGGGATCAGGGACTCAATGGGATGCTCCGAGACATTTCTGAGGCCTCCGGACGATTAGGCAGAGTTGCGGGCATCTATTCGGATTACATGGACGCGTGCGAGGAAGCGATGACGCGTGCTCGCGATGCAGCAGCTGGTGTCTCGACGCAACAACTGGTGTTGGGAGGCTGACATGAGCGTGAGGCACACGGGGGCTCCCGTGTTTGAGATCGAGGGTGATCCCGGCTCCATTCGTGGACGTGTTGCGGTGATGCGTGACCGGGCATCCGACTGTGAGCGCATCGCGTGGTCGCTCCAGGAGATTTCAGTATCCGGATGGAGTGGGCGTGCGGCCGATCGGTTTCACGAGCATTTCAAGCTGCAGCCGGACAAGTGGTGGTGCGCCTCGGCGACTTTCGGGCGGGCGGCTGATGCGTGGGAGGTCTACGCCTCTGCGCTCGAACAAGCGCAAGCACGCGCAGCGGAGGCGAAGATTTCATACGAGGCAGGTGTTGCTTCCGTGGAAGCGGCGCTTGCCGAGCAGCAATGGGCATCAGCGCATCCGAAGGTGGGCATTTTCGGAATGCCCGTTTATGACCTGTCATACCATCCTGAGCGTGACACGCGTCCTGGCGAGGCAATCAAAACGCAAGCTATTGCGGACTTTGAAGCTGCTGTGAGTGATACTGATGCTGCTGGCGAGGAACTCGCGAACACGCTGTATGAACAGGCGAACCGTTCTCCCGATCCGTCGTGGGCCCCCGTTCATTTTGCGAAACGTACGATAGCGGGCATCTTTGATGGCGTTTGGGGTCTATTGTCCTTGCAGTATGGCATGGCTCTTGAAGGCATGTGGGACTATGGGCGGTATATGCTGGGGTGGATCACCTGGGATGAACTGCAAGCGAAGCACAAGCAAAATACAATCTCGGCTGAGGACTTGTATGCGCTACGTGACGCGATTATGGCAGACCCCGCAGGCTTCGCGAAGAAAATGTGGGACGCGCTGATCAACGTTGATGGCTGGAAAGACGATCCCGGTGCTGCACTCGGTGAACTTGTTCCGGCTGCAGTTCTTGCTGCGCTCACCGCTGGCGGTGGAAATGCGGCTCGGGCTGCTGCAGTGCTTGAGTCCTTACCTATCATTGGTGAAGGCATGATGCTGCGAGATATGGGGATGGGGCTAGGCACTCTTGCTTTGAAGGGCGCGGGTCG
>CALHZX010000088.1 GCA_938040725.1 uncultured Actinomyces sp. | reverse complement strand
CTCATCATCTCGCCCTACCCGCGTCGCGGCATCGAGCTGATGGTCCACACGGGCGTCGCCGACATCGTCCTGCCCGAGGTCGCGGCCCTCGTCTCCACCGTGGACGAACACAAGCGCCACAAGGACGTCTACGAGCACACCCTCACCGTCGTCGAACAGGCGATGGACCTGGAGACAGGCCCGGACGGCCCGGTTCCCGCCCCCGACTTCATTCTGCGTTTCGCCGCCCTCATGCACGACGTCGGTAAGCCGGCGACCCGCCGCTTCGAGAAGAACGGCACCGTGTCCTTCCACCACCACGAGATCGTGGGCGCCAAGATGACGCGCAAGCGCATGAAGGCCCTGCACTTCGACAAGGCGACGACCGAGGCCGTTACCACCCTGGTCGCGCTGCACCTGCGCTTCCACGGCTACGGCGAGGCCGCCTGGTCCGACTCCGCGGTGCGCCGCTACGTAGCCGACGCGGGCGACCTCCTCGAGCGCCTCCACCGCCTCACACGCGCCGACTGCACGACCCGCAACCGCCGCAAGGCCAACTACCTGTCGGCCGCCTACGACGACCTCGAGGCGCGTATCGCCGCCCTGCGCGAGCAGGAGGAGCTCGACGCGATCCGCCCCGACCTCGACGGCGACCAGATCATGGAGATCCTCGGGCTGCGCCCCTCGCGTGCCGTCAAGATCGCCCGAGACTACCTGCTCGAGCTGCGCATGGAGCGCGGGCCGCTGGGCGAGGAGGCCGCCCGTCAGGCGCTTCTCGACTGGTGGGCGTCGGACGACGTGCGCACCCTTGCCGACGAGTACCAGGCTCAGCAGGCCCACTGGGAGGCCAAGGTTGCGGAAAAGAAGGCCCGCAAGGCCGCCGCGAAGGCCGCCCGCGAAGCCCAGGAGAGCTGAGACCGGGCGCTGAGACCGCGCGGGGCGACAATCGTCACGCCCGCGCACGGTGCGGTGCTGGGGCCACCGCCGTACTCTGGGAATAATTCGACTATTTGTGAGGAGAGTTATCGCATGAGCACGTTCACCCCCGAGAAGGCATCCGCCGATATCGGCGTGTACGGCCTGGGAGTCATGGGCGCAAACCTCGCCCGCAACCTGGCCCGCAACGGCTACGCGACCGCCGTCTTCAACAGGACTCAGGCTCGCACCGAGAAGCTCATGGCCCGCCACGGCGACGAGGCGACCTTTGTCCCCGCGTCCACGCTCGAGGACTTCATCGCCTCCCTGCGCACCCCGCGCGTCGCCATCATGATGGTCCAGGCCGGCCCCTCGACGGACGCCGTCATGGAGCAGCTCGCCGCTCTCATGGACGAGGGCGACATCATCGTCGACTGCGGTAACTCCCTGTTCACCGACACGATCCGCCGCGAGAAGTGGGCGGCCGAGCGCGGCCTGCACTTCGTGGG
>CALHZX010000087.1 GCA_938040725.1 uncultured Actinomyces sp. | reverse complement strand
CGCGACGACGACGCCGAGCCATTCCTGGCCGGGGAGTCGTTGGGGGAGGAACATGGGGTCTACCTGTGTCGCGGTTGTTATGTCTCCACTGTACCGGGGTGTACGCGATGAGGCCGCAGCGTTTGAATGGTGTGAGGGCGTTCACGTAGCTTTGAGTCAGAGAGACCAAGGAGGATCTTGTGACTGATCTCGTGTGGGCCGACGCCGCTACACCCGATGAAGGGGCAGCGCAGGCCGCAAATCTTTTCCGTGGCGCGTTTGACTATGAGCCTCGGGGCGTGTGGAGCGCGCCCGGGCGCGTCAATATCATCGGGGAGCACGTGGATTACAACGGCGGTCCGTGTCTGCCGATTGCCCTTCCGCACCGCGCCTACCTCGCCCTGTCACCACGCAAGGATCGGACGATTCGCCTTATTTCGCCGCAGACGCGCGAGGCGATTGACGTTCTCGACCTTGACGTGATCGGCCCGAAGGGGACCCCTGGAGAGGTGACGAATCACTGGACCGCGTACCTTGCGGGTGTCGCGTGGGCACTCGAGCAAGCCGGGTACGGGCCCCTGCCCGGTTTTGATGCGGCCCTGTGGTCGTGTGTGCCCTTGGGTGGTGGCCTCTCGTCGAGCGCTGCGCTTGAGTGTGCGACTGCGGTTGCTCTCGATGAGGTGTGCTCGCTGGGCCTGGCGGGCACGATCGATGCCCCCAACGACGAGGGGCGCAAGGTTCTCGTGGACGCCGCGCGCGTCGCGGAAAACCAGGTGGCGGGCGCGAATACCGGAGGCCTGGACCAGACGGCCTCCCTGCGCTGCCGCGAAGGCCACGCGCTGGCCCTTGACTGTTGCGACATGTCGACGCGCCAGGTTCCCTTTGACCTGGGTGCGGTCGGCCTCGAGCTCCTCGTCATTGACACGCGGGCCAAGCATTCGCTGGCGGACGGCCAGTACGGCTCGCGCCGCGCGGACTGTGAGGAGTCTGCGCGCATCCTGGGGGTGGACCAGCTCGTGGATGTGACCGACCTGAACGAGGCCACGGCGGCCCTGGGCAACGAGCGTTTGGCTGCGCGTGTGCGCCACGTCGTCTCCGAGGTTGCGCGTACGCGCGCGTTTATCGAGCTTCTCGATGAGGGGCCGCTGGAGGACACGCGTCTGGCGGTTGCGGGCGCGCTCCTCAATGACTCGCATGACTCGCTGCGTGACGACTATGAAGTGTCCTGTGAGGAACTGGATGTGGCCGTGGAGGCGGCTCGTGCGGTGGGCGCTCATGGTGCTCGCATGACGGGTGGTGGCTTCGGTGGCAGCGTGATCGCGCTCGTCGACGCGCACGCTGTGGAGGGGGTGGCGCGAGCTGTCGGAGCCGCCTATACCCAGCGGGGATGGGAGCCTCCGCGCTTCATCCGATCCCTCCCGGGAGCGCCAGCTGGACGCCTCGGCTGAGCGATCTGTGACAAACCGAGGGGCCGGTGCTTCAGCATTTGAAGCACCGGCCCCGGCCTCGTTACACTAAGAGACAGCACAAACGAGGGAAGGACACTCCGATGGGGATCAGCAAACGAGCATGGCAGGTAGCGGGGGCGGCAGCCGGCGGCGCGAGCCTCTTCGGTGGTGGCCTGGCGATCGGACGCCTCCTGCGCTTGGACTCCCAGCGCGGTGACTACCGCAAGGCCTGGGAGGACCACAACCTGGCAACTCTGGATCGCCTCCGTGAGTGTGATGAGCATCCTGAGGGCGAGCGTCCCTACCTCATCGTCTCCCTCGGCGACTCGTCCGTGCAGGGCATGGGAGCCTCGCGCATCACCGAGTCCTACCCGGCACGCCTCGCCTCTGCCATCAACGCCCAGCTGGAACGCGAGGTCCTGCTGCTCAACCTCTCCCTGTCGGGCGCGACCATCGAGTCTGTCGAACTCACCCAGATCCCGCAGATGCGCGGCCTGGGCCTCCTGGATGGTCCCTACAGCCCCGACCTGGTGACGTTGACCATCGGCGGCAACGATGTGATGGCCGAGGACATGGCACCCGGACAGTTCGAGGAGCGCCTGCGCCGCGTTCTCGCCTCTCTGCCTGCTGACGCCCTGGTTTCCACCATCCCGTCTTTCGGCATCATGCCGCAGGAAAGCCGCGCGCAGGACATGTCCGACCGCATCGGTGCCGCCGTCGCCGACAGCGACGCGCACCTGGTCGACCTGCGTTCCCTCACGCAGGAATACTCCCTGCCGACCTACACCTTCGCCTACCACGCGGCGGACTTCTTCCACCCCAATTCGGCCGCCTACGCCAAGTGGGCTCAGCTCTTCGCCGACGCGTGGGCCGAGTCCCGACGTGAGGCAGCCCCCGTTGTCGAGGACGCCCCCCAGTGGGACATGCTCTCGGCGCGGGTGGCACAATCGGAGTATGACGACTGACGGACCGTGGCTCGTCGTCGGGTTAGGTAACCCCGGCGCGCAGTATGCCTCTACTCGACACAACGTCGGATACTTGACCCTCGACGTGCTCGCCTCGCGCGGTGGTGCGACCCTGACGTCGCACCGCTCACGCACGCACACCGCCGACGCGCGCTTGGGGATCGGCCCCGGCGGAGTGCCCGGTCCCCGCGTGGTCCTGGCCCGCTCCGACAGCTACATGAACACGTCCGGCGGGCCGATCAGCGCGCTCGCATCCTTCCTGAAGATCCCGCCCTCGCGTATCCTCGTCATCCATGACGACATGGACCTGCCTGCGCACACGCTGCGCCTCAAGGTCGGTGGGGGAGAGGGCGGTCATAACGGCCTGAAGTCCCTCACCCAACACCTGGGAACGCGTGACTACGCCCGCCTGCGCATCGGCGTGGGCCGCCCGCCGGGGCGCATGGACCCCGCTGACTACGTGCTGGGTGTCCTGCCCTCTAAAGAACGCCCAGACTGGGATGTCACCTTCGAGCAGGCCGCTGACGTCGTCGAAGACATCGTCACCAAGGGATTCGCCCCCACCCAGATGGCCCTGCACACCGGGTCCTGAACAAGGTGGTGCCCCGCGTCGGGCACCGCCGCGCACTCTCACCGCGAAAGGCAGCGCGTGCTACTCACCGGACTCCTCCCGGACATCTCCACTGATCCCGCGATCGAGACGGCCACCGACTCCATCGAGGCGGGCCGCTCGGGCACGATCGTCGCTCCCGTTGGCGTCAGGCCACCCCTCCTCGCGGCCGTCGCTTCGCGCGCGGCCACGCCGCTCGTCGTCCTCACGGCCACCGGGCGCGACGCCGAGTCGCTGACCAACGCCCTGGCCTCGTGGATCCCGGGCGTGGCCATGCTGCCCGCGTGGGAGACCCTGCCGCACGAGCGTCTGTCGCCCCAGGTCGACACGATGGCGCGTCGCATCGCGGTCTTGCGCCGCCTCGTCCACCCCATCGAAGGGGACGAGAGCGCGGGCCCGCTGTCCGTCCTCGTCGTGCCGATCCGTGCCTTCCTCCAGCCGATCATCTCAGGCCTGGCAGACCTCGAACCCGTGCGCGTGCGCACCGGCGACATCCTCGACCTCACCGACGTGACGAACCGACTGGCCGAACTCGGCTACGAGCGCGTCGACATGGTCGAAGGACGCGGCCAGATGAGCGTGCGCGGCGGGATTCTCGACGTCTTCCCGCCCCAGGAGCCCCACCCGCTGCGCGTCGAACTGTGGGGCGACGAAGTTGACGACATCCGTGCCTTCTCCGTCTCCGACCAGCGAACCCTCGGCGAGGCCACCGACGGAGTGTGGGCCGTGCCCTGCCGCGAGCTCCTCCTCACCCAGGCCGTGCGCGCCCGCGCCCGCGAGGCCACCGACCGCCTGCCCGGCGCCGCTGAGATGCTGACCCTCGCCGCCGAAGGAATCGCAGCCCCCGGCATCGAATCCCTCGCCCCGATTCTGGTGAGCGGCATGCAGTCCCTCCTCGACCTGCTGCCCGCCGGGTCGCCGGTCCTCGCCTCCGACCCCGAACGCATCCGCGCCCGCGCCGCCGACCTCGTCGCCACGACCGAGGAGTTCCTCGCCGCCGCGTGGAGCGCCGCCGCAGGGGGAGGCGATACCCCGCTCGAGGCATCCAAGGCCTCGTTCCTCGATCTGAGCGAGCTGTGGGGGAGCGGTACGCGCCCCTGGTGGGAGCTCACCGATCTGCCTCCCGCCGACCTCGCCTCCGCGATCGACGAGGCCGAGGCCGACTCCCCGTCAGCGGACGGCCCCGCGCCCGTCGTCGTCTCGCCCACCCTCATGCGCGTGGGTGCCCGCGACGTGCACCCCTACCGCGGCGACTTTGTCCGCGCCGCCGCCGACCTCACCGACCTGGCCCGAGGCGGCTGGCGCATCGTCGTCACGACCGAAGGCCCCGGCCCGGGCAGGCGCATCCGATCGATCCTCACCGACGCCTCGTGCCCGGCCGCGCTCGCGGACAATGTGGAAGCACGCCCCGACCCCGGCCTCGTGACGATCACGACCGCGCAGGCGGGCGTCGGATTCGTCGCACCCCACCTCAAGATCGCCATCCTCACCGAAGGCGACCTCACCGGGCGCGCGGGCGCATCCACGCGCGACATGCGACGCATGCCCTCGCGCAGGCGCAAGGGCGTGGACCCGCTCACCCTGCATCCCGGGGACTACATCGTCCACGACCAGCACGGCATCGGACGCTTCATCGAGTTGGTCTCGCGCACAATCGGGCGAGGAGACGCCGCATCCACGCGCGACTACCTCGTCATCGAATACGCGCCCTCCAAGCGCGGCCAGCCCGCCGACCGGCTCTTCGTACCCACTGACGCGCTCGACCAGATCTCGAAGTACACCGGATCCGACGAGCCGTCCTTGACCAAGATGGGCGGCGCCGACTGGGCGAAGACCAAGGCCCGCGCGAAGAAGGCCGTCAACGAGGTCGCCAAGGAACTCATCCGTCTGTACGCCGTGCGTCAGCAGACCAAGGGCCACGCTTTCGGCCCCGACACCCCCTGGCAGCGCGAACTTGAGGACGCTTTCCCCTACGTCGAGACCCCCGACCAGCTCGTCACCATCGACGAGGTCAAGGCCGACATGGAAAAGCCCGTGCCCATGGATCGCCTGCTCACCGGCGACGTCGGCTACGGCAAGACCGAAATCGCCGTGCGCGCCGCGTTCAAGGCCATCCAGGACGGCTATCAGGTTGCGGTCCTCGTGCCGACGACCCTGCTGGTCACCCAACACGCGGAGACCTTCGCTGAGCGCTACGCGGGCTTCCCCGTGCATATCGGCACGCTCTCGCGCTTCTCGACCCCGAAGGAAACCGAGGCGGTCAAGGCTGGGCTGGCCTCGGGCGAGGTCGACCTGGTCATCGGCACCCACTCGCTGCTGACCGGCACTGTCTCTTTCAAGAAGCTCGGCCTGGTCATCATCGATGAGGAGCAGCGTTTCGGCGTCGAGCATAAGGAGACGCTCAAGGCTCTGCGCACCGACGTGGACGTCCTGTCGATGTCTGCCACGCCGATCCCGCGTACCCTCGAGATGGCGATCTCCGGTATCCGCGAGATGTCGATCCTCCAGACCCCGCCCGAGGAGCGCCAGCCGGTCCTGACCTTCGTCGGTGCCTACACGGATGCCCAGGTCAGCGCCGCGATCCGCCGCGAGCTCCTGCGCGACGGACAGGTCTTCTACGTGCATAACCGCGTCGACTCGATCTCCTCGGTGGCCGCTCACATCGCCGAGCTGGTCCCCGAGGCGCGCGTGCGCACCGCTCACGGCAAGATGAACGAGCATCAGCTCGAGGCCGTCATCCAGGACTTTTGGAACCACGAGTTTGACGTGCTCGTTTGCACGACCATCGTCGAAACCGGCCTGGACATCTCCAACGCGAACACGCTCATCGTGGACCGTGCCGACACCTTCGGTCTGTCCCAGCTCCACCAGCTGCGCGGGCGTGTCGGACGAGGCCGCGAACGCGCCTACGCGTATTTCTTCTACCCGGGCGATAAGGCCCTGACCGAAACCGCGCACGAGCGCCTCAAGACGATCGCCGCCAACACGGAGCTGGGCGCGGGCCTGGCGGTCGCCCAGCGCGATCTCGAGATCCGAGGCGCCGGTAACCTCCTGGGTGGGGCGCAGTCCGGCCACGTCGAAGGCGTCGGATTCGACCTGTACGTGCGCATGGTCTCCGACGCGGTAGCCACCTACCGAGGCGACGCCCCTGCCGAGAAGACGGACGTGCGCATGGATCTGCAGGTCGACGCGCACATCCCCGATGGCTACGTGCGCGGCGAGCGCCTGCGCCTCGAGGTCTACGCGAAGATCGCGGCCATCTCCACGCCTGAGCAGGAGGCCGATGTGCGCGAGGAACTCGTCGACCGCTACGGCCCCATCCCGCCCCAGGTCGACCTGCTCTTCGCCGTCGCGCGTCTGCGCGAGATCGTGCGCCGCGCCGGGATCACCGAGGTCGTCACGCAGGGCAAGTACCTGCGCGTTTCCCCGGTCGAGCTGCGCGACTCCCAGGTGATGCGCCTTAAGCGCCTGCACCCCGGAACGGTCATCAAGGCGGCGGTGCGCCAGGTCCTCGTCCCGCTGCCGCTCACGTCGCGTGTCGGCGGGTCACCGCTCACCGACGGCCCTCTCATGGAATGGGTGGAGACTCTGGTGACCAAGATTCTTGTGCCTTTTGGCGAGTAGTGCCTGTGGTGGAATACACTGGTCCTATTGCGTCGCA
>CALHZX010000086.1 GCA_938040725.1 uncultured Actinomyces sp. | reverse complement strand
TCCGCGCGGTCGATGAGGTCTGCCCACTTGATCTCGTAGTGCTTGGCGTAGGTGCCGTCGGCCTGGCGGTTGGCGCCCACGGCCTCCTTCTCGTCGTAGTAGTGACGCGAGGTCGGCGACTCGGAGAAGGCGATCCCCGCCAGCGGCGAGTTGTCGGCGACGTCGAAGGAGACGACGCGCGCGTCCCCCTCGCCGGTCACGACCAGGTTGGAGATGACGGGAGCCTGGGTGTCCAGGGTGAAGTCCCAGGTCATCTGCTGGGAGATGCTCGAGGGAGCGACCGAGGCGGCGTCGATCATCAGCTTGTAGCGGCCCGCGGGCAGCTCCTTGCCGTCCTTGTCGAATCCGTCGAAGACGGGGTTGTTGCCTTCCTGGCTTTCGATGGGCTCGATCCTGCTGGCGTGATAGTTGAACAGGGACTTGCGGGCGCGCTCGAAGGTGTACTCGCGCACGACGTCGCCGGCCTCGTTCGTGTAGCTGTAGGTCACCTTCGGGGAGTTACGCAGCAGGCAGGTGCGCGGCAGGAGACGGGAGGGGGCGTCGGGCAGCGCCGAACGCGACATGATGAAGTACGCGGGGTCGACCGCGCGCACGTCGTCGATCTCCTGGCCGACGAGCGGGTTCAGCGCGCCGAGGGGCACCTCGGTCGCGGGGTTGAGCAGCGTCGAGGCGCAGGAGTGGACCGCGTTGGTCGTGCCGTCGAACCACTTGGCGTCAAAGACGGCGGGTGAGCCCCAGGAGCCGTAGAAGCCCATGTAGGGCACGGTCAGGTCGGGCTGACCGTCGGCACTCGTGAAGGTCACGGCACCGTCGACGAACGTACCCTTGGGCGCGTTCTCCGCTGCGTACGAGGCGAAGGCAGAGCGCGGGGTCACGGTGACGGTCACCGTCGTGGCACCTTTGGCGGGCACGGTCACCGAGTCGGCAGAGTAGGTCAGGTCGATGCCCTGCCCCGCCCAGTTCTTCGAATGCTCGGTGAACAGGCCACCCTCGACGATCTCGGAGAGCGCCTGGCCACCCAGGGTGTACGTGTGGTCGGTGTCGGAGACGTTCCTCAGGGTCACCTGGAAGGACCACCCGTTCATGCCCTCACCCAGGTCAGCCTTGGGGCGCCACGGGTTTTCCGCGCCGACAACGATCGGGTACACGGTCGTGGTCGTAGCCGCGAGCGCGTCCACCTGGCCCGCGCCCACGCGGCGCGGCGAGTAGTAGGTGCCATTGTTCTGGTCGATGTCGAGCAGCGGGTGGGCGGTGCCCATCATGAGGGTGGTAACGATGGCGGCCTTGTCCGCCGCCGACAGGCCAGCGAATGCCGGGTCGTCGTTGACACGCTGGCGCACGAGGGTAGCGATGCCCGCGACCTGCGGGGTCGCCATGGACGTTCCCGACATGGAGCGGTAGGTGTTGCCCAGGACGGCGGCAACGATATTGCCGCCGGGGGCGGCGATCTCGGGCTTGAGCTTGAGATCGGGGGTAACACCCCACGACGTGAAGTCGGAGATCGACGGATTGGTCGAAGCGAGCATCACTCCCGAGTGCGGGTTCGAGATGGTGATGGAACCGGACTCGCTGGCCTTGATGGCCTCAATGAGTGCGTCCTTCTCCTTCTGGGTGATGGTCACCGTCGGCATCGTATGGGTGGCCTCGATGGTGGCCACGTACGGGTTTTCGCTGGCCTCGGAGTCGCCGATGATGAGGGCGGCAGGCTTGGAGATCAGTTGCGTGAGGCCCTTGACCTTGGCCTCGTGGGTCATGTCCGCGCCGGTGGCGCTGTCGGAGCCACCGCGGTCTTCCAGGACGATGACCTTCGAGAGGTCGCCGGGATGCTCGGCCACCAGCTTGTCGAGGGCTGCCGCGTCACCAATGCCGGCGTAGACGAGGGTGTAGGTTCCCTCCTCGATGTCCGTGAGGCTCGGCACGAAGGCATCCTTGAGGCCGCGGGACTTTCGGTAGACAACCTTGCGATCCCCCACCGTCACGTAGGGCAGCGCGTCCTGGTTGTTGACCGAGGCAACGGCGAGGGTCGAGCTGTAGGAGGCGGGTTCGGAGAGCGTGCCCGCGTCGGGGTCGGTCGCGTAGGGACGGTTCTTGCCGCTCTTGTTGGAGTAGGCGCTCGAGTAGGAGTTGCCCGCGGCGGCGTTGACGGTCACGCCGGCGGCGGCGAGGTTCTTGTAGACCTCCGCGTACATGGTTCCGGCCTCGGTGCCCATGCCTGCGTCCTCGCCGAGGGAGAGGTTGATCGAGTCGGGCTTGATGACGACAGCGTCGTCGAGGGCCGCCAGGACGGTGCTGTCCGGGATCGATCCGTCCTGGTCGGAGGCGACCTTCGCGACGATGATCTGCGCGTGGGGCGCGGTTCCCTGCAGGTCGGCTGCGTTGGCGGCGGCGATCGCGGCGACGTGGGTGCCATGCGAGAGGTCCTTGCTGGACTTGGGCAGCACGTCGGGGTCGTTGTCCGCGTAGTCGAAGACGAAGGGGATCTTCTTGTTGATGTAGCTGCCGGTCTTGCCGTGGGGCAGAGTGGCGGCGAAGGCCTCGACGTCGGCCTGGCTCATGCGCACGTCGACACCGTCCATGGAACCGGAGAAGGCCTGGTGGCTGGCTTCGATGCCCGTGTCGATGACCTCGACGACCTGGCGGTCCCCCTTCTGGGTGGCCTGGTTGGCGCGCGTCATCTCCAGGGAAGATGCGTTCTGCAGGGCGGGATCGATGGCCTCGGCACCCAGTGCTCCCCCGTCACCCTCGACGACCATGGGTTTGTGGTAGCGCTCGATGAAGGCGGCCTTCACGCCTTCGGTGGCTTTGATGGCATCGAGGGAGGAGGCCGGAGCCTCGATGGCGAAACCGTCGAGTGCGTGGGTGTAGTCCCGCACATCCGTCACGTCCGCGCCGGGCACGACCGCTTCAACCGAGTGTTCGATGCGGTCCTTGACCGTCTCGTGCTTGGTCGACGAGGACAGGCCAAAGACGCGACGGTACCACGGGATGCCGACCGCTCCATCTTCGAGCTGGACGATGATTGTCGTCGGGGTGTCGTCGGAGGGGAAGCTCTCGGGGGTGGTGGTCGGGTTCTCTTCTCCTGACTCGTCGGAACTCCCCGACTGCGGGGCTCCGGAGCGTGCGTCGACGGAGGAGGCGGGGGCACCCGACTGGCTTTCCTCGCGCGCATCCGCGGCGAATGCTGCCGGGATACTCACGGTGGTCATGGCGAGGGTGCCCGCGGTTAGCAGCACCAACGCCGAGGTTTTGCGATGGGACATCTATGGCTCACTTGGTTGACAACTGGGTCAGGGATAGGCCGCAGATACGGCACAACCCAGAGTCTAGGATAGGGTTACCTATCCTTACCGAGAAGCCCCGTTCGGTTTTCTTCTCACCATCCGACGGGCGCTTTACGAAGGCGTATTTTCTACGTAGACTGCCCCTCTTAGCATTACCTAAGCAAGGATAGTCGCGCATTATTTATGCTGGTGGGGCAAAACAACGAACCCGCCAGCGCAGGCCCATGCGAGCCCCTTCTGGCGGGTTGTTCTGCGCGAGCCGAGCTCCGCGCGGGCGACTGTCAGAGGATGACCGCGGTGCCCGTCGCAATGGCGGCAAGCATGCCGTTGTCGGCGCCGGCGGTCAAGTAGTCGACCTTCACACCGACGACCGCGTTCGCACCCATGGACTGCGCGCGTGCGCACATTTCATTGACGGCGGTCGCGGAGGCGTTACCGATCTCTTCCTCGTACTGGGAGGCGCGGCCACCGAACATGTTGGACAGGCTCGCACCGAAGTCCTTGAAAAGGTTCACGCCGGCGAAAGTCTCGCCCGACACCATGCCGATGTAGCGCTTAATCGGCGCGCCTTCAACGGTCGGGGTCGTCACTACAAGCATCATTCACTCCTTGATACGGGGTTAACAGGTCAACACTACCCGCGTTCCCGCGCGGAGGCTAGAAGGACCGCTCGCGCGCACGAACCCAGGGCGCCTGATGCCCCGCTCGTATCGGGACCTGAAACCCAATCGGCCACAGACACGGCCGTGCTAGTATCCTAGTGTCATCCAAGTTCAGGGGCGCAGCGACGCGCCCGGCGACTTCTGTGGGGCGATGCCATGAAGATGCACGTCTACGGGCCCGGCGGGGAAAACTCCCCCACCGCCCTCATCATTCACCCGATGCTGTCCTCGGCATCGAGCATGAAGGCTGCGCTCTGCGACCACATGGGGCCCGGACTGCGTTTCCTCGTGCCGGACCTGTCGGCCCACGGGGGCGAGGCCTCGGCCCCCTACGTGTCGGCGGCGGCGGAGGCGGCGGCGATCCACGAGTGTCTGTCCTCCCACGGGGTGCGTCGCCTATCGCTGGGTTTCGGGGCGTCACTCGGCGGGGTTATCCTGTTCGAGCTGCTGCGATTACCGGACCTCTCGTTCGATCGGCTGTTCATCGAGGGCGTGAGCTTCTACTCGGGCGGGCCCGTAGCCCGAGTCGGCGGGGCCGTTCTCAGCCGGGTGATGGTCACCAAGCACCGGAAAGCTCTGCGCGATCCCGACGCCGGGGCCCTCGAGCTCGCGCGCCTCTACGGCGAGCAGGCCGCGCGCTCGATGGTCGCCAGTTTCTCCACGATGAGTGAGGAGAGCATCCGCGCGATCATGCGCGACTGCTCGCATGTCAGCCTGCCGCCCCTCTCCTCCGCCATGTCACGGCGCTCCACCTTCGCGTACGGGGAAAAGGATTCAGACCTGCGGCTCGCACGCCGCGTGATCCCGCGGCTCTACCCGGAGGCCGAGCTACGCGTCTGGCCAGGCTGGGGGCACTGCGAGCGTATGAGCCGCGACGCGGTCGCCTACGGGGCGATGCTGCGGAACGTCGCCCTGGGCTCGGCATCTACTGATCGTTCGTGAAGGAGGCGATCACGCAGGGAATTCGACCTCGCACGACGCGGTAGGTGACACCCGTGCAGCCCATACGATCAAAGAACGCCCGGTAGGACACCGGGTCGAAGTGCTCCTGGAAGTGCACGCCGAATCGGGAGATCACCCTCAGGAACATGGTGTGCGCCCGCTTCTTGGGAATCACGTAGGTGGGTACGATGATCGTGCCGCCCGGGCGCACGACCCGCTTGAGCTCCTTGAGCGCGTCGCCCGGTTCAGGCAGCAAGTGGATGACGTTGCCCGCCACGACGGCGTCGAACGAGCCGTTCGCGTAGCGCAAGTCGGTGATATCCGCCTGCTCGACGGTGACGTTCGAGTGTTTCGCGAGCTTCTTGCGTGCCTGCTTGAGCATCCCCTCGGAATAGTCAGTCGCGACCACACGCGCGCATGTGGGGGCAATGGCGGCGCTAATCGCGCCCGTTCCGCACGCACATTCGAGCACGGTGTCACCGGGGCGAATCAACCAGGCAACGGCACTGCCCGTCCCGTCGTACACCCTCCTGTTGAGCGTGTTGACGGCGAGGTCGTAGAGCGGGGCAACTCGATCCCAGAACAATGCTGAACACCTCCGTATTCCCATGCATCGCACGAGGCCGACGCTGCTTCGCGCTGCTGGACATGATACGCCTGCGTGGGAGATGCCGGGGCGGAAAGGGGTTCTGCGCACAGGAACAGAACCACGAAGGCGCACGCGGATAGGTTATGCGGATCCGGATAGGCTAATAAGCTATCCGGATGTTCGTGTCCCATCCAGATGTTCGTCACCTATCCGCGTAGGCGAGTGCGCCACGCCCCCTTGCATGCGCCCCAGCCACACAGCAAGCCGCTTCGTCAGGTTCAGCGAAGGACTACCCGCTGCACGCATCTACGCCCGCCGGGCTCGGCGTGCATGGATGAAGGCACCGACACTATGAGCCCCGAAGCCGAGCAGGCTATAGCCCACCCCGTAGATGAGGGCACTGTCGTTGAGGAACAGGTACATCGGCGCCAGGAAGCACACGAAAGGCGCGAGCAGCCACAGGAGGCTAAAGCCCTCCTTCACGCCGTCCCAGGCCCCAAAGGCCATCGCGAGGATCGGTAGGATCGCGAGCAGGATCAGGAACACAAGGCTCTTCACGATCTCCATCGAGTCCGAGACGCGCGAGACACTAAACCACGCCGCCAGCACCAGCAGGTAGATGCCGAACAGCACGGCGATACGAATCCACGTTGATTTTGTCGCCCACCTCATGAATCAATGATACACGAATGATCAGAATGAAAATGGGATTCGACACCCATGCGGATCCGGTAACATGGCTATGCGTCGATGGAGCCAGCACCTAGGCTGAACCCCATCGACACGAAGGCTGCCACCCCTCAGCGTCCCCACGAGGAGACGGCCTCGGGCAACTAGTTAGCCACAGAAGCTGCCGAATAGGCCGCGCTTCTTCGGGACAGCGGCATACTCCTCGTCGGTGTGCTCCTTGTTGCACCACTGATCCGCAGGCACCTTAGCCTTCACCGAGTCGATGTGCTTGCCGCAGCCCTTCCAGGTGGTCTTTCCGCATACCTCGCAGGTGGTGGGTCGACACATGTTTATCTCCTTGAAACTCGCGCCTCGGATCCTTTGGGGAGTCGTTGCGCATTGATGGGTGTTTTATTCGCGATAGTGGATCTATCGACGCTTTAGGTCAGGCGGAGGAAAAGCTGCTCAAGCTCTTCCATCGTCACCCTGTCCGCAGCCACGAACGATTCCGTTCGC
>CALHZX010000085.1 GCA_938040725.1 uncultured Actinomyces sp. | reverse complement strand
ACGACGTCGTGGTCAAGTCCATCATGTGCTTCGGCCTGCTTCTCGTGGGTGCGACGGCCGGGTGGATGACGGGCATCGTTGCGATGAATGTCGCGTTGGTGCTGTTCTTCGCCTCGTGCGCTGTGACGCTGGGCCTGGCGATCTTCATCCGTTTGTCGAAGAAGATTCGCCCGGGTGCCATCGTCACGTACTCCCTCATTGAGGGCTTCAGCCTCGGCGTGATCTCCTACACCTTTGAGGCCTTCTTCCCGGGTATCGTGATCAGCGCGGTTCTGGCGACCCTCGTCGTCATCGGCACGACCTTGGCTGCCTTCATGATGGGCTTCGTGCGTAACTCGTCGACGCTGACCCGCGTCGCGGGGATCGGTTCCGTTGCCTTCTTCTTCTACTACCTCGTCACCTTTGCGCTGTCGGTCACCGGCATGGTGGACATGCGGTCCGTCAACAGCATCACGGTTTTCGGTATTCCGCTCGGCGTCATCATCGGCGTTCTCGCCGTCTTCATCGGCGTGCTGTGCCTCGTGCGCGACTTTGATGCGGTGAAGGTCGGTGTTGCGAGCAACGTGCCCGTGAAGTACGCGTGGCTGTGCACCTTCGCGATCATGACCGACGTCATCTGGATCTACCTCGAGATCCTGAGGATCCTGTCCTACCTCATGCGCCGCAACTGACGCGCCGCCCCACCGATACACCTCAAGGAAAGACACCATGGAAAACATCTCTGTGACCGGCGAATTCGGCCGTAAGCCCGTCCTCGCCTTCGACGGCACCCCGTCCGACGAGCTCGTCGTCGAGGTCCTGCACGCTGGCGATGGTCAGATCGTCGAGGCCGGCGACACGATCACCTGCCACTACTACGGCGCGGTTTTTGGCTCGAAGAATGACTTCGACAACTCCTTCGACCGCGGCGGTGCCCTGTCCTTCCAGATTGGCGTCGGCATGGTCATCCCCGGGTGGGACGAGGGCCTCGTGGGCAAGCGCGTGGGTGACCGTGTCCTGCTGTCCATCCCCGCCGAGCTTGGCTACGGTGAGCGCGGCGTCCCGCAGGCCGGCATCCCCGGCGGCGCGACCCTCGTGTTCGTCACTGACATCCTCGGTGTGAACTGATCTCGCTGTTGACGGGGGGCGGGTCGGCTTGTGTGCCGACCCGCCCCCCGTTTTGTTCGCGGTCCGATATGCCCATTACTCGCTGGGCAGAGCCGGGCAGGCGACGCCCGTGCGCGCGTGGCATTCGTAGCCGCCCGGGTTCTTGAACAGGTACTGCTGGTGATAGTCCTCGGCGTACCAGAATCGCGCGTTGGAATCGGTATTGGGCGCCGCGGAGAGAACGGTCTGGATGGGGCCGAAGCCGCCCGCGGAGAGGACATTCTGGTAGGCCGCGCGCAGGGCGGTCGCGTCGCGCAGCTGCTCCGGTGTCGTCGTCCAGATCTGTGAGCGGTACTGGTCTCCGATGTCGTTGCCCTGGCCGCCGACCTGCGTGGGGTCGTGGATCTCAAAGAAGAGACGGATGAGTTCGGCGGCGCTCGTGAGTGACGTGTCGAAGACGACGCGCACGGTTTCCGCGTGGCCTGTTGAGTGCGAGCAGACCTGCTCATACGTCGGGTTGGCGGTGTGCCCGCCCATGTACCCCGTCGCGGTGGTGACGACTCCGGGCGCGTTCCACAGGGCCTTCTCGACGCCCCAGAAGCACCCCGCGGCCAGGAAGATGACCTCCTGGCCTGCTTCGGCCTCGGCCCTCATGTTCGAGCCGAGGACCGCATGTGTCGTGGGCCGTATATCCGTGTGTGCGAGCGTGAAGATGTTGTTCATGCCAGACAGTATGCGCCACTAACCGCGTACATGGCGCGCTGCGCGGACGGAAATGAGGGAGCGGGCGGGTACGCTTGTGGGTGAACGAAAAGGAGGGATCGTGGCCGCAACTCAGGAACAGCCGCGCTGGAAACTATCCGACCTCATGGGCAGGCTTTCCGCCGTGCTGCCTGCAAAGCACGCTGACGGACCGATGCCCGCCCCCGTCATGGTGTCCGTGCGCGAGGAACACGAGGACGAACGCGATGTGACCGTTGCCGTCCCGCGGACCCTACGCGTGGCCGCCGCGTTCTCGTGGCGCACCCTGGTCGTTCTCGGCCTGGTGATGGCCGTCCTGTGGGGCATCGCGCGCCTGACGATCGTCATCATGCCGGTCGCGATCGCGCTGACGGTGGCGGTGCTTCTGGAACCCCTCGTGTCCTGGATGCGGCGCCGTCTGCACCTCCCAGCGTCGCTGGCTGCGACCGTTGGCCTACTCGTCTTTTTCGCGGCCGTCGCCGGCGCGCTGAGCCAGGCGGCCGCCGAACTCATTCAGCAGGTCCCGCAGTTGGCGACGCAGGCCGCGGATGGTTTCCGCGCCCTGCTCGATGCGATCCTGCACAACGAGTTCCTGCAGAACGGCCCGTTGAAGATTGATACGACCGTCCTGACGTCCGCGGCTGAACAGCTGCGAACCGAATTGGTCAACTGGCTCAACACGAACAAGGAAACGCTGGCGACTGGCGCCCTGAACATCACCTCGTCGGTGGGTACGCTGGCCACGTCCGGCCTGACGATGCTGTTCTGCCTCTTCTTCTTCCTGAAGGAGGGGCGTTCGATTTGGCTGTGGTGCGTGCGCCTGCTGCCCGCCCCCGCCCGCGTCCCCGTCCACGAGAGCGCGATCCGCGGATGGGCGACCTTCGGCTCTTACGTGCGTACGCAGATTCAGGTGGCGGCCATTGACGCGACCGGCATCGCCCTGGGCGCGTTCTTCCTGGGCGTACCTCTGGCCATCCCGATTGGCGTCATCACGTTTTTTGCCGCCTTCGTCCCGATCCTGGGTGCGCTGACGTCGGGCGTGATCGCTGTACTGGTGGCGGCCGTCAACGGCGGCCTGACGAAGGCGATCATCATGCTGGTGATCATTCTGGTCGTCCAGCAGATCGAGTCCAACATCCTGCAGCCCTTCATGATGTCGAACGCGGTCTCCCTGCACCCCGTCGCCGTCATGCTCGTGATCACCGCGGGATCTGCGATTGCCGGTATCGCGGGCGCCATCTTCTCAGTGCCGATCGTGGCCTTTATCAACGCGACCGTCATGTACCTGCACGGCTACGACCCGATGCCTGAGCTGGCGACGGCCTCGAATCGCCCGGGTGGCCCTCCTGGTGCCCTTGAGGAAGAGATTGCGGCATCCTACGCGGGTAAGCCTGATACGCGCCCGTACGTGGCCCGCGAGCAGTCTGGTGAGGACGAGGTCGTGGCGTCGCTGAACGCTCACGTCGAGGTCCACGCGGAGGCTGAGACGGGTGCTTCCGCGGAAGCACCCGCAGCCACCGAGAACGAGAAGTCTGGCGAGCCTCCGACGCCCCACGTGGAGGCCTGAGCCTCCCCCGTGCGTAGATGGCGGTAGCGGGTCCCACCGGTTGGTGGGACCCGCTACGCGTTGATTGTGGACGGGGCCGTGTCGGCCCCTGCGCTTCGGCTCAGCCTTCGAAGGGCACGGCCTCAATGATCTCGACGTCGATCATGCGACCCGTGGGGGCCTCGAAGGAGAGCTTGTCGCCGGCCTTGTGACCGATGACAGCGGCACCCAGGGGAGCCTGGGCGGAGAAGACCTGGATGCCCAGGTCGCCGCCGGCGTCGCGCGAACCGAGCAGGAACTTCTGCTCGCGGCCGGCGACCAGGGCGGTGACGACCATGCCGGGCTCGACGATGCCGTCGTCGGCGGGGGTCTCGCCGACCTCGGCGTGCTCAAGCATCTCCTGGAGGGCCTGGATACGGGTCTCGTTCATGGACTGCTCGTTGCGCGCGGCGTGGTATCCGCCGTTCTCGCGAAGGTCGCCCTCCTGGCGGGCGGCATCGATGAGGCGCGCGATCTCGACGCGCTTGACCTCGACGCGCTCCTTCAGCTCGCTTGCGAGCAGGTCATACTGGGCCTGCGTGAGCCACTGTGTGTCAGCCATGGTTCCTCCAATGACGTGTCAGTAATCGAGCGCCGAGACGGGTGCCGGCGCGCATGGTGTCGAGTGTAGCAACATTGCGCCAGGCCTCGGGTGTTGGGCGCCTGGGTGGCGAGTCAGGAATTCAAGACTGCCAGGTAGACGGCGACGCAGTGGCAGGCCCACGCGGCGACGGTGAAGGCGTGGAAGATCTCGTGGAAGCCGAACCAAGCGGGGGAGGGATCGGGCTTCTTCGTGCCGTAGACGACGGCGCCGAGCGTGTAGAGGACGCCGCCGGCGACGATGAGCCAGACAATGACCGGGCCGCCGCCCGCCCACAGCTGGGGCAGGTACCAGACTGCGACCCACCCGAGCGCGACGTAGACGAGGGTGGTCAGCCAGCGCGGGGCGGTGGGCCAGAAGAGGTTGAGGAGGATGCCGACGAGCGCCCCGCCCCAGACGACCGACAGGAGGAGGGTTGCGTCGGATCGCTCAAGGAGAGCGATCGTGATCGGCGTGTACGTACCCGCGATGAGCAGGAAGATGTTGGAGTGGTCCAGGCGCTTCCACATGATCTCCCAGCGCGGCGCCCAGTAGAAGCGATGGTAGGTGGCGGAGACAGCGAAGAGGATGAGGGAGCATGCCAGGTAGACGGCGGATCCGATCTTCGTCGCCGTCGTGGGTGCCAGGCAGACGAGGACGATGGATGCGGCGAGAGACAGTGGGGTAGCGCCCAGGTGTAGCCATCCGCGCAGCTTCGGCTTGATCTGCACGAGCTGGCCCGAGAACCATTCCTTGGGCGTGAGCGATGCGATCTTCATCCGTTCCCCCTGTCAACCTGTCAACATTTCTTACGAGTCCGTAGGTTACTACGCCGTAACTTATTGTGACAGGCGTGTTCTCGCTCTTCGAGAGTGCTTGTGTTTCCCTGCCGTCCTACGGCGCGATACCCTTAATGTCATAAGAGTACGCCGCGCCGCAGGGTGCGACAGGAGGGAGGGACATCATGGCCCAGTGGAACATGCTCTACGACATGTACGAGCGTCGCCTCAAAGCTGAGTTGTCTGACGCCGCCGTACCCGCCCACATCGGGGTCATCCTGGACGGTAACCGCCGCTGGGCAAAGTCCCTGGGCGCAACCGCCTCGCAGGGACACCGCGCGGGCGCGGGCAAGATCAGCGAGTTCCTCCAGTGGTCCGACGACGCGGGTGTGTCGATCGTGACGCTGTGGCTCCTGTCCACCGATAATCTCTCGCGCGAGGCCGGCGAGCTGGGCGAGCTTCTGCGCATCATCTGCGAGGCCGTCTCGCTCCTGGCAGACCAGGGGCGCTGGAAGCTGGCTGTTGTGGGCGACCTGTCTCTGTTGCCCGAGAAGGTTTCCGAGGACCTGCGTGCGTCCGTCGCACGCACCGCGGACGTGCAGGGTATGACCGTCAATATCGCGGTCGGCTACGGCGGCCGACATGAGATCACCGAGGCCGTGCGCGCCATGATGCGCGAGGCCTCCGCCCAGGGCAAGACCCTCGACGAGCTCGCCGACTCCTTCACCGACGCGGATATCACGGCCCACCTGTACACGAAGGACCAGCCCGACCCCGACCTCGTCATTCGCACGTCCGGCGAACAGCGCCTGTCGGGCTTCATGCTGTGGCAGTCCGTACACTCCGAGTACTACTTCTGCGAGGTCTACTGGCCGGACTTCCGGCGCGTCGACTTCCTGCGCGCCCTACGCTCCTACGCGCAGCGCGAGCGCCGCATGGGCAAGTGAGCGCGCGCCGAACGCCACCTTGCTAACGAACGAGGCCGGACCCCGATGGGGGACCGGCCTCGTGAACGTGTGCGCTGGAATCAGGCGAGCTCGTGCGCCCAGGGCGGATTCGCGCCCTTGCGCGACACTGTCACGTCGGACACGGCGCTCGCGCGGTCGATGATCGCGCGGACCTGCTCCTCGGGCAGGGTACGCAGAGTCTCGCGAGCGTCTGCGCCGCGCAGACCCATGCCCCACATGGCGTCGATGATGCCGCCCATGAAGGAGTCACCCGCGCCGACCGTGTCGACGACCGCGACGTCGCCCGGCGTCTTCGTGAAACGCAGGCCCGAGGCGGTGGCGACCTCGCTGCCGTGCTTGCCGCGCGTGACCACCACGAGCGAGGGGCCCATACCCAGCCAACGATCCACGACCTCGTCGATGGGGGCGCCGCCCGTCAACCACTCGATGTCCTCATCCGACACCTTGACGACGTCCGACAGCGCAATGAAACGCTCAAGGGCGGCGAATGCCGCTTCCGGTTCCCCCATGATCGAGGGGCGTGCGTTCGGATCGAAGCACACGAGCGCGTGCTCGCGGCCTCGGGTCAGCGCATCCAGGACCGCGGAGGCGCCGGGTTCGATGATCGCGGAGATCGAACCGGCCTCAAGGATCTGAGCGGTAGCCGGAACCTTGATCGGCGGAGTCGGCGCCCACTCCAGGTCGAAGGTGTAGGAGGCTGCGCCCGACTCGTCCAGGCGTGCCAGGGCCGTCGACGTGTGCGAGGCACCGCGCGAGGCCGCGGTGACGTGCACGTCGGAATCGTTCATGTGGAAATCGATGAGGCGGCCGCGCTCATCCAGACCGATCCACGTCGCCAGAGCCACCGGCCGACCCAGACGCCCCAGCGTCAGGGCGACGTTCGCGGGAGAACCACCCGGGATCTCAACGGGGAAATCGGGCTGCTCATACGTCATGACGACGTCGATGAGCGCCTCGCCGATCGCGAGAATGTGGGGGCCAGATTGCACCGTCATGGTGTCTCCTCACCTGCGTGTGAGCGGATCTACAGAATGTACATTAGCGTGCTTCCGCGTCGGGTGTCACCGTGCGTTCAGAAAGACGTGCCTGGGCGCCGTCCAAGATCTGGGAACAGCGCGCTGCCAGAGCTTCGCCGCGTTCCCACATTGTGAGAGTGTCCTCCAGCGGCGCCTGTCCACCTTCGAGAGTTTGGACGATGCGCACGAGCTCGTCGCGCGCCTCCTCATAGCCGAGGGACTGGGGATCGGGGAGCTGGTCGTTCGTGGTCATAACAGTGTTCCTTTGCGTGAGAGTTCTGGGGGACGAGGCCGGGGCGGGCCCTGCGGGTCAGGCATCGTCGGTGGGCGCTTCCGTTGGGGGAGTGGGGTTCGTGGCGCCCACAACCTGGGCGACCATACGGCCCGACGCCAGGATGCCTTCGATGAGATCACCCTTCTTGATCTGCGCCGAGGATGTGATGAGGGCGCCCGAGGGCGTCTTTAGGAGCGCGTAGCCGCGGTCCAGCGTCGCCTGCGGGGACAGGGCCGTCAGCGTCGCGCGCGAACGCGTGAGCTGTTGGCGCTCCGACGCGAGCCGACGCTCGATCGCCGCCCGCAAAGCGTTCACCTTCTGCGCGAGGGCCAGGCGGTGCCCCTCGACGATCGCCTCCGGGCCTTGGAGCACCGGGCGCGACGCGATGAGCGTCAGGTTCGAGCGCTCCGTCGCCAGGCGCGCCCCCAACGCCCCGCGCATGTGGGTCAGCGCCTGGGAGATGCCGTCGCGCTCGCGGGCGCGGTCCGGCACGATGCGGCGCGCCGCGTCCGTCGGGGTCGACGCCCGGTAGTCGGCGACCAGGTCCAGCAGGGGAGAGTCGCCCTCGTGGCCAATCGCGGAGACGATGGGCGTGCGGGCGTCTGCGACGGCGCGCACGAGGCGCTCGTCGGAGAAGGGGAGCAGGTCTTCGACCGCGCCGCCGCCGCGCGCGATCACGATGACGTCCACGTCTTCCATCGCGTCCAGTTCGAGGAGCGCACGGCCCACCTCGGGCACGCAGTGATCGCCCTGCACGGCGACCTCACGGATCTCGAAGCGGGCGGATGGCCAGCGGTCCGACGCGTTGATGACCACGTCGTCCTTCGCCTTCGCGCCCCGCCCGCAGATCAGGCCGATCATGCGCGGCAGGAACGGCAGCGGCTTCTTGCGCGCATCGGCGAACAAGCCCTCGGCGGCCAGGCGGGCGCGCAGCGCCTCAATCTGGGCCAGCAGATCACCCACGCCCTGCAGGTGAATCTCCGCGGCCTGCAGGTTCAAACGACCCGAACGCTCCCAAAACACCGGCTTCACACGCGTCACCACGCGCGCGCCCTCGGTCAGGGGCGTGGAATCCATGACGCCCGCCCACGCGGTCACCGTCATCGACGTGTCCGTCTGAAGGTCCCGCAGCGTCAAAAAGTGCATCTTCGCGCCCGGACGCACCTTGTACTCAACGACCTGGCCCTCCACCCACAGGGGGCTCATGCGGTCCACGTACACCTTGATGTTCTCCGTCAGCCTACGCAGCGGCCACGGATTATCCCGCGTCGTATCAGCCGCCTTCGCAGCGGGCGGACGAGGCTGGGGCGAGCTGCCCGGAGGCGGCGCAGCAGGGGAATGAGGCAATGTCACGTCACTCAGCATGCCACACGAATAGCCCCGCCGCGCTGCCGCGCCGCACCCCTGTGGACAGTCCCTCTCGCCCGGTCAGGTGAGCGTGAGGGGGCGCCCGGGCCCGCCCCGTGCCCAGGGCGGTCGGGGAGTGGGGGCAGCCCTGGCCTCGTCGATGAGGCGCGTGTGGGATTGCCACGAGCGCGCGCACGCCTCGGTCCCCGGGCGCTAGGGTGGACGCATGAATGAGAACGTCGACCTGCGAGCCAGCGCCGAATCCCCCCTGCCTTCCTCCCACGGCGAGGGCAGCGGCCGCATTCTCTTGGCGGCTCCCCGCGGATACTGCGCCGGCGTGGACCGCGCCGTCGACGTGGTCGAAAAGGCCCTCGAGCTCTACGGCGCGCCCGTGTACGTGCGCAAGGAGATCGTTCACAACAAGTTCGTTGTCGAGTCGCTGACCAAGCGCGGCGCGATCTTCGTGCAGGAGACCGACGAGGTGCCCGAGGGTGCTCGCGTCGTGTTTTCCGCGCACGGCGTCTCCCCGGCTGTCCACGAGGCCGCTGCCACCCGCCACCTCGCTACGATCGACGCGACCTGCCCGCTCGTGACCAAGGTGCACCGCGAGGCCGTGCGCTTCGCGAAGGAAGACTACGACATCATCCTGGTGGGCCATCAGGGCCACGAGGAGGTTGAGGGCACCTTCGGTGAGGCCCCCGACCACATCCAGGTCGTCGGCACCCCCGACGAGGTGGATAACGTCGTCGTGCGCGATCCCTCGCGCGTCGTGTGGATCTCCCAGACCACGCTCTCCGTCGACGAGACCCGCGAGACCGTGGACCGACTGCGCCAGCGCTTCCCGCAGCTCATCGACCCCCCGTCGGACGACATCTGCTACGCCACGCAGAACCGCCAGGGCGCCGTGAAATTCATCGCCCCCCAGGTGGACGTCATGGTCGTCGTCGGATCGGCGAACTCCTCGAACTCCGTGCGCCTCGTCGAGGTTGCGCTCGAGGCCGGGGCGGGCGCCGCCTACCGCGTCGACAAGGCCGACGAGCTCGACGAGGCCTGGTTCGAGAGTGCCCAGACCGTGGGCCTGACCTCCGGCGCGTCCGTGCCCGAAATCCTCGTGCGCGACGTCATCGAATGGCTGCAGGAGCGCGGATTCCCCACCGTCGAGGTGGCCCGCACCGAAACAGAATCGACGACCTTCGCACTGCCCCGCGACCTGCGCGCCGACCTCAAGAACGCCGGCATGGCACCCGCGCGCCCCCACGCGCCCCGCGTCGCTGGGCCAAACCACACGAAGTAGGGCAACGCCACCGGGCCTGCTCCGATAGGATGGGGGCGTGTCTCTTACTATCGGTATCGCTGGACTGCCCAACGTCGGCAAGTCCACCCTGTTCAATGCCCTGACCCGCGCGACCGTGCTCGCCGCGAACTACCCCTTCGCGACCATCGAGCCCAACGTCGGCGTCGTTCCCCTGCCCGACCCGCGCCTGAACACGCTCGCTGAGATCTTCGGCTCCCAGCGCATCCTACCCGCCACCGTGTCCTTCGTGGACATCGCCGGCATCGTGCGCGGCGCCTCCGAGGGTGAGGGCCTGGGTAACCAGTTCCTCGCCAACATCCGTGAGGCCGACGCGATCTGCCAGGTCACGCGCGCCTTCTCCGACCCCGACGTCGTGCACGTCGACGGCAAGGTGGACCCGGCCTCGGACATCGAGACCATCAAGACCGAGCTGATCCTCGCCGACATGCAGACGATTGAAAAGCAGATCCCGCGCCTCGAAAAGGAGGTGCGCGGCAAGAAGACCGAGCCGATCGTGCTCGAGACCGCGCGCGCCGCCCTGGAGCTGCTGGAACGCGGCGAGCTGCTGTCCGGCCCTGAGGGCGCCAAGCTGGATCAGGATGCGCTGCGCTCCTTCCAACTCATGACCTCCAAGCCCTTCATCTTCGTGTTCAACATGGACGCCGCCGAGATGGACAACGAGGAGATGAAGAACGAACTGCGCGCTCTCGTCGCCCCTGCCGAAGCCATCTTCCTGGACGCCCAGTTCGAGGCCGAGCTGGTCGAACTGGACGACGAGGATGCCCGCGAGATGCTCGCCGAGTCGGGTCAGGACGAGTCCGGCCTGGACAAGCTGGCCCGCGTCGGCTTCGACACCCTCGGCCTGCAGACATACCTCACCGCAGGCGAGAAGGAAGCGCGCGCCTGGACGATCCACAAGGGTGACACCGCCCCCAAGGCCGCCGGCGTCATCCACACGGACTTCGAGAAAGGCTTCATCAAGGCCGAAGTCGTCTCTTACGACGACCTGGTCGAGGCCGGCTCCATGGCCGCCGCAAAGGCCGCCGGCAAGGTCCGCATGGAAGGCAAGGACTACGTCATGGAAGACGGAGACGTGGTGGAGTTCAGGTTTAATGTGTGATCGTTTCTGAACGAGCCAGTGGCCGGGTCGCGCGAGGGCGTGGCCCGTTCGCTTGCCTGTGGTGAGAGCCGCTGGCTGGTCTGTGGTGCTGGAACGTGGAGTGCTCTTGGAATACCAAGGGGCCCTGACCGTTGCGGTCAGGGCCCCCGTGGTAGACTGCGCCGGTCCAAGCCCGACGCGATTAATAGAATGCTAGCATTAAGGCGTGGGAGAGCAAAATGTGATTTTAAGCCTAGCGGGGGCGGCCAGGTTCGCGCCTTACCTCCGTGAAGCTCATGGAGATATCGATCGTGCTCGTGAACTCTACTTGTGGGCTGCAGATCTTGCGGGAGCATTGTTCTCAACGATTGCGTTTGTTGAGGTTGGTCTACGTAATTCAATGGATCGGAAGCTTCGGGCGTGGAATGATCAACAGGGGCCTGAATATAGGATGGACTGGGCGCTAGGCAAGGGGGCGGCACCCTTGCTGTACGACCTTGTCACCCACAAGAGCCTTGCGGTCGCCCAGAATTTTGCACGTGAGCAATCACGCTTGCGTCCAAAGACTCATCCGCGTCGTTTGGCAGTCGTCACGCACGATGATGTTGTGTCGCATTTTATGTTCGGAACCTGGGTCTATCTTATTAAGCCGAGGGTTTGGAATCAGCCTCAGCAGTGCCAACAGTTGTGGCAAGAATGTTTGTCGGATGCGTTTCCCTATGCGGACCCTTCCGACTCGGGCCGTGAGAGGCTGGCTAGTCAGCTTGATCGAGTGAGGAAGCTGAGGAATCGTGTGGCTCATCATGAGAATTTGCTGTCCGTCGACGTCCGCTGGCGGCTGCGGGACATGCTCGGCATTCTTGCATTGATAGATCCGAAGCTGCCTGATCTTGCGATGCAGGGCAATCGAGTGCGCTCGCTTGTTCGGACAGACCCTCGCCGCTCGTGGGAAGCGTAGCTGTGAGGGGTGGCGGCCTGGGCGACGCTGGTCCAGAAGGGGTTGATATCGTTGACTACCACTAAAATTGCACCGATTCACCCGGGTGAAGTCCTCATGGAAGACTTCATCGAGGGCTTCGGAATCGCGCAGCACAAGCTCGCCGTCGCTATCGGTGTTCCACCCCGACGTATCAATGAAATCGTCCATGGGAAGCGCGGAATTACGGCTGATACCGCGATGCGGCTTTCCCGCTACTTTGGTACGATCCCGGGATTCTGGATGAACCTGCAGATGCGCTACGAGCTTGATCGCGCCGAAGATGCGCTGGGGGATGCATTGAGTGGAATTGTCCCTCTCGCGACGGTGGAAGTCGACTAAAACGCCTCAGACTGACGAGGCAGTGGCCGGGTTGCGCGAGGGCGTGGCCCGGCTTTGCTGTTGCGTGAGTTGGGTGGACGAGAAGCTGCATCAAATTTCGAATCAACTGATGACGACTGTAGTGCTATGCTGAGGGTGGAGGTAAGCATGAGAACCACAGTGACACTCGATGACGACCTGCTTGCGCGCGCCGAGGAGCTGACCGGGGTCAGCGAGCGATCCGCTTTGATTAGGGACGCGGTTGAGCTCCTCGTCCGCATTGAGACTGGACGGCAGCTCGCCGCGCTCGGCGGCAGTGATCCGGCGGCGGAGGCTGCGCCTCGGAGTCGAGAGCGCGCATGAGGGTCCTCGTTGACACGAGCATCTGGATCGATCACCTGCGAAACGCTGAGCCGGTTCTGGTTGATCTACTCGAGAGAGACCAGGTCTGCGTGCATCAGAGTGTCATCACTGAACTTGCGTTGGGAAATCTCAAGGATCGCTCGATCTTTTTGAAAGCGCTTGAGCGCCTCATGATCGTTCGCAACGTCGACGACCAAGGCGTGCGGCACCTCGTCGAGGAACGGAGGCTGTGGGGTAGAGGACTCAGCGCGGTCGACGTGGCACTCCTGGCAAGTGCTGTCGTAACCCCCGGTGTGGCGCTGTGGACTCGTGATAAGCGCCTGCGACAGGCTGCACGCGACGTGGGCGTGTTGGCGGACCTTGACTGAGGAGTGCGCACTGACGAGGCCGTGGCCGGGGCACGCGAGCGTGGCCCGGCTTTGCTGTTGGGCGAGTACGAGCGTGAATCGTGTTGTCAATCACCTGGGTGGTAGGGTGTCGTCATGATGATGGGTAGCCAGGATTTATGGCTGTGCTTCTCAAGGAGGCAATGATGCAGGCGACGGCTCTTGGCGATGACGGCGTGCAGACCGTGCGGTACTGGCTCTACGCCCCCGGCCCGGGAGCCTGCATGTGGGAGGAGTTCTACAAGCGTGGCGTTATGGGGCTGAGCTGGGGTGATCTCGGTGATTTGTCCGTGTGTGCCAGCAAGCAAGATGTGAAGGAGCGGATGCTCGAGACCTACCCCGACTGCGGGAGACAAACCAACGACATTCATGCCGCCTGGCAGTTTGCAAAGGAAATGAAGCCGGGCGATGTCGTTTTCGTGAAGAAGGGACGCTCGGAGATCCTCGGGCGAGGAGTCGTTGCGGGTGACTACGTCTATGACCCGGATGGCGGGGAGTATCCACACCTGCGTGAGGTGTCGTGGAAGCGTCCGGGAAGCTGGCGAAGTGATCAACAGTTCGCGATGAAGACCCTCACTGAGATCACTGACTACCCTGATCTACTGGCACGTATTCAGGGCTATTTTGAGAATGACGAGGACACGCTCGATAGCGAGGAAATGCAGGTGCCCTTGACCGAGTATTCCGTCGAGAATTTTCTCAGCGAAGTCTACATGGACCGCGGGCGATACGACGCAATCGTTGGTCTGCTGCGCGCCAAGAAGAACGTCATCCTGCAGGGTGCTCCCGGCGTGGGTAAGACTTTTACCGCCAAGCGTCTCGCATACTCGATGATGGGCGTCAAGGATGCTTCGCGCGTCATGATGGTTCAGTTCCACCAGAGCTACTCCTATGAGGATTTCATCGAGGGATACCGTCCCTCCGGCGCGGGGTTCGAGCTGGTGAAGGGTGCTTTCTACTCATTCTGTAAGAAGGCTGCCGACGATGAGGAGAACGAGTACTTTTTCATCATCGACGAGATTAACCGTGGCAATCTCTCCAAGATTTTTGGTGAGCTTTTCATGCTCATTGAAAACGACAAGCGAGGGTACAAGCTCCAACTTCTCTACTCCCGTGAGTTCTTCTATGTTCCCCGCAACGTCCACATTATCGGCATGATGAACACGGCTGACCGCAGCCTCGCCATGCTAGACTACGCGCTGCGCCGCCGCTTCGCGTTCGTCGAGCTGAGACCCGCTTTCGATTCCGACGGCTTCCGCGCCTACCGTGATGGCCTCAGTGATTCGAGGTTCAAGGACCTGGTAGACGAGGTGGAATCCCTCAACCGTGCGATCGCCGAGGATGAGTCTCTCGGCGAGGGCTTCTGCATCGGACATAGCTACTTCTGCAACATGACACCTGAGACGTGCACGGACGCGGCCCTGGCCTCGATCGTGGACTATGAGCTTATCCCGATGCTCAAGGAATACTGGTTCGACGAGTCAGATAATGTTGAGGAGTGGGTGGGGAAGCTGTGCGAGGCCGTGCGTTGAATCGCATCCGCAACCTCTACCACATGCTCGCCTACGCCTTCTCGGTTCTGGACAAACCGAAATACCGCGCCTTGGCCACGGAGGACTTTGACAACGCGGCCGAGCTGTGCGCCGCCATCCTCGAGCGAGGCGTGTCCTTGCAACTCAAACGAGGCCTCGGGCAGGAGTATGTGAACCGGACCGAGGCCCGCTCCTCACTGCGCGGCAAAATCGAGGTCACCGAATCTGTGAAGTCGCAGGCGATCTGGCGTCGCCAGCTGGTGTGCTCCTACGACGAGTTCAGTGTCGATACGACGATGAACCGCATCATCAAGGCAACGGTCGCACTGCTGGTGCGCTCGGACATCTCGAAGGCGCGCAAGAAGAGCCTGAAGAAGCTCATGGTCTTCTTCGCAGACGTGCGCGAGATAGACCTGCACACGGTCGACTGGAACATGCGCTTTGAGCGCAACAATCGCACGTACCGCATGCTGATGGCGGTGTGCTGGCTCGTCGTTGAGGGGTTACTCCACTCCCACAGAGATGGTGCCACTCGCATGATGGATTTCTTCACGGAACAGTGCATGAGCCGCCTCTACGAGAAGTTCATTCTCGAGTATTACCGCAGAGAGCATCCGCCTCTGCGCGCGAGCGCTCCGCATATCGATTGGGTGTTGGACGACAACTTCTCGCGTGGCCTACCGAAGATGCGCAGCGACGTCACCCTGAGTGCTTGTGGTCGTATGCTCATCATCGACGCGAAGTACTACACGTCCACGATGCAGAGCAACTTCGACAAGAGGACCGTGCACTCGGGGAACCTGTACCAGATCTTCGCGTACGTGAAGAACAAACAGACTGCGTTCGAGCGAGCGGGGGAGGGCACCGAGGTTTCAGGCATGCTCCTGTACGCCGCCACCGACGAGGACATCCAGCCCGACGCCACCTACCGCATGAGCGGTAACCGCATCAGCGCGACGACGCTCGACCTGGACCGTCCCTTTGACGAAATCCGCGCGCAGTTGGACGGCATCGCCGAATCGCTTACTGGTCCGTCAACTCCGGCTTCGTGAAGGAGCGAACCTGGGCAGCGTCGGGGTCGATGGACGTGACGGTCATGGTCTTTTTTGAGGCCTCCTCAAGTGCGCTCACGGACCGTGCGCTGGCCAGGAGGCGGCTTTCCATGGACGACACGGTCTTGTTGTAGAAGTCCACGGTCTTGGCCAGGTGCTTGCCCAGGTTTTCCATGTGCCCAGCGACGACGCCGAGGCGCTCGTACAGTTCTCGGCCGAGTGCGATGACCTGGTCCGCCTGTTCGTTGATGGACGTCCGCGCCCACGCGGTGGCGCACGTGCGTGCGACCGCCAGTAGCGTGATGGGGGAGCATAGGGCCACGCCTCGGGCCATCGCGTCGTCCAGGAGCGATGCATCAGTGCGCAGTGCCGCCGACAGTGCGGCCTCGGATGGGACAAACAAGATGACCAGCTCGGGTGACGCGCCAAGCGACTGCGCATAGTCGCGTCCAGCCAGCGCCTCGACGTGAGAGCGCAGCGCCTTTGCGTGTGCCGACAGCTCGGCGCGGCGTCGAGATTCGGCGTCTTCTCCGCTCTCTTCAATGGCGCACGCCCGCAGGTACGCGTCCATGGGGGCCTTCGCGTCGAGCGCGAGGAACCCCTGCCCGGGCAGGTGAATCGTGACGTCGGGACGGCCGAGGTCACCCGACGATGTGACCCCGCCCCGGCCTCGTCCCTGAGTGAGCGAGCCAATCGAACGCTGCTCCGCGAAGTCTACGTGCGGCAGCATTCCGGAAGCCTCCAGGATGCGGGCGAGCTCGACCTCGCCCCACGTGCCGCGTGCGCTACGCGACCGCAGAGCTCCCTCCAGGGAGGCGGTCGTGCGAGCCAGCTCGGTCTCACGTCTCGCGGATTCACGCAGCTGCTCGGCAAGAGCGCCGTGCTGACGCGCGCGAATCTGCTCCATCTGATCAACCCGCTGCGTCATCTGCTCCAACTGCGCTCGGACGGGGGCGAGCGCCTGCAAGACGGAAGCATCACCCTGTGAACGGGCCTCGGCAGAATCGACCCGCCGGGAGAGCTCTTCCGCGCGCGCCTGCCAGCGGGCAACCTCCGCGCGCAGTGTGCCTGCCTCATCAGGCGTCGACGCTCGGCGCGCCACGGCGCCCACGTACCCGAGGAACGCGCCAACCACTAAGCCAACGAGGAGAAAAACAAGCGATATACCCATGCGCACAGTCTACGAACGACCATGCACATCTGCGTCCGGCCCGGCTCAACGTGGGTGTTCAACGACCTACCGCTGGTCTGATAAGTCGCCTATCCTGGGGGTAAAACTCACGGGGGAGTGGCATGGAGTCCGTCGATCCGCGCACGATGCACGTACTGATTCGCGATAAAGAAACGCTGGCCTGGCAGGACGAGACCTGGAAAATTACGAAGGCTCGCCGCGACGGCGACCGCATCGTCGTCACCTACACCAGCGGTAAGGAGTATCGATACGGCGAGGAGAGGGCGCGCCTCTACGACCAGGTCGAGCGTCGAAGGGTCGACGCACTCGATGAGGTTCGGATCGGCGGCAAGCGCCGAACCAACGCCGAAATCATCTGGACGCTCCGCCGCTCCGGCCACCCGCGCGATCCCCGCTACACGCTCGCGTACCGCACGGCTGAGGGCACGCTCAAACTTTATCGCTACGGGCACGACGAGGTACGGGTGACGTATGCGACCGCGGAGGACCGGCACAACGCCGCCACCCTCAACTACGTCCGCGAGGAAGTGCGCGCGCAGGCTCGACGAGCCGGGGCGATGCTCGACCCGACAGCCCAGTATCCCCGCTGGGTGAGCGGTGAGAAGATGCTGCCCGAGGCGATCCTCGCGAACGTGTGGGAGTGGCTCCCTCAGGCACCGCGCCGTTCCGCCCTGGAAGCGTTCCTCGCCGGTACGTCCTCCACGAAGACGGGTGCGAGCGATCGACTGATCATGCCTTTCCCCTCCAATATCGATCAGCGCAACGCGATTCGAGCCGCGCTCACACACCAACTGTCCATCATCGACGGGCCTCCCGGCACGGGTAAAACGCAGACGATCCTCAATCTCATCGCCTCCCTGATCGCGCAAGGCAAGACCGTCGGCGTCGTCGCGGGTGCGAACTCTGCGGTCGATAACGTCGTTGACAAGCTGACGGAGGAAGGCTACGGCTTCCTCGTCGCGAACCTCGGGAAAACGAAGCGCGTCAAGGAGTTTCACCAGCGTGAGGGTGTTCTTGAACAGAGGCGCGAAGCGTGGGCTCGCAAGGCGTCCGCTGCGTCGTCGGATACGCCTGCCGGAGCCGACGAGGCTGCGCTGCGGGTCGAAGAAGATCGCCTCGTCACTCTATGGGAAGATGCGCGAGACATTCCGAAGATCCGCGCGCAGCTGACGGCGGCTCAGCGTGAGCGGCGCCTTTTTGAGGAAAAGGTACAGGAGAGCCGCCGCCCGGTTGCGGACATTTCTCATCTGGCTATCTCGAGGCGCCGCTCTGGGGTCGTCGGTGACCTGCTGGCCCTCGCTCGCTGCGCGCCGAGGGTGGGGTGTGGTCCTCGGGGTTTCATCGAGCGGGTGCGTCGCTACTTTGCGTACGGCTCCTTGAAGGGCGTTGACCTGGGAGACCCGCACGTCCAGTCGGCGCTCCAACTCGCCTTCTATCGGGCCCACGAGCAAGAACTATCCGACCTCATCGAGGAGGCCGAGGCCCGCGCTGCCCGCCACGGCCTCGTCGAAGTGAGCGCACAGTATCGCCGCCACTCCCGCGCGGTCCTCGATGCCGCCCTGCTCGGCCGATTCGCGCGCAATCGGCCGAGCCGCCTCAGCCCAACCGAGCGCCTCAAGCGGCAGACGGATATCCTCCTGCGCACCTACCCCGTTGTGGCATCCACGTGTTTTTCGATTCGGAACAACCTGGCCGAGGAAGTGCTGCTCGACTGGATCATCATCGACGAGTCCTCTCAGGTGCTGCTCCCCCAGGGGATGGCGGCGCTGAGCAAGGCCCGTAACGCTGTCATCGTTGGTGACGACAAGCAGCTCGGCCCGATCTTCCAGGGGTGGGATGAGAGCAAGCAGGAGCCGCCCGCGCCGCGCTTCGACGTCCGTTCGCTCTCGCTGCTCGACTCCATCAAAATGATGCCGGAGTCGGCACAGGTGCCGAGCACTCTGCTCAAGGAACATTACCGGTGTCATCCCGCGATCATCGAGTTCTGCAACCGCATGTACTACGGCGGTCAGCTCATTGCGATGCGCGATCCTGGCGAGGATGCACCCGATCCGCTCGCGATCATCTATGCTGCGCCCGGAAACCACGCGCGACGCCCATCGCACGGCAGTGGATTCTTCTCGCAGCGGGAAATCGACATTGTTACCGACCTTGAGGATATGCGCAGCATTCGGGACGGCGTCGAGCTCGAGGGGGCAGACGAGTCGGGCGACTTCGTGTTGGGCGTCGTGACTCCGTTTCGGGCGCAGGCAACGAACCTGAGCAAGCGGATTCGTAGCGACCTCGGCGATGGGGCTCATCCCCGATGGCTGGCGGAGACCGCGCACAAATTTCAGGGGCGCGGTGCGGGCACGATCATTCTGTCTACAGTCCTCAACGCCAACGACCGCTCGGCCGCGCAAGATTTCTACGACGCGGATGCCCTGACAAACGTGATTGTGTCGCGAGCCAAAGACCGCTTCGTCGTCGTGACCACGCATGGGGGAGTCCGGCTCAGCCGAAACGTGAGAGCCTTGCTCGAGTACATCGAGATGTGCGATCCGAGCTCCGTCATCCAGTCGGACATCGTGTCCATTTTCGACGTCCTTTACAACGCGTATAGCGAGTCGCTCGAGCGGTATTCTCAGGTTAAGTGGGCTGATCGTCGGCGCTCGCCCGCAGAAAATGTTGCGGAACAATGCCTGCGAGACGTGCTCGCAGAACCCAGGTATGCGCGCTTTGGCTATCAGACCCAAGTGTTCCTGCGGGATGCGTTGCCGAATACGCGTCGCTTGAACGAGGAACAGCGAGCTTTCGTGTTCCGGGACAGCGCGCTCGACTTCGGGGTGTACTCGCGTGTGACGAAGCGCCTTCTCCTTGCCATCGAGGTAGACGGGTGGACGTTCCACGGCATGAGCCAGAAACAGCAGAAGCGCGACGGCCTCAAAGATTCGATCATGTCCGCGTATGGAGTTCCCGTCCTGCGTCTGCCCACGATCGGATCCGGGGAGGAACAGCAGATTCGGGAAGCGTTGGATCGGCTCCTCTAGGGTGACGTCCTCTGCACCCGGTCGATGTCCTCGATGACCGTCGCGGCGGCTTCTGTTCGTCATCATCCATGGCTCGCGACGAGGCCTGGGCTGGGGTGTGCACATACGTGCGGTTTCGGGAATGTGGATGGGAGGATGTGCGTGATGGTTGCGCAGCATTCTTAGTGTTTCGTGCTGGTTCTGCGCGTACTCTGAAACAGTAGGGCGCGCCTCCAACGACGGGGGTGCGCCGCAGGGCACCTCACCGTGGAGGTTGATAGATCATGATGGTTCCACCGCTGTCTGAGCGTCCCGTGACCCAGGAAGACGAGGAGCGCTTCCGCAGCGAGTGCGCCCCACGCAGGTACACGCTGTGCCAGCGGTGGGCTGATTATCGGGCCGAGGCCACAGCGCGGCGCCCCACGGGGATCCATGCCCGCGCCCAGGCCTGGCTGCACGTCGAGCCGTTCTATTGGACGATGCGCGTGGTCTACGTGTGCCTCGCCGCCGGAGCCGTCTTCGCCGTCTACATCAACGGCGTCGCCGAAGGCTGGTGGCACGCCTGGGGCGAGAAACCCAGCGTCGCAGCCACAGCCCCCGCCGTGAACCCCACGCCCGCGCCATCAGCGTCGAGCGAGGCCGCCATGTCCGGCGGCTACGCGATTGGTCCCGATGGAGTCCTGGTGCGCCCAGCCGAGTTCGCGGCAGACACCTACACCAAGCCCGAACTGTCCGAGGCAGCCAAGGAAAACAGTGAGCGCGGTGCAGAAGCAGCCGCAGAACACTACCTCGCACTACTCGTCTACGCGTGGAACACCGGAGACACCCAACCACTGGCGGACATCTCCGCCCCATCATCACAGTTTGCATCGGCAATTGTCCGAGACGTTAACGAACGATACGACAGTGGATGGACCTACGGAATGGAATCGAACATTACACATGTCCTTCGTGTTGAGCCGATTGAAGCAAACGGTAAAGACGTTCCCGAAGATTCTATCGTTGTGAAATATCGTGTCGATTCATACGACGGAACATACTGCACCAAGACGAAAGTACACACCGCCACCTCAAGGTATAAATCCACGTTGACCCTGATCATGACATGGCACGATGGGCAGTGGATTGAAACGCAAGGAAGGTTTGCCGGTGATGAAAGAAATTAACCTGCATTTGTCCAGTGTTATCTATGCTCTCACCGCATGTCTCTGTCTTACTTACGCTCCCGCAACAGGGTGGGCGCTCAGTGAACCTGATGTTCAGCTCGACAATTACACCGAAGGTGCGGATGCGGTGATTCAGGGTGTGCTTGGCGACGGCGAGTCTGACCCTGCATCTTCTTCCACTGGCCATAATCCCGCGGACGATATCCCTAGACTGACGAACTCTTCAGATGCAAGTCCCGCTGCGCAGACATACGGGCAGGCTGCGCGTTGTAAGAACGTGTACG
>CALHZX010000084.1 GCA_938040725.1 uncultured Actinomyces sp. | reverse complement strand
TCGTCGAGCCACGCCCCGCCCTCGGCCATCCCGTTGTAGGTGGCCATGAGGACGGTGACGCGGGGGCGAGGCGCGGCCTCGTCTCGGGTCACGTGAGCCAAGGAATCAGTGTCCTTCGGCGGCGTACTTCGCCTCGACGGCCTCCTTGAGGGGAGCCCACCACGCCTCGTTCTCGGTGTACCAGGCGATGGTGTCAGCCAGGCCGTCGCGGAAGTTCGTGAACTGTGGCTCCCAGCCGAGTTCGGTGACCAGCTTGGAGTTGTCGATCGCGTAACGCAGGTCGTGACCCGGACGGTCGGTCACGTGATCGAAGTCGTCGGGCGCGTAACCCATCAGCTCGTTCAGGATGGCGACGACGTCGCGGTTGTTCGTCTCGCCGTTCGCGCCGATCAGGTAGGTCTCGCCGATGCGGCCCTTCGTGAGGATGTCCCACACGGCCGTGTTGTGGTCGCGCACGTGAATCCAGTCGCGCACGTTCAGGCCATCACCGTACAGGCGCGGGCGCACACCGCGCAGGCGGTTGGTGATCATACGCGGGATGAACTTCTCGATGTGCTGGTATGGGCCGTAGTTGTTCGAGCAGTTCGAGATCGTGGCCTCGACACCGAAGGAACGCACCCACGCGCGCACCAGCAGGTCCGAGCCCGCCTTGGACGAGGAGTAGGGCGAGGAAGGGTTGTAGGGCGTGGTGGGCGTGAACTTCGCGGGATCGTCCAGCTCAAGGTCGCCGTAGACCTCGTCCGTAGAGATGTGGTGGAAGCGGACCTTGTGGCGGCGCACAGCCTCCAGCAGGGTGAAGGTGCCCACCAGGTTCGTCTGGATGAAAGGCGAGGGATCGAGGAGGGAGTTGTCGTTGTGCGACTCGGCGGCAAAGTGCACGACCGCGTCTGCGCCGGCGACGACACCATCAACAAGGTCCGCATCAGCGATGTCGCCCTCGACGACGCTCAGGCGGGCGGCGAGCTCGGCGGGCACATCGGTCAGGGATGCGCGGTTGCCCGCGTAGGTGAACTTATCCAGGACAATCACATCGACGTCCGGATGATCCTCCAGCAGCGTGTGAACGAAATTCGCTCCGATGAAGCCAGCACCGCCGGTCACAACGATCTTCATAAGGTCTTCTCCTTTGCGCGCCCGTGGGCGTCCGAGGGTGTTACTCACCCAATTCTTGCCCCTATTATGCCGTAGTTCTCGCGCTTTCCCTGACACTGGCCTCCACTACCCCGTCGGATACGTCACTATTCGCCACGGCGGAGGTCCCCTGACCAGCCGCTCCACACTGATAAATTGGACGCATCCCCAACAGAAACGGATCCCTCGTGACTCGCCTCGTCCCCTCCCTTGCGCTGCTTGCGCTCTGCGCGCTCGCCACGGCCTCGTGCTCCCCGTCGGAGGATGCCCAGAGCGCGCAGTCGACGCCCGCTGTCTCCGTTTCACCCGGAGATCCCGGTCAGCCCTCAAGCTCGGCCAGCCCGACTCTGCGCGCCGCGTCACCCGGATGCGCTGCCATGGACGCGATTTTCACCGAAGCCCTGAACGGCTCCGAGACCGGCCAGGCCTACCGGGCGCTGGCAGCCAAGCGCTCGGGGGAAACCAACGCGGACGAGCGCCACCGCGCGTGGGAAGCCTTCGCAGCCGCATTCAAGAACGACTATTCCGACCGTCTCGCCCAGGCAGCCTCGGACGAAACCTCCAAGCAGGCCCTTGATGCCCTCTCGGTGTATGTCGCGCGCAACGCAGCCCTCGACTCCGGCGCCATCCCCGAGTTCGCCGATCAGCAGGCCGCCGAGGACGCGCTTAAGCGCGGCGAACAGCCCGAGACGAACCCCGCCTACACCCAGGCCCTCGCCGAGGCCACGGACGCCCATGCCACGCTCACGACCTGTATGCCGCACTGGCCCGTCGTCTTCTAGCTTCTCCTTCCCCTCGCACCTGCCGGGCAGGCCCCGGACTCGTGTACATTAGACGTACCTATTCCGGACAGATTGGCTCGATTCATGGCACGTGCGTTCGCCGACCACCTTGCCTCCGCGCGAGAGCGTTTCATCTCCACTGCGGCACGCCCCCTCGCCTTTGTCCTCCTGGTCCTCGGCGTCCTCGCCGTCGCCACCGGCTGGATCTTCGCGTCCCCTCCGGGGTCCGCACCCGACGATGACTACCATCTCGTGTCCACGTGGTGCCCGCGGCCAGTCGACTCCTCCTGCGAAACAACCATGATCGACGGGAATAAGTACGTCATGGCGCCCATGACCACAGCACGGTCATCCTGTGAGGCCTTCCACCCCGAACGCTCGCACGCGTGCATCAAAGAGTATTCAGACGACACAAACTACCCGTCCTATCGCTACGACGACGGACTGTATCCTCTCGGCTTCTACCACTTCCATCACTTGTTCGCTGGGCACAACGTGGAGAGATCCGCGTGGCACATGCGCGTCGCTAACGTCGCTATCCTCCTCATTCTTATCGGAGCAATCACCGTTTTATCGCAGCGCGACATCAGAGGGAATATCGCGTTAGCAGCACTGGTCGCATGGACTCCGATGGGCATGTATTTCATTGCTTCTAACAACCCCTCATCATGGGCAATTACCGGCGTCTTCTGCTACGGCGCAGCCCTCTATGCCGGACTCAACGCGCGTGGATGGCGACACTGGGTTTTGCTCGGCGTGGCATGCCTGTGCGCACTCCTGTGCTACGAAAGCCGTGGCGATGCCTCCTTCTATGTGTTCGTTGTATCTCTGGGCATCCTCATTCTCGAGGCCCACAGGCGGCATCTCCCCGAGATCGGGGTCGCCACCGTTCTCAGTGCGATTGGCGTGTGGCTCATGCTCGGCAGTGGGCAGGCCTCCAGTGCCTCGCAATCGAGCGACGTGGCGATCACTGTGCATGACCGCATCGACGTCGCATTCGCGAACATCCGCTACCTGCCCGATTACTTCGCGGGCTTCCTCGGACTGTACTCCGGGCCGGGCTGGCGCGACACTCCCCTGCCGGGCTACACGACGATCCTCGGGCTCCTCGTCCTGGGTGCGGTGCTCTTCTACGGTGCGCGCACCGTGAGCCTGCGCAAGGCCCTGGCTGCTTTCATGGTGTTTGGGGCGATGGCGGGAATCCCGCTCTTGATCGCGACACCCACGGCCTTCCCCAACCTCGGCGGGTATCACGCGCGCTACGCGTTGCCTCTGCTGGGCACGTGGCTGATGATCTGGGTGACGTCAGCAGTGAAGAAGCCGTCCCCGACCAAGGGGCAGCTCACTTTCTTCGTCGTCTTCCTCAGCGTCGCGCAAGCGGTCGCGATGCACACGACGATCGCCCGCTATGTCCGTGGGCTCGTGTGGATTTCCCACATCGGATGGATCGCACCGGGTAATCTGAATGGCGACATCCAGTGGTGGTGGGCCGACATGCCGCTGAGCCCGATGGTCCTGTGGGGCCTCGCCTCGCTGGGGTACACGCTTGCCCTGGTGAGCGCCATCTACCTGTTGCGTCACCGCCAGGTGGAGGCGCCCGCCTCGTCCACTCCGAATGAAGAGGAAGAAACCGCATGAGTGCAACAGTCACCGTCGTCGTGCGCACGCGCAATCGCCCGGCGATGCTCACCCGTGCCCTCGCGTCGATCGCTTCGCAGAGCTTCGACGACTACGAGGTGGTCATCGTCAACGACGCCGGCGACGAGGCCGAGGTGCGCTCGATTGTCAAGAAACAGAAGAGCGCCGTGCGGTCGAAGATCACGATCGTCACGAACGAGGTGTCGAATGGTCGCGAGGCTGCGCTCGAGTCTGGCCTGGCCGCCTCGCACTGCACCTACTATGCGGTCCACGACGATGACGATTCGTGGCACCCGCACTTCCTGAAGAAGACGGTCGCCTACCTGGATGAGCATCCGGAGGCGGGCGGTGTTGCGACCCGCTGCGAGATCATCCGCGAGCGCGTGCGCGCCGACGGTACCTGTATCGAGATCGGGCGCGAGGTCCTGTCGACGGACAACTACGGCCTGTCCCTCGTGGACATGATGGTGGAGAACTACACGCCACCGATCTCGCAGCTGATTCGCCGTGAGGTCGCGGACCGCGTGGGTCACTGGGATGGGTCGCTGCAGACGCAGGCTGACTGGGATTTCAACCTGCGGCTGCTGGCGGATTCCCCGGTCGGTTTCATCGACGGGGAGCCGCTGGCCTATTGGCATCACCGTGACACGATGGATGCATCGCTGGGCAACTCCGTCGTCACGGACGCGTACCTGCACAAGTGGGATAACCTGCATATCCGCGACCGCTACCTGCGCGCGATGCTGGCGACGGACGATCCCTCGTCCCCGCACCTGGGCCAGGCGCTCCTGTCGGCGGAGTACTACCGCCGTATGCGCCAGGAGCTGGGGCGCGTGGATTCGGGTTTCCATTCCTCGTTGAATCTCGTGCACGTCAACATGCTCAACACGATGACATCGCTGCACGAGCAGGTGCACGAGCTGCGCGGCGAGGTGAGCGCTCTGCGTGCGCAGCTCGAGGCGGGTTCGGCCCTGCAGCGGTCGCTGCGTCGGACGGTCTCCCTGCCGAAGCGCGTCGTGCGCCGCCTGCTAGGGCGCTGAGCGACGCCACTGCGACGAAGGCGGGCCGGTCGTGGGAGAACCCACGACCGGCCCGCCTTTTGTCTCTCTTACGGCAACGGCCGCACGACGTCTGCGGTCATGCGATCCCACCCGTATCCGGCGGTGATGTGCTGCATGCGGGCGGGGCGCCCCATCCAGTCGGTATGAACGATCAAGTCGTCTCCGAGGTAGATAGCAACGTGCGTGACGGTCCCGCTCGTCGTGTAGAAGATGAGGTCGCCGCGCTGGCGCTGAGCGAGGGGCACGTGCTGGAAGTACGGGTAAGCGTAGAGCTCCTGCGACGTACGATACGACGGCCATGCGTGCTTGATGACGTTGATGGGCTGGGGGTCCAGGCCGGCGGCGTAGAGGGACTGGAGGACCAGGCCGGAGCAGTCGAATCCCTGGTCGTAGGGGCCGGCCCCTCCCCACGTGTAGGACGATCCCGTCTGGTTCCACGCGTAGCCGATCATGGCCTCGACGCGCTCGTTGCGCGTGGCGGTCAGGGGCAGGGGCGTGGCCTGGTATTGGTCGACGGTCCACGGGTAGCCAGTGTCCATGGCGTCCCAGGTGGTTTTGTCGACGACGCCGGTGACGGGCAGGCCCGCGCGCTGTTGGAAGTTTTTCACGGCGGCGACGAAAGGTGCATCGACGGAGGCGAGCTTGTTGGAATGCCACAGGCCGAGTCGGACCTGGGCGATGCGCACCTTGGTGCCGTTCATTCCCCATGTGAGCGTATTGGTCGCGTCCCCGAGGCCCGTGATGTGGTCGGTGGGCTGCAGGTAGCCGGCCGGGGCCTCGTACCCGCGCCATGCGCCCGAGGCATCGAACTCGTAGCGGCGGCCACCGACCTCCAGGGGTTCAGTGCGCATGACGCCGGTGTTGGGGTCCAGGTAGTACCACTGTCCCCCATCGTGCAGCCAGCCGCCCATCTGCGCGCCGCTGGACGCGAAGAAGTGCCAGCCGTCGGCGAGGCTGACCCAGCCGGTGCGCATCGCGCCCGAGGAGTCCATGTAATACCAGGTACCGTCCACTCCGGTCATGCCTGTGTGCATCACGCCACTGTTCGGGTCGAGGTAGTACCACGCGCCTCCGTCACGCAGCCAGCCACCCATCTGCGCGCCGCTAGAGGCGAAGTAATGCCAGCCGTCGGCGAGGCTGACCCAGCCGGTGCGCATCGCGCCCGAGGAGTCCATGTAATACCAGGTACCGTCCACTCCGGTCATGCCCGTGTGCATCACGCCGCTGGTGGGGTCCAGGTAATACCAGGAACCCCCGTCGTTCACCCAGCCGCCGAGCAGCGTGCCGGAGGAAGCCAGGAAGAACCAGTCGTCATCGTCGCGCAGCCAGCCGGTGGCCATGTAGCCGCTGGCGTTGAAGTAGTAGCGGCTGCCCCCGATTGCCACCCACTGGGAGGCGGGGTAGGTGCCATCGGCACGCCGCCACCACCAGCCAACCGAGTCGCGCACCCACGCTCCCCAACCGGTTTCGTCCGGGGGCGTTCATCGTCGGCGGTTCGGTCGCGACCGACGAGGCCGGGGCACCCCGTTCCTGCTCGCTCGCACTGGGGGTGGTGACCTCGGGCGCGCCCGTGGGCGCAAGGCTGGGCGTGGCGGACGGCGTCGTCTCGCCGGCGGACTGGGCCGCGGTGGAACTCTCTGCGGAGGATTGCGCAGCGGTCTCCTCACCGGTGTCGGCGCGGGCCTGTGCGGGCAGGGCGATGAGGGCGAGGGAGAGGGCTGCGATGAGGGCGCGCGCGGGGGCGCGGCGGGCGAGTGTGGGCGTCGGTGCCATGGCTGTACCTTGTCGCTGGAAACAGTTCTCCTATAAGTGTAGAACGATCGTCACAGCGCGCGCGGCATGTGGGCCCTCGAGGCAGGTAAAAGGCCGGGCTCAGCGGTATCACACCGCTGAGCCCGGCCCCACATCGACGTCAGTGCGTCCGTCAGTCCTCATTCTCGAGCGCGTCAGCCTGCTGGGCCTGCATGCGCGCGAGGTGCTCGTAGTCGGCGGCGCCGCGCTTGGGGACGTCGCGCATGGGGCGTGCGGGCGTCAGGCCCGTGAAGGAGGCGCCCAGGTTGACCAGTCCGCCGGACTCCATGCCGGGGCCGGGCAGCACGTCAAAGCGGCGCGCCTTCTGCAGCGCGTCGATGACGCCTGTCATGTCATGGTTCTGGATGGCCGCCGAAATCGTGTAGGCGCCCGGGTTGAAGGTCAGGCGCGGGATCTCGATATCCAGGTGGCCCGTGCCCGGTTCGATCAAGGTCGGCACGTAGCAGGCATCCATGCCGTGCAGGCCCCACACAAACACGCCCTCACGGGTGTCGATGGAGGCACCAAAGACCGGGGACTCGATGCGCTCGTTCGCACGGTAGTGCAGGCGCAGGCGCACGGGATCACCCGGGTACACGAGAGATGTGGGCTCGCCGGAAGCGTTGAGCAGGTCGATGCGCTCGATCATGGCCTCGCCGCTGCCAAAACGCGTGCCGCCACCCTCGACCTCGACCGCGTGGTGGGCCACGTCGGAGTATGTGTCGATGACCTCGGCGGCCGCGCCCACATCGACGAGGGTGCCGTGATCCAGCCAGGCGGCCTGGTCGCAGAAGGTGCGCATCTGCTCGAGGCCGTGGGACACGACGACGACCGTGCGCCCCTGGTCCTTGAGCTGGGCGAACTTATCCATGCACTTGTTCTGGAATTCCATGTCGCCCACGGCCAGGACCTCGTCGACGAGGAGAATATCCGGCTCCACGTGGATAGACACGGAGAATCCCAGGCGCACGTACATGCCCGAGGAGTAGTTCTTGACGGGCTGGTCGATGAAGCGCTCGACGCCGGAGAAGTCGATGATCGCATCCAGCTTGGAGTCGATCTCCTTCTTGCTCATGCCCAGGATCGCGCCGTTGAGGTAGATGTTCTCGCGGCCCGAGAGCTCTGGGTGGAAGCCTGAGCCGACCTCAAGCATGGCGGCCATGCGGCCCGTCGAGGAGATCGTCCCCTTGTCCGGGGTGAGGATCTTCGCGATGCACTTGAGCAGCGTCGACTTGCCCGAACCGTTGTGGCCGAGCAGACCGAAGGTCTTGCCCTGCGGGATATCGAAGGAGACGTCGTCGAGGGCCCAGAACTCCTCGAACTGAGCGCGCGAACGCTGCAGGAACGCGCCCTTGAGGGACTGGTTACGGTTCTTGTAGATGCGGAAGCGCTTGGAGACGCCCTCTACCGAAATCGCGTTCGTCATCAGAGTTCCTCCACGATTCGTGCCGAGAAGCGGCGGAAGATCAGCGAGCCGAGGCCGAAGATACCGAAGGCCCAGGCGGCGCAGCCGAGCCACACCTGCCAGGACGGCATCGCGAAGCCGTACAGCGTCGAGCGGTAGGCCTCAAGGAAGAGCTCGGCGGGGTTGAGACGGAAAACCGTGACGATCGGGAGAGGCTCACCGCCCCAGGTCCAGCCCTTGGCCGCCAGGTCGGTCTGGACCTTGTTGAGCATCGACAGGGAGAAGACGACGCCGGAGGCGTACATCCAGATCTGGTTGAAGATCTGCCACAGGTGCGAGATGTCGCGGAAGTACACCGACGCGATCGACAGGATGAGACCCATGCCGATGACGAAGAGCATCGCGAGCACCGTGATCACGATGACCGCGGGGATCATGAGCAGCACGCCGGGGCCGCCGGCGATGCACATGATGACGATGATGACGGCCAGCTCGAACGCGAAGTCGTAGGCCAAGGCCAGGACCGAGGAGTAGATGAGGACCTGGCGCGGGAAGTAGACCTTCGTCAGCAGACCCGAGTTGCCCACGAGGGAGTCCATGCCGCGCTGGATGCCGCTCGACATGAAGTTCCAGGCGATAACACCCACGCCGATCCACAGCGCGAAGGACGACAGGCCCGAGTTCGCGCCCTTGTCGGCCTCGCCGCGGAAGACGACACCGAAGATCAGCGCGTACACGGCGATCGTGGCGACCGGGTTGATGAAGGACCAGAGGCGGCCGAGCGCGGTGCCCTTGAACTCCGAGGAGATCGAGCGCTGCGCCATGCGCATCGTCAGGTCAACGACCCGTTTCGTCTCAGACACGGCTACTCCCATCGCTTCTGTCGTGGTCAGGAAAACTATTCTACTTGCGATCAGCCGGCGTGAGCGCGAGGTAGCGCTGCGTGAACTCCACGATCACGACGCTGGGCTTGTAGGCTTCGATGAGGGAGGCGACGTCCGTCGGTTCCTCCGTGTCGAGACCGTGACCGACCTGGATCGTGTACTCGAAGGTCGCTGCGACCTCGGGACCCAGGTTGTTGCCCTGAGAGTCGCGCACGATGAGCGCCGTGCCGCGTCCGTTCGGGTTGTAGGTGAGTGCCGGCTTGTTCTGGAAGTCGACGGGGCTGGCCAGGGACACCTCGGGGGCACTCGCCACCTCGGCCAGGCGCGCGGCGGTGTCAGCCAGCTCGTCGCGGCTCTCCAGCGCCAGGAGGTGGATGCTACCCGGGTCCTGCTCGTAGGTGGGCACAGCCCACGGACCCACCTGGGCGGGGGCGCCCAGGGCCTCGTACTCGTTGGGAGCATCCGCGCTCCTCACGCCCGACGGCGACAGGGACGGCAGGTCTGAGAGCTGCGGGTTGACCGCGCCCAGGCAGGACAGCGTCTGGTTCCAGGCGACGTGCGCGGCGTAGGGCGACCAGTGCGGGTTGACCGCCGAGTACAGCGGGGCCTCGCTGCCCGCTCGGGCCTCGCGCAGCTCCTCACGCACATCCACCCAGGCGTGGGTGGGCAGCGCGGAGCGCATGAGGTCCAGGGAGGTCGTTCCCGTCAGCGGGTCGGCCCACTGCGGGAGCTTATCGGAGTAGACGTCCCACGTGGCCGGGGCGGGCACGAACAGCGCGGTCGCGCCCGCAGTGCTGGCGGCGGTTTCGATGCCGCTCATGTAGCGGTCCCACGCGCTCACCTGGTCGGCGGTGGGGCGTGCGCGGCCCAGCGCCTGGGAGAAGTTCGCGTTGAAGACGTCGGAGAGGAACAGGTAGCCGTCGCGCCCCTCGACGTAGGTGGTCACGCCGGTCATGCCCTTGTCAAACGAGGCCTGCGCGGCGTCGGTCGGCAGGTACCCCGCGGTACCCGCGACGCCGGGCGTCCAGGGGCCCACGTCGGCGCGTGGGGTGGGGGCGCAGACCTCGGGCAAGGACTGGGGCGTGGTGCGTGCGAAGGACGAGGCCTGGGCGGCGGGTGCCGCTCCGCCCTGAGGGGCTGGGTGGGTGGCCTTGTACCACACGCCGACCGTGGTGGCCGCGCACGCTCCGGCGAGGAGAATCGCGAGGGGCACGTAGTGGAGGCGGTGCTTCCACGAGCCGGTGGGGATGCCCTCGTCGAAAGAGATGTCGCGCAGGCCCGACTCGGATTCCTTGAACTGGCCGGTGGCTTTCTTCTCGCTCACTTGGTCTCCTCCTCGGCGTGCGCGGACGCCGCTTCGGCCTCCATGACCGTCGCGATCCTGGTCGAGGACAGGGCCGGCGTCACGATGCGGCGCGCCACGGCCTCGTACGCGGGACGGAAGTGCTCGATGAGCGTGTCCATCCATCCGGGCAGATAGTTCTTCTGGCTCATCGCGGGCTTCTCAATGAGGTGCCACGACAGGTAGGCCAGGATGTGCACGGTCACGACGACCGTCAGGTGGTACGCAACCCAGCCGCGATCCTGCAGATGGAAGTACGCGGCGAACGCCATGATCGGCCACGCGTAAATGTAGATGCCGTAGGACAGGTCGCCGTGCTTCTCCCAGTTCTGCAGAGGCAGGCGGATCGCCAGGTACATGAGGAAGTACAGGAAACCGTACTGACCGATGATGTTCCAGCCGCCCGACGCGTAGGACAGGACGCCGAAAATCAGGCCACCCCACGCCAGGCGCGAATCCATGGGGATCTTGTCGCCGTAGAGCGTGAAGAGTATACCGAAGGCGAAGGGCCCCATGAACATGAGCATGTAGGGGTCTCGCAGCAGGTAGTTGACGCTGGCGACCTGGCCCGCACCCATCCACTGCAGGGCGTTGAGGGCGATGAGGACGAGGGCGAAAGCGCCGCCCACCTTACGGTTTGCCAGCGCCCCGAACAGGCCGAGAATTGCCACCAGAATGTAGGCCTTGAACTCATAGATGAGCGTCCAGGCCGAGCCATTCCAGTCACGTGCGCCGTGCAGGATGTAGTACGGCAGGTTCTCGCCCATTCCGGCGATGTTGCGCTGTCCCAGGTGCAGCCACATGTTGTTCACGAAGTACGTGAGCGGGGACTCGGTGGCCGGGTGCAGGTAGCCGGAAATATTGTGGAACGTGTGCCAGTAGGCGATCGGAGCGAGGATACCGACCGTGAAGAGCAGGGCTGCCCAGAAGGCCGGGAAGATACGCAGGACGCGGCGCCACATGTAGCGCCAGATCGTGGCGCGTCCCATGCGCGAGCGCGTGATCAGGAATCCCGAGAAAAAGAAGAATCCCGCGACGGCGACGCCACCGATGGACTGTTCCTTCGAGATCTGCACGCCCAGGTCCTCGCCGCCGTAGAATCCGGCGATCGGTCCGGCGTGCGAGAAGATGACCATGAAGGCCATCAGCCAGCGCAAGAACCCGATCGAGTTGGACCTGGAGTTGAATGCCTGCGCGACGGACTGGGGCGTGTGAGGGGCCGCAGCCCGAATCGTGGAGGCCAGGCTCATCGCTCACCCTTCATGGATCGGATCTTGTGGGCGACCCCGCGGGCCGCTCGGTACGCCGGCTTGAGAGCGTTGCCCAGGCCGGGGGTGCGCACCATGATGTTGGTCTTGACGGCACCCAGCAGGTTCGGGACCGTTCCCATGCGCGCCTTGAGGAAGGGCACCTGGTCGATCGCGAAAGCGGGCATCATCGACGAGGTCGCGGCCAGCTTGTACTCGAGGTAGCCGTAGTACACGCCCGCCCACTTCGGGGTCATGACGGGGCGGACGTAGTAGCCGCGCGACAGGACCGCGTAGGCCAGGAGACGTTCGATGACGTGGGCCAGCGATCCGTCCTTGTAGCCGCCCTCTTCGGGGAAGTCCTCGGGGACGAGGCCGGCGCTGGTCATCAGGGACAGGGCCTCGGGGCGCGCGATGAACATGGAGCCGTAGGGGGCCAGCGGCTGATCGTCGTCGAAGGGGACGGTGATGCCGATCCTCTTGGCGAACTCGCGGGCGGGGGTGCGGTTCGCGAACCAGGCGTGGCCCATCGTCGGGTACCCCATGTGCGGCATGGGCGCGATGGCCATGCCCAGGCCCGGGTGGGCGGCGAAGTCGGCGAGGATGCCGGCCACGTGATCGGAGGAGGCCAGCAGGTTGTCGTAGAGGTGCTCCTTGAAGAGCTGGGCGGCGTTGTAGTCGTCCTGGACGGACTTCTTCGAATGGATCTTCACGACGACGTCGTACTCGCCGGAGGTCAGCACGTCGCCACAGTCCACGAGGAACGCGCCGATGTCGCGGCCGCGGTTGGAGGACACGACGCGCACGTCGGCGTCCACGCCTCGTTCTTGAGCGCGCGCTTCGATGAGCGCCTTGTTCTCCTCGTTCGAGGTCGTGGCCACCAGGTGGTAGCCGGCGGGCAGGACGCTCAGTCGGTCGAGAATCTCGTCGGCCATGTCAGCGTAGAAGATGTGCGCGACGGCGAGGACCTTGAGGGAAGCGGCCGCATCCAGGGTCGCCTGGTCAGCGCGCGGCGGGACGACGGTCGTCAGGCCCGCGTTTGTCACGAGGTCTCGCGGACGCGAGGTGCGCGCGAGGTTCGTGAGGATCAGGTCGGTGTCGTAGCCCGCCCGCTCGGCCAGCTCCAGCATGTCCGCGCCGATGATGGCGTGGCGGTCCAGGTAGAGCGGGTCGTGGAAGAGGTTACGGCGTTTGAGGATCGGACAGCCGTCCGCGAGCAGCAGCGAGGCGTTGTCGAAGACGGGGTTGCGCGAGGGGTAGTCCTCGCGCGGGTAGGCAACGACATGCGTGTAGCCGAGGTCCCCGAAATACTCCGTGAAGCGCGACTCGTGCCACTGGATCGAGTCATTGTAGGAGCGGATCGGGGGCATCTCGTCCCAGTACTTACGGAAGTCCGGGGAACTGAGCAGCGGATTACGCACGGCGATCCAGTGAGACTGGATGTGCCGGGGCATGCGGGTGGCTGCGAGGAAGGGGTGGGGGCGCACCTCGTCATGTTCGGTGATGCCCCAGAAGTCCACCGCTCCGGCGGCCTCGACGCGGTCGAAGAGGTTCTTCCACGGGTTGATGGGCGCGAAAAAGGTGTAGTTGAAGAGGATCAGCTCGTCGATCTGGCCGAGGCGATCCCAGCCAAAACGTGCGATGCCGTCGCGGTATCCGCCCACGTCGAAGCCGGTGTTTTCCCGCTCGAAGACCTCGGTGGCACCCTTCAGGAGGCGCTCGCGCGCGGTGTCATCCAGAGGAGAATTGGAGACGACGAGGATCTCGTCGAGGTACTCGCGCAGCGAGGTCAGGCACTCGACGATGTAGTCGTCGACGAGGCCCTGCGGATCAAAGAACAGGAAGATACCGGCGCGCTTCACGGTCTCACTCCCCCGCAGCGTCGACGGCGGCCAGGATCTGGCGGATCTTCGTGGCGTCACCCCACACACCGGGCGAGTCGTAGGGGCGATCCGGGAACGCCCCGTACTCGAGTGTGATGTCCAGGTTGTTCTCGCGGATGTATGCCTCGACGCGGTCGGCGAGGCTCGTGGGTTCACCGCTGCAAATGTTGATGATGCCGTCGATCTCGTCCTGGGAGACGGCGGCGGCGATCTGGTAGGCCAGTTCCTGGATGGAGAGGAAGTCGTAGAGGTTCTTGCCCGTGGTGAAGGGGAAGGTCTTCTTGCCTTCCTGGGCGGCGGCGAGGAGCTTGGAGAAGATTGAGGAGCCGTGCGCGTCATCGCCGACGATGTAGTAGCCGCGCAGCCACTGCATGGTCGCACCGTGCTGGGCGGTCAGCAGCGTCGTGATCTGTCGCAGCGCGTTCTTGGAGATGCCGTACAGCGATGCGGGGTTGCACGGGGAGTTCTCGTCGATGGCGCCCTCCCAGTAGCCGACCTCGTGCATGGAGCCCATGACGGCGACGTGGGTGCAGCCACCCTTGAGGAGGTTCTCAATGAAGTGGTAATGGGCGGGCAGGTCCTCAATGTGGGCCGGCGAGTTGTGCACGAAGCCGTCGCGCCACGCGAGGTGCAGGACCGTATCCGGGCGTCCGAGCTGGTCGTAGATGTCAGCGTCTCCGCTGAAAATCTGGGTATCGATGCGGCGTGCACGCGCATCGACACCGTCGAGGCGGAAGTCGACGACGCTGACGTCGAGGCCGCGCTCCAGCAGGGCGTGAACAATGTGGCGGCCGATGTAGCCGCCGGCTCCGGTAACGAGGACAGTCTTCACCATGTGAGTCAGTCTATCAAGGCCGTGGCGCTGCGCAGCTCCGCCCCGCGTTGTGTGCCGTGACGCACCCGCCAGCCCGGGCCTCGTTCACGAGGCCGACTCCCCTATCGTCGGAGGCGCGCGGCGGTGCGGTGGCGCAGCGCGCGAGGCAGGGCGAGGAGTCCTTGGAGGACTCCGCGGGCGACGGGACCGCGACCGCCCGAGCGCACGGCGCGCGCGATGGAGCGAGCGATGGCGCGCGCGACGACACCCCATGGGGCGTGCTGGGCGGTGACAATGATGCGATTGCGGGCGTTGACCCTCAGGAACATGGGCGAGGACGTACCCGAGGAGGCGGCGTGCTCGTGGTCGACGACGGCCCCTGAGACAAAGCGCACCTCGTACCCGGCCTCGCGCAGCTTGTAGGACAGGTCGGTGTCCTCGTAGTACATGAACAGGTCGGTACGTACTCCCCCGACGACTCGCCACGCGTCGGCGTCGATCGCGCAGGCACCACCGCAGAGGCCGAAGACCTCGGGGGCGGGCAGCGGGGAATCGGCGGGGGACAGCCAGGAGCGGTCATACCCGTTGCCCGCAGTGTCGACCTCGTTGCCGGTGGAGTTGATGAGGACCTGCCCGCCGCGCTCTGCGTCGGCGACGCGCGTCCAGCGACTGCCGTCGCGGGCGACGAGGAACTCCTCGTCGGAGGGGGCGGCGGGGCGCCACGTGCCGGTCAGGAGGATGAGCGCGGTCGTGGCACCCACGGCCTCACCCAGGGGCGCTAGGAGCGCGTCGAGGAACCCGGCGCGCACGGTCGCGTCGTTGTTGAGTAGGACGACGGCGCCTTCCTCCAGTCCGGCTGCCCCGGTCATGACGCCGGCGCCGAAGCCATCGTTGGTCCCGGCGTTCACGAGGGATACACGCGCGGGATTGGCCACGGCGCGCAGCTGCTCGAGCCCTTCGCGCAGGACGGTCAGGGAGTCGTCGTCGGATCCGTTGTCGACGATGACGAGGTGGTCGCCCTCCCCCATCTGCGGGGCGATCGAGTGGGCGGCGCGCAGGGTGAGCGGCGCGTTCTTCCAGTTGACGAGGATGACCCTCGCGCTGCGCGTCCTCATCGTTCGCCCGCCAGGGACGCGTAGACGGCGGCGTGCGCGGCGGCGGAGGCTTCCCACGTGTAGTCGCGGGCGCGCTCGATACCGGCGGCGGCGAGGCGGTCGTGCTCGCTCCCCGAGGCCGCTTCGAGGGCCTCGGCCAAGGCCGAGGCGTCGGTGGCCGGCACGAGGATTCCGGCATTATCTCGCGTAATCTCCGCCATGCAGGTGTCCGCACTGGTCACGACGGGGGTCCCGTGCGCCATGGCCTCGAGGACGGGCAGGCCGAAGCCCTCCCAGATCGAAGGGAAGGTAAAGACGCGGGCGCCCGCGTACGCGCACGCCAGATCGGCGTCGTCGAGCCGCCCGAGGACGTGGACCCGTTCAGGGGGCAGGGGCGCGTCCGTGGGGTCGGACCCCCACCCGGCGGGTCCGACGAGGACGAGGTCGAGGTCGGTGCCGCCCAGCTGCTCGTACGCGGCCAGGAGGGTGGGCAGATTCTTGCGCGGCTCGCGCGTGCCGACCCACAGGATGTAGGGGCGGGCCAGGCCGTGGCGGGTGCGAAACTCCTCCACCTGCGCCTTCGTGACGGGCGTGTGGCTCAAGCCGTGCGGGATGACGGTGATGCGCGAGGCGTCCAGGCCGGCCTGGACACAGTCGTCGGCGGTGGCCTGCGAGGGGACGATGATCGCGTCGGCGCGCCTCCTCGTGATCTCGAGGGCACGGTGGAAGTAGGCGGATCCATGGGCCGTGAAGTGGTCGGGATCGCGCAGGAAGGCAACATCGTGGACGGTGACGGCCAGGGGGCGCGAGGTCGGCGGGATCGCCCAGGTGGTCGCGTGCACGACGTCCGCACCCCCGCCCGATCCGACGCCGAGCATCCGGTCCACGCTGGGCATACTCAGGCGGTCCCACGCGGCGTAGAGCGCGCACCGAGGCAGCGAGGAGTTGAGGACGGGAATGGTCAGTCCCACCTGCTGCGGGGTTGGCTCATCCGCGCCGTGGCGCGCGGCGACACCCAGGGCACGCACGCCCTGGACTGCCAGGCGGGAAGCTACTTCGACGATGTACCGGCCGGAGCCCCCGGGCACCGGCTGCCACATTTGTTCGACGACCATTCCAACGTTGACGCTCATACGCCCAGGGTAGTTCACGGGCGCGCGGGGACGGGAACAAAAGTATGAGTGAGCGCAAAATGGAATACGATAAAGGGAGTAGTTGTTGCTCCCGACCCAATGGGGATGATCGTGGCCCACTTCGTTTCTCACTCGCAGCCGATCCGCGTCCTGCTGGACGGGACCGCGATCCCCGCAGACTTGGGCGGCGTCGGCCGCTACGTGGACGACCTGGTTCCCGAGCTGCTCGAACAGGGTGTGGACCTGACGATGGCCGTCCAGGAGCGCGACGCTGAGCATTTCGCGACCCGTCTTCCCTCGGCGCGCATCATCCCGATCTCTGCGCGTTTCGAGTCGCGTCCGGCGCGCATGGCGTGGGAGCAGACGGGCCTGCCCAAGCTGATCCGCAAGGTGCGCCCCGACGTCCTGCACTCCCCTCACTACACGTGCCCGCAGTTCCCAGGCGTCCCCGTCGTCATCACGCTGCACGACGCGACATTCTTCTCGCACCCGCAGGCGCATTCGCTCCTCAAGCAGCGTTTCTTCACGGCCGCGATCCGCCGCGCGATCCGCCGCGCGGACGCCCTCGTGGTGCCTTCGCTGGCGACGCGCGACGAGACGATCAAGTACGCGGGCGGCGACCCCTCGCAGTTCTACGTGGCTTACCATGGCGTGGATCGTTCGATCTTCCACCCGGTTTCGGACGCCGAGCGCGAGCGCGTCAAGGCCTCGCTGGGCTTGGAGGGCCGCGACTACATCGGCTTCCTGGGCACGCTGGAACCGCGCAAGAACGTGCCGAACCTGGTGCGCGGCTGGGTCAAGGCCGTCTCGGAGCGCCCGAATCCGCCGGCCCTCGTACTGGCCGGCGGCAAGGGATGGGACGAGGATATCGACCCGGCCCTGGCCTCGGTCCCCGAGCACCTGACGGTCCTGCGCCCCGGCTACCTGCCCCTGGAGGACCTGCCCGGTTTCCTCTCGGGCTGCGTCATCCTGGCCTACCCGTCGATCGCGGAGGGCTTCGGCTTGCCGGTCCTGGAGGCGATGAGCTGCGGCGCCGCGACGCTGACGACTCGGCTGACCTCGCTACCCGAAGTTGGCGGCGACGCCGTCGCCTACTGCGATATCGACCCCGACTCGATTGCCTCAGCCCTCACGGAGCTCCTGGACGACCCGGCTCGCCGCGCAGCGCTGGGTGCCGCGGCAATTCCGCGCGCCGACGAGTTCACGTGGGCTCGTGCCGCTTCGGTTCACATCGAGGCTTTCCGCGCAGCCGCCCGTTTCTGAGCCACACGGCCCGGAGGGCGCCCAAGCCTCGTCATGAGGCATCCCACACCAATATGTTCACATCCTCACTGAGGAATGCTATGCTCGAACACATAGAACTCAAACAACCTTGTGAACGAAAGGTGGCGGCATGCCCACAACCAACGTCGGCACGCTCAGCGAGCCCCAATTCAACATCCTGATCGCCCTGGCCAAGGCCGACGCGCCCCTCACCCAACGGGCACTGTCGGAGGCCACCGGTATGAGCCTCGGGCGCGTCAACACCGCCACCCGCGAATGCGAGGCCGCCGGCTACATCGACGAGCGCGCAATCACCGACGCGGGCCGCGAGGCCCTCGAACCCTACCGCGTCACAGGCGCTGTCATCATGGCCGCGGGCCTGTCCTCCCGCTTCGCCCCCATCAGCTACGAGCGCCCCAAGGGCACGCTCAAGGTGCGCGGCGAGATCCTCGTCGAGCGTCAGATCCGCCAGCTCCACGAAGCCGGCATCACGAACATCACGCTGGTCGTTGGCTACAAGAAAGAATACTTCTTCTACCTGGCAGACAAGTACGGCGTCGACATCGTCGTCAACCGCGAATACGCCACGCGCAACAACAACGGGTCCCTGTGGCTCGTGAAGGACCGCCTGGACAACACCTACGTGTGTTCCTCGGACGACTACTTCACCACGAACCCCTTCGAGCCCTACGTCTACAAGTCCTACTACTCGGCGAACTACGTCGAGGGCCCCACCGACGAGTGGTGCATCAAGACGGGGCCGGCCGACCGCATCACGGGCGCGACCGTGGGCGGCAAGGATGCGTGGGTCATGCTCGGCCACGTCTACTTCGACCGCGTTTTCTCCGCGACATTCCGCGAGATCCTCGAGCAGGTCTACCACCTGCCCGAAACAGTCTCAAAGCTGTGGGAGTCCATCTACCTGGACCACATCAAGTCCTTCGACATGGTGATCCGCCGCTACCCGGACGGCGTCATCCACGAGTTCGACTCGGTCGACGAGCTGCGCAGCTTCGACCCCCTCTTCATGGAGAACGTGGACTCCGAGGTCTTCGATCACATCGTCGACACACTGGGCTGCACAAAGGCCGACATCCGCGACTTCTACCCGCTCAAGCAGGGCATCACAAACCTGTCATGCCACTTCGCGGTCGGAGACGACGAGTACGTCTACCGCCACCCCGGCATCGGCACAGAGAAGATCGTGGACCGCAGCGCGGAGTTCGCCGGCCTGCGCCTGGCCGCCGAGCTCGGCATCGACGACACCTTCCTCACGGGTGACCCCGAGGCGGGCTGGAAGATTTCGCGCTTCGTGCGCGACGTGCGCAACCTGGACGTCACCCGCCCCGAGGAGCTCAAGGCGGCCATGGAGATGGACCGCGCGCTGCACACCTCCGGTCGAATCCTGGACCGCTCCTTCGACTTTGTCACCGAGGGCTTGCGCTACGAGGGCCTCCTCAAGGCCTTTGGCCCCATCGACGTGCCCGGATACTTTGAGCTGCGCGACAAGGTCCTGCGGCTGAAGGCCTTCGCTGACGCGGATGGCTTCGATAAAGTCCCCTCGCACAACGACTTCTTCCCGCCGAACTTCCTGGTGGATAACGACGGAAAGATCAGCCTCATCGACTGGGAGTACGCGGGCATGTCGGACATGGCCGCCGACTTCGGCACGATGACCGTGTGCACGGCGGAGATGACCCGCGAGCGCGCTCGCGCCGCCCTGGAGTACTACCTGGGCCACGCCCCCAGCGAGGCCGAGGCCCGCCACTTCTTCGCCTACGAGGTGTTCGCCGGCTGGTGCTGGTACCTGTGGGCGCTGGTCAAGGAGGCCGAAGGCGACGACGTGGGCGAATGGCTCTACATCTACTACTCGCACGCGACACGCACAATCGATTCCCTGCTCGCAGCCTACGAGGCAGCCTCGAGCACTCAGATCTCCACGGAAGGTGAACTGGCATGAAAACTCAGCACGGAGGCAAGCGCTACGGCTTCTTCTCGGGCGCTCTGTGGGGCCTGGACACGGTCGTGCTAGCGATCGCGCTAGCCATGTTTCGGTTTGACAGCTCCGGCCAGTCGGCGCTCGTCGGCGCGGTCCTGCACGACGTCGCGTGTGCCGTCATCCTGGTCGTGTATATGGCTCTCCGAGGCCGCCTGAAGGACACCTGGGCGGCGCTGCGCACGCGCCCGGGCAAGTCGGTGATCGCAGCGGCCCTGCTGGGCGGCCCGATCGGCATGAGCGGCTACCTGATCGCCATCGACAACATCGGCCCCGGCCTGACCGCGATTATTTCGACGTTCTACCCGGCGCTGGGCACCCTGCTGGCCTTCATTCTCTTGAAGGAGCGGATGGCCCCTCGCCAGATCGTGGCCCTCCTGGTTGCGCTCGGAGCGATCGTCGCGGTCGGCTGGTCGGCGACCTCGGAACCGATCGGAGGGGGCAACGCCATCCTGGGTGTCGCCGGCGCGCTGGCGTGCGTGATCGGCTGGGGATCCGAGGCCGTCATCCTCACGTGGGGCATGCGTGACGAGGCCGTGGATAACGAGGTGGCGCTCCAAATCCGCGAGACCACGTCGGCCGTGGTCTACCTCTTCATCGTTGCTCCCATCGCGGGCGTCTTCGGCTTCACGCTCCAGTCGCTGGCTCACCTGTCCGCGGGCGTGGTGGCCCTGGCCGGCCTGGCGGGCACGGCCTCGTACCTCTTCTACTACAAGGCCCTGTCGGCGATCGGCGCCTCGCGCGGCATGGCCCTGAACATTTCCTACTCGGCGTGGGCGATCATCTTCGCCCTGATACTCCCCCCGAACACGATTCCGACGCTCACGCAGGTCATCTGCTGCGTCGTGATCCTGGTGGGCACGGTCCTGGCGGCCACCTCCAACTGGGGTGACCTGCTTCCCCGGCGCGCGAGTACCATCACGGACGACAAGGCGTGAGACAATGGCGGGTGGGTGCACGTGCGCCCACCCGCTTTCCGCATTCGGAGGACTTATGACGACGCCCCCCAGCGACCTACGCAAGGTCCACATGCTGCTGACCTACATCCTGTCAGAGTTCGATCGGGTGTGCGGCCAGATCGGCGTGGACTACGCCCTGTACGGCGGTAGCGCCATCGGAGCTGTTCGCCACGGTGGTTTTATCCCGTGGGATGACGACATTGATGTCTTCATGCTCCGACCGGACTACGAACGATTCCTGCGCGAGGCTCCCGCACATCTGTCTGATGGTTTCCGCATCGATAACCAGACGAGCGTTCCCAGATACCACCTTCTGTTCTCCAAGCTCGGCTTGAGGGGAACGGTTTTCCGCTCGCAAGGCGAGGTGAACCCGGACTACACGCCGCCGATCTTCCTCGACATTTTTCCACTCGATACGGTGCCTGCGGACGCCAAGCGTTTCCGCTCCATGTGCCGCAAAACCTGGTGGTGGGGCCGCCTACTGTTCCTCTCGGGCATTCCGACCCCCGGTTTGCCCGGCATGGTGGCATGGAAGCGGTCACTCATTCACGCGGTGACACGGAGCGTCAACCTAGCGCTACGCACCGCGCAGATGTCGCCACGCGGACTGTACGCGCGGTGGGAGAAGGCGGCACGCAGCGCCGAAGGCGAAGCAACGGGCACCTATGCCGATTTCACGATGCGTGACCCGTGGAATTGGACCGTGCACCGCGATGAATTCCTCCCCACGCGCCGCGTCCCCTTTGAGGCAATTGAAGCGTCAATCCCCCACGATGTCGACGCCCTGCTCACTCGCGGTTACGGCGACTACATGCGCATCCCGGATCCCGCTGATCGTCGCACGCACCTACCGGAAACGCTAGAGTTTGGTCGTTTCGACCCCGATCAGGGCGGGGTGCCGAATCTTCTGGCTTCCCGCGATGAGGAGGATCCTCGCTCGGAACCTACGACCGGTCAGGAGCAGTGAATGCGCATCGCTTTTATCGTCAACAGCTACCCTCCGCGTTTGGGTGGTTTGGAGTCGCACATCTACCACCTGTCGGTGTCCCTGGCACAGCTGGGGCACGAGGTTTTCGTGCTGACTATCTCTGATAAACCGGGGCATCGACAGGAGGAGGGAGTCGATATTCGTACTGATCGACGTCACTTCCCGGTCGCAGACATCATCAGTTTCCCGGCCCTGGGTGCGACCCGCGCGATCGCACGCTTCCTCCGCGAGCACCACATCGATGTCGTCAGTGTGCACACTCGGTTTTTCCCGATGAGTTTCGTGGGGGTACGCGCTGCGCACCAAGCAGGCATCCCGGTCATTCACACGGAGCACGGTTCCGGTTTTGTCGCATCCTCCTCGCCGATCATCGCCCCCGCATCGCGTGCGGTCGATGTGACGATGGGCCGTTACGTGCTGCGCCATGCGGATCGCGTGCTGGGCGTGTCTGAGCAGGCCGCAGCCTTCGCATCGCGTCTCGGCGGCGTTCATGCGGACGTGTTTTATAACGCGATCACTCCCCCGCAGCCGCACGCGGAACCGATCGAGGACCGCCACCGTCACCTCGTATTCGTGGGCCGCATGGTGCCCGGGAAGGGATGGGACACGTTCATCGAGGCCGTGGCACAGCTGCGCGCGCAGGGGCAGGAGGTGACAGGCGAGCTGTTGGGTGCAGGCGCTGATCTCGATGCTGCTCGCGAGATGATCACTGCCAAGGGGCTCGATGGTGTCGTTTCTGCACCCGGTCGTGTGAGCGCAGACGAGGTCCGTGCCCGCCTGGCGGGAGCAACCCTCGTCAATCCAACGGTCCTGTCGGAGGGGTTCCAGACGACCCTGCTGGAGGCGCTGGCCGAACGAGGGCGCGTCGTCACGTTCACAGTGCCCGGCGCGCAGGTCCTCGCAGACCAGGGGAACCCCGTGGTCATCACCGCCGAACGCACACTCGAGTCGCTTGTCTCAACCCTGCGTGACTTCTTGAACAACCCGCCCGCCCTGGGGGATCCCAGCCTCATCGACGCGTGGACGTGGCCGGTACGAGCCCGCGAGTACGCGAGCATCGCCGAGTCACTACTGGATGGCCGCGCACCACACTCCCCCGACCACCTCTGACGTCCACCCCTGTTTCCCGAGGAGCAGTCATGCCATTTATTAGCGTCATCATCCCCGTCTACAACGCGCAGGAGTTCCTGCCGGGCGCCCTGGAGTCCATCGAGGCGCAGGATTTTGCGGACTGGGAAGTGATTCTCGTCGACGACGGTTCAACGGATGGCTCACCCGCCCTGTGTGATTCCTACGCGCAGCGCGACCCGCGTTTCCGCGTCATTCATCAGGAAAACGCAGGAACGAGCGCAGCACGCAACACAGCCCTGAAGGCTGCGCAAGGCGAGTACATCACGTTCATGGACAATGACGACTGGTGGCGCATCCCCGAGGCGCTCACGCTCGTTCACGAGGCCCTGACAAGGCGCCCCGTTGATCTGCTGTGGCACATGAGTGCGCGCGCCAACCCGGAGGGCACCGAGATTACGGAAGCCGAACCCACATCGATCGCCTCCACGATTGATTCGCTGAGCACGGACGAGGCAATCCGAACAATCATCGACAACGAGCTGACGACAAGCGCCGTGTGGACGAAGGTGATCCGCCGCGACTTCTTGACCGAACACGGCATCGTATTCCCGTCGGGCATGCGCAACGAAGACACGGACGTGAGCGCTCAAATTATCGCGCACATCGATTCCGTGGCCTGGCTCGACCAGCGTTTCTACGTGTACAGAATGGGTCACCCCTACGCTCAGACGTCACATTCGCTGGCCATCTCGACTGTCGACGACCTAGAGCACGTCCTGCGCTCGAATCTGTCCGCCGCTCGTTCACTATCCGAGGGACGCCGTGGCGCACTCATGGCATTCCTCGCACGTCCGATGATGGTGTGGGTGGGCCAGGCCTCGGCCCTGGGACTGCTCGACGAGAAGAAGCACGGACAGCAGGCGCGCCGCCGCAAGGCGTTCGTCAGCCAGTTCTTCCTACCCCTCATCTCGCAGTCGCGCACCCGCGAAGCGCGTATCGCCCAGTGGGCGTGCCGTCTGCTGGGAGTGCGCGCCTGCGCCCACCTGCTCGGCATTCAATTCCGACGCATGCATCCCGAGCTGGTCGCCCACTCCACGACCAAGTAGCGGCCCGCTCAGCGGGCTAGCTTCCTCGCGTCATTCACCGAAGGGAGTGTCCGCCACCCACTCGACAGATCGCATGTGGGCGGGCGGACGCTGGTCCTCGGGCGGGATCTCACGCCAGTTGCCGTAGTAGTCCTGGAGCAGCTTCTCGGCCTGTGCGGGGATCGCAAACTCGCGTCCCTCGAAGCTGGCAGTACGCGTTGGGAAAAGCTCCTCAGGCCGGATGATATTCCGGCTCATAATGTCATCGAGGAGCAGGACGTAGCGCTCGTTCTCCGGATTCTCAACAGACGAACGGTGGCACGCGCGGGCAAGCTCGTCCTGTCGACGAGAGATGGTGTACAGGTCTGCGAAGCGGGTCATCGGATAGAGCATGTACTTGATGATGCGGCGTGCCGTGGATGTTGCGTAGCGCGGGTTTGACGCCGCGATGTACTTCCACCACACAAGTCGGTGCCCCCTGCGTGCGGCACGATGCACGGCAGGATCGGTAATGTCGACGCGCTCAAGTGGGAAAATATCCACCCACAGCCCGAGATTTCCGGCAGATTCGTCGAGGAAAGACTCAACCGCCCGGGTTCGGGTATCAACGAGCTTGCAATAAGAGTTAATCGAGGTTCGATCACGGTAACTGACGAGGCTGTAGTGCTCCCCGAGAGCTCCCTGCTGCCACAGGTCGTAGAGCTTCTCGTAGTCATCGCGGGGCATGTAGACGTCGATGTCATCATCCCAGGGGACGAACCCGCTGTGGCGCATTGCCCCGATAAGAGTGCCATACGCGAGCGCATAGGAGAGCTGGTGCTCACGGCACACGCGGTCCAGTTCTGTGAGAATGTCCAGTTCAACCGCCTTCACCTGGCGCGCCTCAAGCTGGGTCATGGAGCCTCTTTCATCGTTCATCCGATAGCTTACGAACTGCCCTCTAGAGTAGTACAAGCTGCGGGCCATAGGACACACGCGTACGAGCCCGCGCAACGGCCAGTCGCGGGAGCACGATCGCGCACCCCGCCAGACCTCCGTGCGACGCAAGCACATGTCTTGCTCTCTGTGACTGCTCTATGCGCCGGTGGGCGGCGGCCCGCCCGCGAGATCGCCACACGCGAGCCTGCGGCTCGGAATGATCGATCTCGAGGCCCGCCCTGGCCCTGCCGCCGCCCACCGGCACCGCAACCACCTTCACCCAGCAGTCCTCGCGCCGCCCTCCAGTCGGGCCGCCGTCCACCGGCACCGCTGCATGCTCGCACCACAGGTTCTAAGCGGGACAAAACTCTCCCTGCTCGTCATAAAACGCTCATTTTGGCCTGTTTTACGCGTGCAGGGAGAGTTTTATCCCGGCATCCTAGTCGCGCATGGGCCACACCCAGGATCCGCGATGACCAACCAGGTACATCTCACCGTAACGAGTCCCATGACGGACACACGCGGATAGGTTATCTCGATCCGGATATGCTAATAAGCTATCCGGATGCGCTGAACCACTGTTGCGATGAGAGCGACGGCACTCATGCACGCCCCGCCACAATCAACCGGCGGGTGAGTCGAGCGGGATGCTTCCCTGTTGCTGTGTCGTCATCGCCCTTCCTATCCGTTCAACAAACAGGTGTGCCCGGTGGAGCAGCCTCCCCACCGGACACACGGACGTGAACTATTCGTTCTCAGGAGTAGTCCTTCTGGAACTTCAGTTCCAGTTCTTCCAGCGAGTGGAACTTCGTCTCGGGGATGACCTTCCAGTAGAAGAGGAACGAGAGGAAGTTAATGGCTGCGAAGATCGCGTACGTACCAGCGCCACCGACGGTCGCCATGAGCGGTGGGAAAACAACGGCTACGAGCGCGTTGGCAAGCCACAGAGTACCCACCGCGATACCGAGGGCAGTGCCGCGGACGGCGGCAGGGTATATCTCGGAGACGAGCACCCAGGACACCGTTCCGGACTGCTTGATGAACACGAAGATACAGACGATGCCAAGAACGAGCCAGGGCGCGAAGGTCGGGGCGCCGGAGATGTTTCCCTTGCCATCCAGGTAGGGGCTGATGAAGGCCGCAAACACGGCAGACAGCGCAGCCAGAGAAATCGTGATGCCGAGCTCCTGATACATGCCCACGTGACGGCGAGCGAATCGGGCGACGAGCCACAGACCCACGGCGGAACCGATCGCGGAGATACCACCGGAGACGACGTTCAGGGTGATGGCGTCTTCCATGGGAACGCCGGCGGCGTTGAGGATCTTCGGCGTGTAGTACATGGCCGTGTTGATGCCCGTCAGCTGGTCGGCGATGCCCAGGACGATACCGATGTAGAGGAGCTTGCGTGCCCACTTGACCTTGAGGATCTGGGACAGCGACCACTTTTCCTGAGCAGACTCTGCACGCTGGACATCAAGCATCTCGTTGATCTCGCCAGCGACGTCATCCTTCTTTTCGTCGCGCACACGCTTGAGGGAGCCAATGGCCTCGACGATGCGCAGGTTGGCGGCGTACCAACGTGAGGACTCGGGCACAGTGCGGATGCCAATCCATAGGGCGATGGCGGGCAGCGAGCACAGGATGAGCATGTAGCGCCAGGTCAGACCATTGCCCGTGCCGGCGACATCCGCAATATTGACGGCGGCCTGGACGGTCTCCCACGCGACGGACGTGCCAGCGTGGCCGAGCACGTGCCCGGATGCATCCACGGCATCACCGGCCAGGGTGACGGTGGGACCACCCTGCATGTGAGCGATGACAGCGTTCATAGAGAAGGCCAGGAACTGGCCGAAGACGATCATCATCTGATCCGTCGCGACAAGGAAACCGCGCAGCCGCTTGGGAGCAGTTTCGCTGAGGAAAACGGGAACCGTCGCGGAAGCGCCACCAACCGCGAACCCAAGGATGATACGCGCCAGATAGAGGACCCAGATGTTCGGGGCAATTGCACAGCCGATGGCGCCGAACAGGAAGATGATGGCGAGCAACGTGATGTTATGGCGGCGACCAAAGCGGTCGGAGAGGCGTCCGCCGAAGAACGCACCGGCGGCAGCACCGATGCACAGCAGGCCGCCGACCCAGCCTTCTTCGAAGGTGGTCATGTTCAGACCGCCGGCGCCTCCGGGCATGTACATGTATGGCAGGGCGCCAGCGACAACGCCGGTGTCATAGCCGAAGAGGAGAGAGCCCAGCGTCGCGATGGCAGCAATTGCGCCCAGGGAGCGCTTCGCACCGGAAGCGGGGGTCTTCTCGACGAGCTCGCGCACCCTGTCGGGTGTGTAGTCGTCAATCGTTGGAGTGTGTGGCATATGGTTCTCCTCTGCACTTCCTCGTCGGAGCGATCCGGATGAACGAGACAGCATCCATAGCATAATGCCGCGCCCGTGTACGCACCGCTCTCCGGCAGATAGAAAGCAGACCGAGATCGCCACCTGAGGATATCAAGGCCGAGGCCCCAGCGAGCACCTCGTCGTCCGGGCACTCAAGCCCACACCTATGACTGTATAGAGTGGAGGGGTGGGCACACTGCACCCACCCCTCCACTCAGAGAGTTGTCACACTCAGGCGTTCGTCGGGAAGTTCATGCCAACGTAGCCCACCTTCTCGCCACGCTTGGGCCAGCGGGTCGTGACAACCTTTGCCTTGGTGTAGAAGCGCACACCCTCGGGACCGTGGATATGAGTGTCACCCAGCAGCGACTCCTTCCAGCCACCGAAGGAGTAGTAGGCGACCGGAACCGGGATCGGCACGTTGACGCCAACCATGCCAGCCTCGACATCGACCACGAAGTGGCGGGCGGTGTCACCGTCGGAGGTGAAGATCGCGGAGCCGTTACCAAACTCGGAGGAGTTAACAATCTCGATGGCCTCTTCGTAGGTGTCGGCGTGCACGACGACCAGGACCGGACCGAAAACCTCCTCGCAGTAAACGCTCAGATCGCGATCCACGTTGTCGAGAATGGTGGGGGCCAGCCAGAAGCCATCCGCATACTCCTCACCCTCGGGACGGTAGCCGCGGCCATCAAGGACGACGTTCGCACCCTTAGCCTCGGCCTCGTCGATCCACGTGGTGATGCGCTCCTGAGAGGAGCGGGTGATGACCGGCCCCATCTCGGAGGCAGGGTCAGTGCCAGGACCAACAACGATCTTCTCGGCGCGAGCCTTGATCGCAGGAACCAGCTTCTCTTCGACACCACCGACGGCGACGATCACGGGCAGGGCCATGCAGCGCTGACCAGCCGCACCGAAGGCACCGGCACTAATATGCTGCGCAGCAAACTCGATGTCAGCGTCAGGCATGACGATCGCATGGTTGTTCGCGCCGCCGAGGGCCTGGACGCGCTTACCGTGGGCCACGCCCGTATCCTGCACAATGTGCGCGACCGGCGAAGAACCGACGAAGGAGATCGCGTCGATGCCGGGGTGGGTAAGAATGTCGGTGACCAGATGGCGGTCACCGGCGATGACGTTGAACAGACCGTCGGGCAGGCCCGCCTCCTTGTAGAGGCGTGCGATGATCAGCGAGGCGCTCGGGACCGTCGAGGCGACCTTGAGAATGAAGGCATTGCCGGTGGCCAGGGCGACCGGATGCATCCACATGGGGACCATGGCCGGGAAGTTGAAGGGGCAGATACCCGCGACGACACCAACGGGCTGACGCAGGGTGTGCACATCGACGCCGGTCGAGGCCTGATCGGTGAACTCACCCTTGAGGGCAGCATTGATACCGCATGCGAAGTCGACGGTCTCACGGCCGCGGGCAATTTCGCCGAGGGCGTCGCCGTGCGTCTTGCCCCCCTCACGCACGATAGCGTCCGCAATCTCATCCTGATGCTCGATGACGAGCTGGCGGAACTTGAACATGATGTCCACACGCTTCGCCAGGGCAGTACGAGCCCATTCCTTCTGCGCCTGACGAGCAATCTCGACGACCTGGTCAAGGCAATGCTTGTCGGCTAGAGCCAGCTGATCGACGACCTTGCCGGTAGCGGGGTTCTCAACGTCAATGGTCTTGTCGCAGTGGGCGGCATACTCTTGGCCATTGACCCACAGGTTGATTGTCATTGGTTTACCTTTCTTCCCATTCATCCACGAATGGCGGAACAACTTTGTTCGGACAAACGCTACCATGTCCCCGGCAAACATGTCGCGATATCAGCAATACCAGCACCTTCCAAGGGAAATTTGTCCCGTCTATTGGACACACTCCCCCACTAAGACCTTCCACCGCCAAATTGCTCACCGTTTCACGAAGCGTTTCACGACAAGCCCCACGCACGCACAGACTTCTAGTACAAGGGGCGGCCCCGGAAAACTCCGGGGCCGCCCTCACCCGCTCAGATCATCACAGGTAGTGACGCTGCGGCTTGCGGTCGCGCTGGTAATCCTCATAGGCGCGCTGCGTGGACTCCAACTCGGAGACCTGCGAAACGGCCACGTCCCACCAGGAGGATCCGGGCGGGTTGGGGCCCATCAGGTCGGTCTCGATGTGGATCATCGTTGCACGATCCGAGGCGGCTGCAGCCTTGTAGGCCTCCTTGAACTCCTCGATGCCGTGAGCCTCGATCACATCAATGCCCCAGGAACGAGCATTCGCAGCGATATCGACGCCGGCGATACGCTCGTTGTCCTCAAGGTGCGAGCCCCCTGCGCGCTGACGGTACTTCGTACCGAAGCGCTGGGAGCCGCGCGACTCGGAGAGGGCCCCGATGGACGCGAAGCCGTAGTTCTGCAGCAGGACATAGATGACCTTGATACCCTCCTGGGCAACCGTGGCCAGCTCCATGGGGAGCATCTGGTAGGTGCCGTCACCGACGATCGAGACGACCTCGGACTGCGGGCGCGCCAGCTTGACACCCATGGCGGCCGGGACCTCGTAGCCCATGCAGGAGAAGGCGTACTCGACGTGGTACTGGACCGGGGTCTTCGCCTGCCACAGAGCCTGCAGATCGCCGGGCATCGAGCCCGCAGCGTTGATAACCACGTCCTCGTCGCCCATGAGCTCGTTGAGCGCGCCGAAGACCTCGGTCTGTGCGGGCAGCGGGGCGTTGCCCACGTGGTAGCACTGCTGCACCTTGGCAGCCCAGGCCTCGCGCTCGGCGGCGATCTCGGCGGTGTATGCCTCGTCGACGCGGTAGTCGGCCAGCTCCTTGGTCAGCGCGACAAGCGCCTCACGAGCGTCAGCCACGACCATCTCAGCGCTCTGCTTGGCAGCGTCGAAAGGCGTGATGTTGATGTTGACAAAAGAAACATCGGGGTTCTTGAACTGCGTCTTCGAGGCCGTCGTAAAGTCGGAGTAGCGCGTGCCCACGCCGATGATCAGGTCAGCCTTGTCGGCGAGGTGGTTGCCCGAGTCGCCGCCGGTCGAACCAACGCCGCCGACAGAGCACGGGTGATCACAGTTGATGGCGCCTTTACCGGCCTGCGTGTCCGCCACCGGGATGCCGGTCGCGGTCGCAAAGGCACGCAGTTCCTCGCTGGCCTCGGAGTAGATGGCACCGCCACCGGCGATGATAAGGGGACGCTTGGCGGCGCGGATCTTGGCGACCGCACGCTCGAGGGCAGCGCGCTCAGCCGGAGGACGGCGCGCGTGCCACACGCGCTTGGCAAAGAATTCGACCGGCCAGTCGTAGGCCTCAGCCTGGACGTCCTGGGGCAGGGCGATCGTGACGGCGCCGGTCTCGGCCGGGTCGGTCAGCACGCGCATGCCGGCCAGCAGCGAGGGGATCAGCTGCTCAGGACGGTTGATACGGTCGAAGAAACGGGACACGGGACGGAACGCGTCATTGACGGTAACGTCCAGCGACGTCGGGTCCTCGAGCTGCTGAAGGACCGGGTCCGGGATGCGGGTCGCGAACTGGTCGGAAGGGAAGATGAGGACGGGCAGGCGGTTGGTCGTCGCCAGGGCTGCACCCGTGACCATGTTGAGCGAGCCGGGGCCGATCGACGCGGTCGTCATCCAGGTCTGCAGGCGGTTCGTCGTCTTAGCGAAGGCCGCGGCAGCATGGATCGCGCCCTGCTCGTTGCGGGGCATGATGTAGGGCATCGGGTTCTCACCCTCAGACGGGGCGATCTCGTTCTGCAGGAGCGCCTGGCCGATGCCGGCGACGTTACCGTGGCCGAAGATGCCGAAGGCACCCGCGATGAGGCGGCGCTCAACACCGTCGCGCTCGGTGTACTGGTTGGACAGGAAGCGAATGATCGCCTGCGCGACCGTCAGGCGCACGGTTCCCTTGTAGGCTTCGTTGCTCATGGGTGATCCTTTCGGGCTGTCTTACTTGTTCATAGGGAGGCGGGGGTCCACTTCCTGGTGTTCCCAGGTCGCGCGGATCCAGTGGTGTGCCGGATCGTCGGGGGCGAGCCACACGAGGTCCTCGTTCGGGCCGGCCATGACGTTCAGGTAGTACATGTCATAGCCGGGAGCGGCAACGCAGGGGCCGTGATAGCCGTGGGGCACGAGGGCGACATCGCCGTCGTGAACCTCGCAGCACAGGTCGATGGGGCGGCCGGGGCTGCCGTAGGTGCGGTGCAGACCAAAGCCCTTGGATCCCTCGGGACCGTCTTCAATCTCGAAGTAGTAGACTTCTTCGAGCTCGCGCTCGTCCTCGGAGTCCTGCTCGTGCTTGTGGGCCGGGTAGGAGGACCAGTTGCCGCCCGGCGTGATGACCTCACACGCCAGCAGGTGGGAAGTGGTGACGCCTTCGACGGCGAGGGAGTAGTTGTTCACCTGGCGCGAGCAGTCGCCGGCGCCGCGCAGATCCACGCGGACCTGGCTCTTGGGGTAGTAGGCGACGGGGATGTCGCGAGCGGCGAGAGCGGAGGGGAAGGCGAAGCGGCCGCCCTGGGCGGAGGTGATCGTCAGGGTCTTGCCGCGCCCCACGTACAGGTAGTCGGTGACACCGGAGAAGACGCCGCGACGACCCTCGAGCTCGTAGGTCTGCCCGTCGACCTCGACGGTCGCGCCGCCGGCGAGAGGCAGGACAAGGAGTTCAGCCTCGCCGGTTTCGACGACCTCGGAGGCTGCGGCCTCGAGGACAAGAACACGCAGACCGGAGAAAGTCCACCCAGCGCGCTGGGGGTCAATATCGACGGTGAAATTGCCATGGCCGGAAGACCCGGCGGGAACATAAATGTCGGGAAGAGTCATCGTAGTCTCCTGAAAGTTGGGCGTCGGCGCCGCGGAAAGAGAAGAGGGGAACGAGGCAGGTGCTGGTCGGGTTGGTTACGGGAGGACCCCCGTTTCCATGAAGGTGCGCAGTTGCTCTCGGGTGGGCATCGCGGTCGAGCATTCGATGTGCGAACACACGTAGGCTCCCGCGGCCGAGGCGTAACGGATGGTTTGTTCGAGGTCCCATCCTTCGACGAGGCCGTGGATGAGTGCACCGCCGAAAGCGTCGCCTGCACCCAGGCCGTTGACGACGTCCACGTCCCGGGCCTCGACCCACACGCGCTCGTCTGCGGTCTTGGCGAGGGTACCCTTGGGTCCCTGCTTCACGATCGCGAGGCGAACACCGCGCTCAAGGAGAGCGTCGGCTGCCCCCTCGGGATCGGAGACACCCACGGCCATCTCACACTCTTCGCGGTTGCCGACGGCGACGTCGACGCGGGACAGGACGGCTGCGACGCGCGAACGCGCCTGGGCCATGCTGCTCCACAGATTGGACCGATAGTCGAGGTCGAGGACCGTCACACCGCGAGAGCGGTCACGGTGGTCGAGGGCACGCAGGTGCAGACCGAAGGAGGAGTCGCGCGACAGCCCGGTGACGGTGAACCAGAAGATTCCGGCACGTTCGACTGCATCCCAATCAACCTGATCCTCCCTCAGCTCCAGGTCGGGAGCACTCGGCTCACGATAGAAGTAGAGCGGGAACGAGTCGGGTGGGAAGAGCTCGGCGAAGGTGACGGGTGTGTGGAAGTCACGCACGGTGACGACATGGTCGGAGGAGACGCCGAGGCGCTCCAGCTCACGGGTGACGAAACGGCCGAAGGGGTCGTCCCCCACTCCGGTGATGACGCCTGCGCGATGTCCGAGCCGGGCCGCCGCAACGGCGACGTTCGTTGGACTGCCGCCGAGGAACTTTCCGAAGGTCTCGACATCTTCGAGGTGCACGCCAACTTGGAGAGGATAGATATCGATGCCGGAACGACCCATTGTCAGAATGTCGACATAGCGACGCTCAAGGGGCATGGTGACTCCCTTCCTCTCCATTGGGGCGGCCCATTAGCCTGATGTTCCAAGGATGCACTATCAACAAGCAATCGTCAATCTTTGTCCGTACAATATGTAACAGCACGTCGACCCCCTAGCCGACAACAACGCTGATACCATGTAACCGTATTAAATTAATACGACGCCGCGCAGCACATGAAGGTTTGACATGTCCAAAGCATCGCCCACTCCGGAAAACACCCCCTACGTTCCGGACATTACCCTGGACCGCTCTTCTCCCGTGCCCCTGTACTTCCAGATCTCGGAGCCCATCGCACAACTCATTAACTCTGGAGCATTACCCGCGGACACACGCCTGGAGGACGAGCTGTCGATGGCGGCAAGACTGCACGTCTCCCGCCCCACGGCACGACAGGCACTCCAGCGCCTCGTTGACCGCGGCCTCCTGACGCGCCGCCGCGGCGTCGGCACGATCGTTTCACCACGCCACGTCCATCGCCCCATGGAGCTCACCTCACTCATGCGCGACCTGGTCAACGCCGGCCACAAGGTGCACACGACCATCCAGCACTACGAGGCACGACCAGCCACCGCCCAGGAAGCCGACACCCTTAAGATCACCGAGGGTACCCTTGTCGTCCACATTGAGCGCACCCGCTTTGCCGACAACGAGCCAATCGCAGTCCTCACAAACCTCATCCCGGCCGACATCGCTCCCACAATGCAAGAACTCGAGTCCGCCTCTCTCTACGACCTCATGCGCGAGCGCGGAGTCACCTTAGCCTCAGCACGTCAAATAATCGGCGCACGCAGCGCGACAACGAAGGAAGCGAAGCTCCTGTCTGAACACCGCGGCGCAGCTTTACTGACGAGCCAGCGCACAACATACGACCCTTCAGGTCGCATCGTGGAATGCGGCAATCACATCTATCGCGCATCCAGATATTCATTCGAGGCAAGCCTTTTTGCCCAGTGATTAAGCATTGACATTTTGTCCTAACAAATTGTTGACAGGCACAAGCGCTCGCCGTAGACTTGTTTTCGACAAAGAAAGTCGAGAGCGATCACAAAGGAGTGCTTCCCGCTATGTCCATCGAGTACACCCCCGGCCCCCTTCTGGATGCCGCGCGCAACACGCCCACCGCCCTGTGGAACGATTCCTCGGACCCGAGCGAGCTAGCACAGTCCATTTCCTTCGGTGGCGTCGGTGCCACCTGCAACCCAACCATTGCCTACACCTGTATCAACCAGCGTCGTGACGTGTGGCTGCCCCGCATCGCCGAGCTCGCCAAGGAAATGCCCGAGGCTACCGAGTCTGAGATCGGCTGGCAGGTCGTGCGCGAGCTGTCCCTCGAGGCCGCCAAGCTCCTTGAGCCCATTTTCGAGGCCGAGAACGGCCGCAACGGCCGCCTGTCCATGCAGACGGACCCGCGCCTGGCTCGCTCCGCCCAGGCCCTGGCCGACCAGGCCGAGGAATTCCACAACCTCGCTAAGAACATCATCGTGAAGATCCCCGCCACCTCGGTGGGTGTCGAGGCCATTGAAGAGGCCACCTACCGCGGCGTCTCCGTCAACGTGACAGTATCCTTCTCCGTCGCCCAGGCCATCGTCACGGGCGAAGCCATCGAGCGCGGCCTCAAGCGCCGCGAGGCCGAGGGCAAGGACACCTCCCAGATGGGTCCGGTTGTCACCCTCATGGTGGGCCGCCTTGACGACTGGATCAAGGAGGTCGCCAAGCGCGATCGCCTGTTCATCGATCCGGGTCACCTTGAGTGGTGCGGCATTGCCGCCTTCAAGCGCGCCTACCAGGAATTCCAGAAGCGAGGTCTGCGCGCCCGCATGCTCTCCGCCGCGTTCCGTAACGTCATGCACTGGTCCGAGTTCGTCGGTGGCGACGTGGTCGTCTCCCCGCCATTCAATTGGGCCAAGCTCATCAACGACTCGGACTACAAGATGGAAGAGCGCATGGACATCCCCGTGCGCGAGGACATCATGAAGACCCTACTCTCGATCCCCGAGTTCGTCCGCGCCTACGAGCCCGACGGCATGACCCCGGAGGAGTTCGATACCTTCGGCGCCACCGTGCGGACCCTGCGCGGCTTCCTGCAGGCAGACGCTGACCTCGACGCACTGGTGCGCGACGTCATTATGCGCGCCCCGTGATCCATTCGGTGGCCCCGCACGATGCGTGTGGGGCCACCACCGGTCACGGTTTTTCTGCTCTCCAGCACACCCACACCTAGAAAGAAGCAAAGATGCTCAACATTGCCGTTATCGGCGCAGGCCGCATCGGCCACGTTCACGCCAAGACCATTGCCGCACACCCCGGCGCCACCCTCGCCCTCGTTGCCGATCCTTTCGGCGATGCCGCACGCAAGCTGGCCGAGATCTACGGTGCCCGCCACACGACCGACGTTGATTCCGTCTTCACCGACGAAGGCGTCGACGCCGTCGTCATCGGCTCCCCCACGCCGCTGCACATCCCCCACCTGCTCGCCGCCGCCAAGGCCGGCAAGGCCGTGCTGTGCGAGAAGCCGATCGCACTGGACATGAAGGACGTCGAGGCCGCCCGTGACGAGCTGGGCGCCGTGTCTGTGCCCGTCATGTTCGGCTTCAACCGCCGCTTCGACCCTTCCTTCGCCGCGGTTCACGGTCAGCTCGAAGAGGGCAAGATCGGCGAACTGGAGAACCTGCTCATCATCTCGCGTGACCCCTCCGCACCCCCGGCTGAGTACGTGAAGGTCTCCGGCGGCATCTTCCGCGACATGACCATCCACGACTTCGACATGGCCCGTTTCTTCCTGGGCGACATCGTCGAGGTGCACGCCTTCGGCCAGAACTTCAACGAGGAGATCAAGGCAGCCGGCGACTTCGACGCCGCCGTGGTCACCCTGAAGAACGCCGCCGGCGTCGTCGCCACCATCGTCAACAACCGCAAGTGCCCGGCCGGCTACGACCAGCGCCTGGAGGCCCAGGGTTCGACGGGCACGCTCAACGCGGACAACATCCGCGCCACGACCGTGCGCCTGTCCAACGCCGAGGTCACGGACGCGGCCGAGCCGTACCTTGACTTCTTCTTGCAGCGCTACGCGGACGCCTACCGCCTTGAGCTGACCGCCTTCATCGATGCGGTCGTCGCGGGCACGAAGCCCACCCCCTCCATCGACGATGCGATCGAGGCCCTGCGCCTGGCCGAGGCGGCCACGGAGTCGGCGAAGACTGGCAAGCCCGTATCACTGGCCTAACAGCGTCGCAAAAGTCCCGGCGGGGTTCCTTCCTTCCCCGCCGGGACCGTCTCATTGTCCAAGTCCATCCAACAAGCATCTCATTTCTTCGTACGGACGCACCTAGGCGCCACTGTCGAGTCCTGCACACACGCTGATGGACACACGTTCACACTCATCAGATACCTCTGAGAAAACTCCCAGATCCCCAAGTTTGTCTGGACAATTAAACAGGATGGAGTAGAATAGCGCTACCGACACACTGACCCATACATCACCGCAACTCATAGGAGAGCTGCAATGACTCACGTCTACGATCCTGCAACCGCGATCAATGACCCCAACGGCATCACCTGGGGCATGCACCCCATCGCTTGGCGTAACGACGACATTCCCGAGGTCGGCGAATGGAACACCATCGACGTCATGTTCGACGACCTGGCCGAGGCCGGCTTTGCTGGCACTGAGGTCGCCGGCTGGTACCCCTCGAAGGAAGAGACGAAGGAAAAGGCCGACGCTGCGGGCCTGACAATCGTCGCCCAGTGGTTCTCCAGCTTCATCGTTCGCGACGGCGTCGAGGCCGTTATCCCGGACTTCCGCGCCACCTGCGAGTACCTGCAGTTCCTGGGTGCGACCCGCGTCGTTGTCTCCGAGCAGACCGGCTCGGTGCAGGGCATCCGCAACATCTGCATCTTCGAGAACAAGCCCGTCCTCAAGAACGAGGAGTGGTCCGTTCTGGCCGAGGGCCTGAACAAGCTCGGCGAGATCGCCCACGAGTACGGCCTCGACCTGGTGTACCACCACCACCTGGGCACCGTCGTCCAGACTAAGGACGAGACGCTGCGCCTGCTCGAACTGACCGACCCGGACAAGGTTTCTCTCCTCTTCGACACGGGCCACGCTTACGTGGGTGATGGCGACGTCATGGGCCTGCTGCGCGGCGCGATCGACCGCATCAAGCACGTGCACTTCAAGGACGTGCGCCCCGCCAAGATGGAAGAGTCCCGAGCGGCCAAGCGCTCCTTCCTCGACTCCTTCCTCGCCGGCATGTTCACGGTTCCCGGCGACGGCACCATCGACTTCACCGAGCCCTACCGCTTCCTGGTCGAGCACGGCTACAAGGGCTGGATCCTGGTTGAAGCCGAGCAGGATCCGAAGATCGCTCCTCCACTCGAGTACGCGCACATCGCGCGCGACTACGTGTTGGGCACGCTGCTGGGTCAGTGAGCAGCTTCGCGCGGTTCCTCAACTTCCCGCGCGAATCATCTGGGGGTGGAAGCGACTCGTTCGCTTCCACCCCTTATGTGCTGACATGCACGCACCAAGCACGGTTTGTGAATGCCTCCCCCGCCACCTCCTATTGATCCGACTCAAGGAATACTCATGGACCTGTCGACGCTGACTGCCCTCAGCTGGGTCATGCTTATCGCGGCCGCCCTCTTTGCCCTGATGCTGCCTGCGAAGGAGTCAACAGGCGTCATGCGCTCTCCTCCTCATTGGTGATGCGATCGCCCTGTGGGCGTATCGGCGCGACGCGAATACGGCAATCTTGCGGCGCCTCGTGCCGTCGGTACTTGCCGGCGTGGGACTCGGGGCACTCCTGCTGGCGGTGAGCACTCAGGCGCCGATGCACCGTGCAATCGGCGCGATCCTCCTGCCCCTCATCGGAGCACTTGCCCCCATTGTCCTTGCGTGTGCGTGGGCGGGGCGCCGCCTGGCAGCCCGCATCCCCCTGCGCATCTTCGAGCCCCTCGTCATCGCCACGACGATCGTGGCGACAGTGCCGCTGCTCGTATAAGAAGATTGTCAGCCACGCCGCTACAGCACGCTCGAGAGCAGTCCTTGCCCTGCACGTTCTCCTACCTCAAGAGCGAGGCTCATTCCCCTGTGGCGAAGCATCATGAAGGGATTGAGACACTCCACCCCAAGCGCGGCACATGCATCCGGAATCTTGATCCGTCTCTTCGACCTAGGTGCCGACTTTTCATGCGTGACGACCACCCACCCGTTTGCCAGTGCGTGCGCAACGATCCAGGAGTCCGCAACGCGTTGAAACTCGCTGACTGCCGACGGCTCATAGTTGTCTTTTGCCCACGTCATGACCTGCTGGTAGCAGGTCACCACACGCGAGTCGGGAGCGATAAAGTGTTGCTTATGCTGCTTCGCCCAGTCCTTGAGAGGATCACCGTCGCCCGCGTCACCCAGTTCGTCGTACACCGACTTGATACTCACGGCGTGATGAGAGGCGAATAGCCGGACGAGAAAGTCCCAATATCCGGGGGCCAGATCGAACGCATAGTACGCATTTGCCGCATCGATGAAGACGTTCGTGTCGAGGACGTACATCTCTCACACCACCTGGAGATGCCTCGCCAGTTCGTCGAACACTTCCCTCTTGTGCGTGCCGATCATACGGAAACTTTCCGTGAATCCTGTACGCCCCTCCAGGGTGGATGTAACAATCGCGGTCGCAAATGAACGCCCAAGACGCGCGGTGAGGGTGTTGTAATAGTTACCGCCGCCATTGCGGCGCTTTTCATCACCGTAGTCAGCACGCACCGCCTCGAGAAGCTCGCAGTAATGCCCGTCATCAATCCGCTGAGCTCCGTGCAGTCTGTGGAGTGCAACCTCGGCGGACACACCAAAGCGACGCGCAACCGCACGGTAATCCAGCACAGTTGTCGCTTCGTCGAAAGCCGTCAGTGTCTCGTCAGGCAGCAACACACATGCAGCGACACGATTGCACCATGACTCTTCACCGGTTCCACCGAGCAACCGGTCGCCCCCAGACAACGCACTGTGGCCCAGAAGCAGGTGAGCAAACTCGTGCAGGAGGGTGAAGTTCTGTGCACTATACGGTTCGCCAGCGACGTTGACGAAAATCAAGGGAGCAATGTCGTCGTAGAGGCTAAATCCTCGGAACTCCCGCGTAGAGAGCTTCCTCGTGTTGCTCGCACCGACGACACCGCTCCTCATGACAAGCACACCTGCACCTTCAAGCGCTGCGACGATATCGTGGTGCCATTGCTGGGTTCCGGTCGCCGACACGTGATCAAGGTGCAGGAGAGAACGCACACGGCGAGCAACTGCCCGCGGGGCATCCTGGACGCTTGCTGACCCTAGGAACGGAAGCTTTTCCGCTCCCTGTTCACGGGCGTAATCGTGATACCAATCCTGGAACTGCTGATAGCGGTCGATGGTGTCGAGAAGGTTCCCAGAGGGACGCTCAATGGCGACACTCTCATGGGTACGCATGTCGGCGATAGGCAGTGTCTCATCGGGCGGTTCAGTCATGACGAGCGCACCGAGAGACGTGTGGGTATAAGCCGCAAGTTTTTCGAGATCATGAAGAGTCGGCTGAATACTTCCGTCCATCCAGTCCCCAAGTTTTGGGAACTTCATCAGCGCTTCCTCGAAGGTACGCTCAGAGCGCTGGAGGGCCCACAAAAGCACCGGCTCGCTGACAGCGACTCGTGCGCTCATGGCGTTCCTCCTCCCACTCACATATCGATGTCACTATCGTACAGTGAGCCCCTGTCACGTCCGTCTCGTTAGCGCGTTTTCTCTGCGATATCACTCGCCTCGCACGAGAGTTCTCCCCTATCCCACCCGCCATCGCCGCGACGATCGTGGCGACAGTGCCGCTGCTCCTCTCAAAAAGTTGTCGGCGCGAGCCTCAGGCCCGCGCCGACAACCTCGTCTCACGCCCGTGGGGCGGTGACGACCAGGGGAAGTGCCTCCCCGCGAGCATCGCTCGGAGGCTGCTCCCCCGCCTGCAGGGCCAGGCTCTGCCCATCCCACGAGCACGCCGCGCCCGGCGTGAGGATCGCGGAACGCGAGTAGTCGAATCCGCTCGGCAGACCCGACACCCGCGTGACGGACGCATCCGCCACCACGGCGACGTGGTCCTCGTGAACGAGAAGGCGCACCCAGGCCTCGTCCTGCGAGGACCGAGCGGTGACTGCCTCGACGTCCTTGGCCGACAGCGTGCGCACGCCGCGCAGCTCCGATCCGTACAGGTCGTTCCATGCACCCAGGCCCTCAAGGCACTCGCGCTGCTCGCGCGGGATCGTGCCATCGGCCTTCGGACCCACGTTGAGCAGGAGGCGACCACCGCGCGAGACCACGTCCACCAAATGACGGACCGCGGCCGCACCGCTGAGGTACTGGTGCTCGCTCTCGGCGCGATTGTAGCCGAAGGACAGGCCGACGCCTCGGCAGTTCTCCCACGGCTTGCCGCTCGTCTCGGAGTCGCCCATGTGCTGGTACTCGCTGGTCAGGTAATCCGCGTGAACTCCGCCGTAGCGGTCGTTCGTCACGCCCTCGGGGCGCGCCGCATAGAAGTACTCGAAGAGCGTGCCCAGGCCGTGAGGGCCGAAGTCCTTCCCCTCGTCCGGCCAGTCGATGTCATTCCAGATGACGTCCGGCTGGTAGCGGTCGATCAGGTCGCGCACGTGCACGAAGCAGTAGCGCGCGTAGTCGGCGTCCTTCGGGCGGCACAGGTCCTTGCAGTCCTCCTCGGAGAGGATCGGACGGTGGGGGCGGTAGTGCCAGTCCAGGCCGCCCGAGTAGTACAGGCCCACTCGCAGACCCTCGTCGCGCGCGGCATCCGCGAAGCCGGCCACGAGGTCGGTGCACGGACCTCGGCGCACGGTGTTGCGCGTGCCCGTCTCGGGGGCATCCCACAGGGGCACGCCGTCATGATGCTTGGTCGTGAGCACCGCGTAGCCGGCGCCGGCACGGTGGAAGAGTCGCATCCACTCGGCCGGATCCCACACGTCGGGGTCCCACGCGTCCAAGAACGCATCGTACGAGGCCGAGCCGTACAGGTCCTTGTGGCGCAGCGCGGCCGGTGAACCCGGGATGCGGATCGTGTTGAAATACCACTCGGCGTAGGAATTGTGGGTGAACCAGGCTTCCCAGTCCTCCTCAACGCCCAACTCCCCGTGGTCCTCGGCCCACGCGGGGACCGAGTAGGGGCCCCAGTGGACGAAGATGCCCAGCGGGGCGTCCTCGAACCACTGCGGGGTCGGGCGGGACAGCGCACTCCAGCGCTCGGTATCGCTCATCGTTTCGCTCATGGTCATCAGCGTCCTCCGAAGGCGCCCAAGGTGACGCCCTTTTCCAGCTGCTTCTGCAGGAACACAACCAGCAGGATCGACGGGATCGTCGTCATCGTCACCGCTGCCATCAGCGGACCCCAGTCGGTGCCGCGCTCACCCGAGAACATCTGCAGACCGAGCGGGATCGTCGCCAGCGTCGAATCATTGACCACGATGAGGGGCCACAGGAACGCGGACCAGTAGTCAATGAACGCGAACACTCCAACCACCGTGATCGGAGCCTTGAGGAGGGGCAGCAGGACCTTCGTGAGAATCTGCCAGTCGCTGCATCCGTCGATACGCGCAGCCTCCTCGAACTCGAGGGGCAGGGACATGAGGAACTGACGGATCAGGAACGCACCAAAAGCACCGAACGCGAAGGGCACAATGAGGGCAAAGTAGGAGTTCACCAAGCCCATGCGCTGCATACCGATGTACAGCGGGATCACGAGGACTTCCTGAGGCAACACCAGCGTGCCCAGGAACACCATGAACAGGTGATCGCGGCCCTTGAAGCGCAGACGAGCGAACGCGTAGGCGGACAGAACAGACACGACGACCACGAGGGCCGCGCCTGCCAGCGAGACGATGAACGAGTTGAGGACAACTCGCCCAAACGGAATCGAGTTAAGAGCCGACGGATAGTTATCCCATGCGATTCGGCTGCCCGTCGGGCTCAGGCTAAAGACCTCGGTCGTGGGCTTGAGGGAGGTCGCGACCATCCACACGAAGGGGAAGAGGAATGCGACCGCGATCAGACCGAGGAGGACGACCGAAATAATCGTGGAAAGACGCTTCTTGTTATGCATCGTAATTCACCCACTTCTTCTGGCCAGCGAACTGCAGGGCCGTCACCGTCATGACAATCACGAAGAGCACCCACGCCATCGCGGACGCGTAGCCGAGCTTGTCGAAAGAGAAACCGTTGCGGTACAGGGCCAGCACAATCGTGTTGGTCGCCTCGCCCGGGCCGCCCAGCGTCAGGAAGTAGGGCTGAGCGAAAACCTTGAAGGCACCGATGATCGTCATGACCGTGCAGAAGAAGACGGTCGGGGAAATCATCGGGAACACGACCTTGAAGAAACGCTGAACGCCGTTGCAACCGTCGATCGTCGCAGCCTCGAGAACCGAGGTGTTCAGGCCGTTGAGACCTGCCGTGAGGACGACGATGTTGTAGCCCAGACCCTGCCACAGGCTCATCATGAGCAGCGAGCCCATCGCGAGAGCCGGGTGGTTCAGGAAGGGGATGTGCTCGATCCCGAAAACGGCCAGGGCCGAGTTGACCACGCCGTTGTCGGAGAGCATGAGGCGCCAGATCAGCGCGTTACCGACCATCGGCGTGACGACCGGGATGAAGAAGATAACGCGCAGGACACGGCTGAGCCATTCAGGAACGCGCTGGAGCCAATAGCTCAGGCCGATCGAGATCACCAGGTTCAGCGCCGTGTAGCAGGCGGCGAACACGACGGTGTTGCGCATGACCGTCCAGAACGCCGGATCCTCGCCGCTGAGCATGCGCCGGTAGTTTTCCACTCCGATGAAGCGGCCGCCTCCGAAGATCGACCAGTCGAAGAAGGAGATCACGAGGGACGCGATCAGGGGCAGGACGATGAAGAGAACGAAGCCCGCCATTCCGGGCGACAAGTAGACGAGGGCGCGCAGGCCATCGCCCCGCCGACCCTCAGCGCGCGCGGAGTCTTTGCCGCGCTTGGAGGCCTTCGCCTCCCCCGCGCCCGCCGCGCCCGAGGACGCCTCGCGGCCGGGTTTCACAGTGTCAACGCTCATGAGCTATGCACACCTTTCGTCGAGTATCAGTGGGTTCCACAGTCCCGCTCACGCCACCGTTAGCGCTAACGGAACAAAACCCACGAAACGAGGCCGGGGAACCGAGCAGTCCCCGGCCTCGTTCACGGTGAGCTGGGATCAGCCAGCGGAGTTCTGCAGATCGGTGAGGATGTCCTGAGCGGTCTTGGTGCCGCGGAAGCCCTCAGGCGAGTACTGCTGGAAGGACGTGTTGATCTGGTTCCACGTCGTGGTCGTCACCAGCGGGGTGCCGTTGTCGAGCAGGACCTGCACGGCCGCGGCGCTGTCCGCAGGCTTGTTCGCGGCCCACTTGTCCATCGCGGACTCGATGGAGGGAACGGTGCCCTGCTTGTCAGCGACGGTCCCGATGACCTCGGGGGTCACGAGCTCCTTCAGAACGTTGAACGCAGCCTGCTTGTCCGGGCAGGACTTCGAGATGCCGAAGCCGGAACCCTGGATGACCGCACGAGGCTGGCCGGTGGGGGTCGGCAGGACCGCGACGCCGAGCTTATCGCCCAGCTCCTTCTCAAAGGAGCCGTACATCCACGGGCCGTCCACGATCATCGCGGCGGTGCCGGAGGTAAAGGCGGTCTGGGCCGGGCCGTCGTTGTCGGCAGCGTTCGGGGCAACCGCGACCTGCTCCTTGTGGACCAGGTCGAAGGCGAACTGGACGCCCTCGACGAACTTGGGATCCGTCAGGGTGTTCTTACCGTCGGCAGAAACCTGGCCGCCAAACGCGATACCAAAGTCGCCGGGGGCATTGCCCAGGAGGAGCGGCTTGACGGCAATGCCATACTTGCCGTCGCCAGTCAGAGCCTTGGCGTCCTTGAGGAACTGCTCGGTCGTGTAGGAGGTCGAGGGGGCTTCAAGGCCGGCCTTCTCGAACATCTCACGGTTGTAGTACAGGACGTCGGGCTCGGCGTCGTAGGGCAGAGCCAGAACATGTCCGTCCACCGTCATACCCTGCATCATCGCGGCGTTGTAGTCGGAGGCCTTGATGCCGGCGGCTTCCATGTAGGAGTCGAGAGGCTCGAGGAGGCCGGACAGCTCCTGCGCGCGGGCGGCCTGGGTGGTGAGGATGCAGGGCGCGTCCGAGGCGACCATGCGGGTCTTGACCTTGGTCCAGTAGTCGTTGAACGCCGGGCCGTCGAAGGTCAGGGTGAAGTTGGGATCCTTCTCCTTGGCCGCATCGACGAAGGACTGCCACTGGGCGCGGTCGTTATCCGTGGAGACCCAGGTGTACATCTGGTGGACCTGATCGGAACCGGAACCACCGCTCGACGAGGTGCTTCCAGAACCGCACGCGCCTGCGAGCAGGGCGAAGGCCGAGGCGGTCGCACCGAGTGCGAGGAACTTGGAGATAGTGGGGCGCACGATGCGCTCCTTCCTTGTCAGGGCACCGGGAGTTCCAGTGGTCGCGTCGCCTCTCTGTAACGCGGTTCCGGGAACGTTCCCACAAGTGCCGTCTCTCGTCATTGAAATTGACAGGACAACTATACCATTCCCCAACCTGGGCACACAACCCTGGTTTTAACTTTGATCACATTCACCCATTAACTCTGACTATCTCATGAAACTTCGTAGGAACGCGGGCAAAAGGTTTTTCAATCGTTTCCATCAAACTCTTGCCGATCTGTCACTCATTCAGCTGGATTAAAAAGGAGTTTTAGTCAGCGAGCACTTCCTTCAGCGCCTCATCCAGGGAAATTTCCGCTCCAGCGATCATGTCTTCCAGGTTCTCGAGCGTGTGGTGCGAGGGACCCGCCAGGAAGGCGACCATCGCGCCCACCTCGGACGCATCCACGCCCATGCGGGCCGCCCACGCGCGCTGGTACAGGCGCAGCTGAGTCACGAAGTAGGCAACCTTCTCGGGTTTGGTCGTAGCGGTCACCGGGCGGCCGCTCTTCCAGTCGACGACCAGGTAGCGGGACCCGTTGCCGCGCACTCGCTCAAACACGGCGTCGATACGACCCTGAACGGACACGCCGCCCACCTCGACCGAGAATGCCTCCTCGATCGCGACGGCCCGGTAATCCGCCAGCTCGCCCGCAACAAAGGCGCGGAAATTGGCGCGCAGCCGCTCCAGGCGCTCGCGCTCACCGTCCGTCAGCAGGGCTTCGTCAGCTCCGTCGTCACCGCCTGCCAACGCGGCATCCTCCCCCACACTCACGCCGGGGCCCGCGGTGATCTCCGAGGCCGATTCCGCACTCGCGAGGTGCAGCTCGCGCTCCACCCACGCGTGAAACACCGTGCCCAGCGCGGAGAACGAGCTGGGACGAGCCGGCATCGGCCGACGCATGTCTCGCGCGAACTCATCCGCGTCCTGCAGGAGCGCCGACACGGACGTCGCAGGTACGCGCTCAGCCCACAGGTCCACGACCGGCGTCTCCAGTCCGAGGTGATACTCCTCGATGAGTGCGACTGTATCGCGCACCGCCGGGTCATCTCCCAGTTGCGCCAAGGCCTCGTAGACGTCCTGATCCTGCGGCATCGCGTCGATCTGCGCCTGCACTGCCGCAGCGGCAGCCGCAACGCGCTGACGCGAGGGGCCAGGCGCAGGCGGGAAGGTCTCCGAAGCCGTCGGGCTGCTCAGCTCCACGCGGTCTTCCACGCCCGGGACCGGCGTTATCAAGCATGCTCCGCCCCCCATCGCAGGAGCAACACCCATGTCGCGCCAGGTGCCGCTGCCCCACATTCCGGGATCCTCCACAGATTCAATAGTGCCGGCGGACGGTTCCGGTGTGTGCTCAAAGAGCTGGGCGCTTGCTTCCATCAGATAGCGCGCCGGGAACTTCGGCGACGAACTGCCAGGATAGAGCCACGACCCCACCAATAGCTGTGCACTGCGCGCACGCGTCATCGCCACGTATGCCAGTCGGCGCTCCTCGCGCTCCGCATAGACGCCAACTGCACGCCCGTACTCCTCCTTCACCCACTTCGCGTAGGCTGCCGACGGCTTCTTCGAGCCCTCGACATCCAATTCGAAGGGAGGTAAGTCTGCATAGTCTCCACGCAGCGGGTGCGGCAGATCCCCGCCCTGCGTCAGCCAAGCCTTTTCGTAGGGCGGTTCATCTTGCCACGCCACGGACTTCTTGCCCTTCCCGTGGGAGGGAAAAACACCGTCGCTGAGACCAAAGACGACGACCCCGTCCCACTCGAGCCCCTTCGATCCGTGAACCGTCAAAATCTGTACGGCGCGCGGGTCAGGTTCACCTAGCGGCGCTTCCAAGCCTTTTTCTCGTTCGTCAGCCACCCGCAGGTACGCGAGGAACGACCCGAGCGACGCGCCCGGGGTCTCCTTGTCGTATGCTGCGGTCACTGCGATGAACTCATCGAGTGCGGCGCGGCCTCCCATCGACAATGGGTCCGCAATCACGTCGTCCAAGGTGCCCATGATGAGGATCGCGCGCTCCACCTGCTCGGTGACCGAGCGTCCCACGCCCTCGCGCACCTGACGCAGCCGCTCGCCCAGCAGACGCACGCGGCGCACCGCCTCCTCGCTGATTGTGGGCCGCCCCTCGGCCGCCCACCCGGGCTTCGGAGGGGAATCCACCGCATCCAAAAGAATTGCCTGATGAGGGTGAACACCCTCCTGACGTGCCAGGAAACGCGCCCAGTCGCCCAGCGCCATCAGGTCGGCCGCACCCAGGTCAATGCCAGCCAGCAGACGAGCCAGCCACGGGGATGCCTCCACGTCGTATGCCAATTCCAAGGCGGCGCGCACGTCCTGCACGGCAGGCTGATCGAGCAGACCACCCAGGCCCACGATCTCCGTGGGGATGCCAGCATCGCGCAGCGCGGCATCGATGAAAGGGAAGTCCTTGCGCCGCCTACTAAGGACGGCAACCGTGCGTCGCTTACCGTCCTTCGTCGGCTGCGAGCGTACACGCCGCACAAAGTCGACGGTCGCGGCCAAGGCCTCGTCGTAGGACTGCGAATACGCGATGTCCACCGTGCCGCGCCCCGCCCCACCCCTGGGAACCAGGACGGGCGATTGCGCCTTGAGCGCATCCTTTCCCTGCTGATAGGACGCCACTTCCCGCAGGGGTGCCGCCACCCGATTGGCCGCATCCAAAATCGACACGTCGTTACGCCAGGCCGTGGACAGGCTGAGCGTCTGGCCCTCTTCCGATGCGCCGGTCTGGAAACGCTCCAGGAAAGACTCCAGGGACGAGGCCGAGGCCCCCCTCCATCCGTAAATCGCCTGATTCGGATCTCCCACCGCGGTCACTGCGTGGTCGCTAAACAGCGTGGAGAGGAGGTCCATCTGGATCACCGACGTGTCCTGGAACTCGTCAAGGAGGACCGCGCGGAATTCCTCGCGCAGAGCCAAACGCACGGCCGGAGCCTCGTGCACAATGCGGGTGGCCAGGACGAGCTGGTCGGAAAAGTCCAGGACACCCATGTCACGCTTGCGCTGCTGATAGGCCTCGATCGGACCGAGGAAAGCGATACGGCGACGGTTTGCACGCAGCAGGCACCGTGCTTCGTCATTCGTCTCACCCACCTGCTCGAGCTCGCGCCCCAGCTCCTCCAGGGCCCTGCGCGCACTCTCCACCGTGTACCCATGTTCGGCGAGTTCGCCCGAAAGATGCAGGACCTGTTCCACCGCGCTCAGCGGCTTGAGGTCATCGTCTAAGTCTGTCGGCCACGACTCAACGATCTGCGTCATCAGGTCGATTGCCCCCGCCTCGGAGAGCATCGAAAAGTCCGGGTCGATCCCGATGCGCATACCATGCTCGGAGACGATACGCTCCGCAAAGGAATTGTAGGTCAGCGACACCGGGTCCTCGTCGAGACGCTCACGCAGCTGCGGCATCTCGCGTGAAAGCAGGCGGATGCGTTCACGCAGGCGCTCCCCCAGCTCACCGGCCGCCTTGCGCGTGAAGGTGAGGCCAAGGATCGACGACGGTGTCAGGTCCGGATGGTTCGCCAGGAGCCAGAGGACCCGCATCGACATGGTCTCGGTCTTGCCCGACCCCGCGCCCGCGACGACGAGAAGCGGGCGACGTGGAGCCTCGACCACACGCACCTGCTCCGGGGTCGGAGTCTTCGTTGCATCGACGATTGCCTGGATCTGCAGGGCGCCAAGATTCATCGCGCTGTCCGTTCCCACGTCACTCCACCACCTTATGACCGCGCTCGCGTGCCGGGCACAGCCGATCGAAAGAACAGTACGCGCAGGCCGCATCCGAAGGACGCGCCTCAAAGTAGGGGCCTCGCGCCGACTCAGCGACCTCGCGAACCTTGTTGCGCCACTGCGCAAGCGCCTCACCCTGCAGTGGCTTCTGATCGAACGTCTGAGGCTTCTTCTTCGTGCCGAGCAGCGCGATACGAGCGCCCGCAACGTCCTCACCCGAGGCGAGAAGAGCCAGCTGGTAAGCCGCGAGCTGCGCGTTGTCATCAACCTTTCGATACGGATCCGAATTACTCCCCGTCTTCAGGTCTGTCACGCGCACACCCTCATCAACGTACTCGAGGCGGTCCATCCGGCCCCGGATAGTCACACCCTCAACCTGCGCCTCGACCTTCTGCTCGACGTCCACCCTGCCGGGAACGCCCACGAGGTACGATGCCAGGTTCTCGACAATGGCGCGCGCACGACGATCCGAGTGCCGCCCCGCCCACGTGTCCAGGTTGTAGCCCAGCTCCTCGATGCGAGCATCAAGGGCCTCGGTGAGTTCCTCCGGTGTACCGTGCGGGTGTTCCTCGGCGACTGCGTGAATAAGGGTGCCGAGGCTGGCTGCCGCGTTCGATGGGCCATCAGCTCCGACGGTGGTGAGAAACCAGCGCAGCGGGCACGCCAGCGCGCGCTCGAATTGCGAGGGAGACAGCGTGAGCTCACCCGCGTACTCCTCGTCAGTCGTGGGCGTACCGCCCGCGCCCAGCCACCGCTGCGGCTGCGCGGAGAGCACGTCTTCGCGCGCCATCAGGGCCAGCAGGGTGGCGGCGAGCTGCGCGTCTGCCGGGTTATCGGGGCTAGCCGCGCGCGCTCGCAGGTCCGCGATGTGCCCAGATAGGGACAGAGGCGCGTCCACCTGGTCTACCGGCACAATGTCGTTCTCTCGAGGCGTGCCCGCCAAACGCGCCACCAGATCAAAAAACACCGAAGGCGCGGCATCCTCCGAGCGCACCGCGCCGGCATGCACGACGCACCGCGCGCGCGTCAGGGCCGCAACAAAGAGGCGGTATTCGTCGTCCAGCACCGCGCGCCGGGCCGAGCGTGTCGAGTCGATGAGCTCCTCGCGCCCGTCCTCGCCCACGGCGACGCGGCCCGCGCCCACGTCCGCGAGGAGGTCAGCGCGCAGGATCCGATCGCGCAGGCGCAGGTTCGGCCAAGCCCCATCCTGCAGGCCAGCGAGAACGACGACCTGCCAGTGGCGCCCCATCGCCTGCGCGGGGGTAAGTACTTCGACTCCGCCCGGGCGCACACCCACGCGCGAAATCGTGTCAATAGGGACCGAGCCAGCCAGCAGCTCGGAGGCGAAGCGTACGGCCGAGCCGGCGGGGTTGCGCTGCTCCCACACGTCGGCAACGCGCAGGAGGGCCACGACAGCATCCAGCTGATCGTCGTACCAGCCCGACGACTCGTCCGATGCGATGGCCCGAGAGCGCCACTCGTTGGCCACCCCGGACGCCTCCCACAGGGACCACAGGCACTCCTGGGGGCGAGCGCTCCCATTCATCCCCAGCTCCCACAGGCGCACGGCCGTCTCAAGCGGACGTGCGAGCATTGCGGCGGCGCGAGCGCGCTTGCCACCCGTCTGTTCAGCCTGCTCCAGGTCGGGCCGCCAGGTCTGCGGGTCACTGACGAGGTCGGCCATCGTCAGAGGAATCGGCGTGGTCTCCTCTCCGGCCTCCTCCGCGGCCTGGGCACGCGCGGCGTTCAGGCGGCGCAGCAGCCGGTGGACCGCGAGCGCGTCGGCGCGCACGAGGGGCGACGGCAGGAGGCGCTCGGCGAGTTCGCGGCGCACGGCCACGTCCGTGTCGCTCTGGCCCGTCGGCATGGTCACGAGGTCCAGAAGCAGGCGCGTGGTCGGCTGTGTTGCAAAGTCGAAGGCGCGACTGCCTCCCGCGACGGGCACGCCGCCACGCTCCAGATAGCGGCGTGTTTCGACGACCATCGAGGAGCTGCGCACAATGACGACCTGATCCGAAAAATCGATGCCGTCGTGCAGGTGGTGGGACCTGAGGGCGCGCGCGATGAGGGCACCCATCTGCGAGGGCGTGGCACCCAGGTGAGTCATCAGACGGCCCGCAGGTGCGTCGTCTGCGACCCCAGCCTCGCGCCGGGCGGGCGAACCGGACTGGGCGATGCGCGCACACGCCTGGCGCGCCAATTCGCGCACGGCGCGGGACATGTCGTAGACCTGGCCGAGCTCAGCGATCTCGACGCCGAGGGCGGATGCGAGCCTGCGGTCCAGGTGCGGCTCACCGCCGCGATACCCGGCCACAGCCACGTCGGAATCCGAGAAAGCAACGATGCGGGCGCCGGCGTCTCGGCAGGCCTCCAGCAGCCTCAGCGTCGAGGGCGTGCAATCCTGCAGGTCATCGACGATCACGACGTCGGGCACCGGGCAGGGCGCCTGCACGCCACGGGAGGGCGCGTCCTGCTCCCACGCGTCAATCAGGTCGGCCGCGAGCGCCTGGATGCGCGACAAGTCCACGCGCAGGGTCTGCGGATACTCCGGGGAGCGCTCGGACCCCTCCTCCAGCGCCGCGACAATCGCGCCCACGCCCTGCCACTCCGGACGGCCGAACCGGGCCCCGGCCTCGGACAACTCGGCCGCAACCATCCCGGCCTCGCCCGCGCGGGCCACCAAATTGCGCAGCTCCGCGCGGAACGCCGGCATCGAGCGCATCTGCGGACCAATATCCTGCGGCCACGGGGCATCCACGGACTCCAGGGCCTCGGCGAGCATCTGGTCCTGGGCCGCGCCCGTCACCAGCTCGACCCCCTCCAACGGCACGTCACGCTGGGTACGCCACGTGGCCACCACCTGATAGGCGAAAGAGGCAGGGGTACGCACCGGGCGCACCGAATCCGGGCCAAGCGCCTGCGCACGCGGAGTCAACACGTCGGCGCGCATGCGATCGGGAGCGAGAATCAGCGCGGAGCGGCCACGGGAGGCCGCCTGCTCGAACACCGCCAGGGCACACGTCGAGCGGCCCGACGACGGCGCGCCACGCGCAATCACGTCACCCGAGCGCGCCGCGTCCACAACCGCACGCTGGCGCGCGTTCAGCTCCGGCAGACGCCACCAATCGGCACTGCGGCTGCGCAACCTGACCTGAATTTCGCTCATAACGCAATACTCGCAGACCCCACCCACATCTGCGGCACATATGATGGCCATGACGACATTTCCCAGCAAGGAGTCACCATGGAGATCTTCATCGGCATCCGCGACAACACGCGCCAGCTCGCCCTCGACGTCGACATGAGCGAAAACGAGCTCATGGCCAAGGTCAACGAGGCCCTTGCCTCCCCCCACGGCGTCCTCGACCTCACCGACACCAAGGGCCAGCGCACCCTCGTGCCCGCCCACGCCCTCGGCTACGTGCAGATCGCCGACAAGACCGAACGCCGCGTCGGCTTCGCGATCCACTGATTCGCACCCACACAAACGAGGCCGGGGAACCCGAGCGGACACCATACCGCCCGAGGAACCCCGGCCTCGTCTATACCCTGTGACCTCATCAAGCCTTCAGGTGAATGTCTGTCATGCGCTCCCCGTGGCGCTTGATCACGTACTCCGTGATCTCGTCGACATTCTCCGGGGATGCCGCCAGCGACGGGTAGGTGAACAGCGTCGCGCGCACGAGGCCGAGAGCCTCACCCGCCACGCGGCGACCCCACAGGGACAGGCGCGCCGACAGCTGCTCGTCAGCCTCAATCTGCGGACCCAGGTGCACGCGCACCCAGTGCCCCTGCTCGAAGGGCCACACGTCCTCAATCCCCTCAAACAGGCCGTGCACCTGCGCGACGCGTATCAGCATGTCACCCAGCATGCCGCGGGTAATAAACGTCTTGACAGAGCGCTCCGCGAACGTCGTCGGACGCGTGCGCGCATCCAAGTCATCGTACGCGCCCGAGAACGCATCACCAGCCGCCAGCAAATCAAAGCCGCGGTGTTCACTCCACACCTCCAGCTGCTGGTAGAGCTTGAAGCAACGCGCCGCCATGCGCGCATGCTCCACGTGGGCCTCGAACGTGGGGGCCTGCTCGCCATCCTTCGCCAAGCGCGTCATGAACGCGAGCGACGAATAGGCGAGAATACCAAGGACTTCGGCGTCGTCGGCGGGGACGGAATCAAACTCGTGTGCCATGACTCCAGCATAGTGCCTGACAAGCTCCACGGCCCGCCGCATGGGACCCTGTTCTTCACGATTAGTGCCTGTCTCTGTGACCAGCCCCTCCCCCGCGAACTCCTCACACACCATTACACTGAAAGGTGACCACCGGAAGACCGGTCGCATTCTTGAGACATAACACGTACGCGCGGACGAGTTTCCCCGCGCCAGATAATGCGCGATCGGCACCGACCCCAACCCCGGAAAAGCCCGGGAGACAAGGTAGATCGTGACCAACACGAGCA